>NZ_JBVHZJ010000084.1:16656-28706 GCF_055574655.1 Streptomyces sp. NPDC029956 | reverse complement strand
AAAGACGCTCTCTACTCAGCTCTCCGGGGGGTGGGGGGGGGGGGTGGGGTGGGGCATGCTGGCGTGTTTCCTCTCCCCCCTCCCCCCCCCCCCCCCCCCCCCCCCCACGTCGGCGGGGGTGCTCGTTGTCGTCACGGACTACTCGCGGTCGTCGGCGGTGGTGCGACGGCGGCGGGCGGCCCAGACGCCCACGGCGACGAGGACGAGCGCGACGGGGCCGAGGATCAGCCAGAGGGTGGTCGAGGAGCCGGAGCTGTCGCTGTCGGACGCGGAGGCCGTGGGCGTGGCCGACCACCAGCTCCAGTAGCCGTCCTGGCCCCACAGGTTTCCGGCGGCCTCGGGCATGGTCGTGATGGACGCGATCTGGTCCGTGCGGTACGCCTCGAGGGCGTTCGGGTAGGCCATGATGTTCATGTACCCCGTGTCGTACAGCCGGGACTGCATCCGCTTCACCAGATCCGCCCGCTTGGCGGTGTCGTACTCCACCGCCTGCTGCGCGTAGAGCCCGTCGAACTCCTTGTCGCAGATGAAGTTGTCGGTGGCCCCGGAGTCCTTCGGCGTCGCGGGGAGCGTGCCGCAGGTGTGGATCGACAGGACGTAGTCCGGGTCGGGGTTGACCGACCAGCCGTCGAACGCGAGGTCGTAGTCACCCTTGACCCAGGGGTCCGAGACGCTGTCCAGGCATTCGACCTTCAGGCCGATGCCCAGCGCGCCCCACCACTCCTGGAGGTACTTGCCGACCGCCTTGTCGTTCGGGTCGGTGGCGTGACAGAGGATCCGGAAGTTCAGCGGCTTGCCGTCCTTGTCGACCCGCTCGCCCTCGGCGTTCTTCCGGTACCCGGCCGCGAGCAGCGCCTTCTCGGCGGCGATGGGGTCGTACGAGCGCTTCTGGGCGTCCTCGGGCTTCCAGAAGTACGAGCCGAAGCGCGGCGGGATGTAGCCCTCGCCCTCGACCGCGTGGCCCTGGAAGACCTTGTCCACGAGGGTGGTGCGGTCGACCGCCAGGAAGAGCGCCCTGCGGACGGCCGGGTCGAGCAGCGCCTTGTGGCCGTTGCCGAAGGTCTTGCCGTCCTGGGCCCGCGCGCCGGGGTTGGTGGCGATGGCGTAGAAGCGACGGCCGGGAGCGTCGTTGACCTTGACGTTCTTCTGGGTCTTGAGCGCGGCGGCCTGGGCGGGCGTCAGATTCGGTACGAAGGACACCTCGCCCTTCTGGAGGGCGGCGACGGCGGCGTCCCCGTCCTTGTAGTACTTGAAGACCAGCTCGTCGAACTTCGGCGCGCCCCGCCAGAACGTCTTGTTCGGCTTGAGCTTGATGTACTGGTCGACCTTGAAGTCCGTGATGACGAAGGGCCCGTTGCCCACGATGGGGAACTGCTTGTCGTTGTTGAACTTCGAGAAGTCGCCGACCTTCTCCCAGACGTGCTTCGGCACGATCGGCACGTCGAGCGCGGTCATGGTGGCCTGCGGCTTCTTGAGCCGGATGACGAGCGTCTTCGGGTCGGGTGCGGTGACCTGCGCGAAGTTGGCCGTGAAGCTGCCGTTGGCGGTGGCGGCGTTCGGGTCGGTCATCATCTTGTTGAAGGTCCAGGCCGCGTCCTCGGCGGTGGCCGGCTTCCCGTCGGACCACTTCGAGTTCTCGCGGATCGTGTACGTCCACGTCAGCTTGTCCGCCGACGGGGTCCACGCCGTCGCCAGGCCCGGGACCGTACGGGCGTCCTGCGCGTCGTAGTTGGTGAGGTACTCGTACGCCAGCCGGTGGATGCTGGTCGAGGTGAGCTTCTGGGCGAGGAACGGGCTCAGCGAGTCGATGCTCTGTGAGACGGCGACGGTGAGCGTGTTCCCCGCGGACTTGTCGTCCTCCGCGGCGGCGGTACCGGGAACGGCCACGAGCGAGACGGCGGTGACACCGGAGGCGAGCAGCAGACGGAGCGCTCTGTGGGTGGGAGTGTGACGGGGCGGAACCTTCGTGACCATGACCATGGGACGTGACCTCGCGTCGGGGGATCTGTCGTGGATCTTGGGCTGACGGTGAGTGAAGCGAAGGTTTATCAGCGGTGGTCTGCCGTCGTCAACGATCCCTCAAACCCCTTGTGGGCTGCGGGAATGCCAAGAGGCCCCGTACCGGGGAACCGGTACGGGGCCTCATTGGTCTACTCCTGTGACGCCTTACTGCTGAGGGGCTGGCGGAGCCTGCGGCGGCTGCTCCTGCGACCAGTTCGGCGGTGGGACCTGCCCCTGTCCCTGGTCATGGCCCTGCCCCTGACCCTGCGGCTGCCCGTGACCGTGATCCTGCGGATCGGCCTGCGGAGGCAGCGGCTGACCCGGCTGCGGCTGCTGCCAGCCCTGCGGCATACCGGGCTGGCCGGGAGGCGCGCCGAACGGCTGTCCGGGCGCGGGCTGTGCTCCGTACGGCTGACCCGGCATCGGCTGTCCCGGCATCGGCTGTCCGGGCATGGGCTGGGCCCCGTACGGCTGTCCGGGCACGGGCGGCGCGCCGTACGGCTGCCCCGGCGCCGGCTGCTGACCGTACGGCTGCTGCTGCGGCTGCTGCGGCTGCTGCGGCGGGTACGGCTGACCGGGCTGGCCGGGCGGCTGCTGGCCGGGCATGGGCTGCCCCGGGACGGGCTGGCCGGGCATGGGCTGGCCGGGCATCGGCTGGGCCCCGTACGGCTGCCCCGGCACGGGCTGGCCGGGCGCGAACTGCCCCGGCACCGGCTGACCGGGCATGGGCTGCCCCGGCACCGGCTGACCGGGCATGGGCTGCCCCGGCATCTGCTGACCGGGCATCGGCTGTCCGGGCATCTGGTGGCCCGGCATCGGCGGGGCCATGTGGGGCGGCAGCGCGCCCTGGTTGTCGCCGGTCCACAGGCCCTGCGCCTGCTGCGCCCGGACGAAGTCCTCGGCCACCATCGCCGAGAGGTGGAAGTACGCCTCCCGGGTCTTCGGCCGCATCATGTCGAGGTCCACCTCGGCGCCGGCCGACAGGTGCTCGTCGAAGGGCACGACCACGACGCCGCGGCAGCGCGTCTGGAAGTGCTGCACGATGTCCTCGACCTTGATCATCTTGCCGGTCTCGCGGACCCCGGAGATGACCGTGATGGAGCGTTGCACCAGATCCGCGTAGCCGTGCGCGGAGAGCCAGTCCAGCGTCGTCGACGCGCTGGACGCGCCGTCCACGGAGGGCGTGGAGATGATGATCAGCTGATCGGCGAGGTCGAGCACCCCGCGCATCGCGCTGTACAGCAGACCGGTGCCCGAGTCCGTGAGGATGATCGGGTACTGCTTGCCCAGGACGTCGATCGCCCGCCGGTAGTCCTCGTCGTTGAACGTCGTCGAGACGGCCGGGTCCACGTCGTTGGCGAGGATCTCCAGACCGGACGGCGCCTGCGAGGTGAACCGGCGGATGTCCATGTACGAGTGCAGGTACGGGATCGCCTGCACCAGGTCGCGGATGGTCGCCCCGGTCTCGCGCCGCACCCGGCGGCCCAGCGTTCCGGCGTCCGGGTTGGCGTCGATCGCCAGGATCTTGTCCTGCCGCTCGGTCGCGAGCGTCGCGCCCAGCGCGGTGGTGGTCGTCGTCTTGCCGACACCGCCCTTGAGCGAGATGACCGCGATCCGGTAGCAGGAGAGGACGGGGGTCCGGATCAGCTCCAGCTTGCGCTGCCGCTCCGCCTCCTCCTTCTTGCCGCCGAGCTTGAAGCGGGCGGCGGCCCCGCCGGGCGTCCGGCTGGACTTGGGCTTCTGCTTGTTGTTCCGCAGAAGGCGGTCGGAGGACAGCTCGACGGCCGCGTTGTAGCCGAGCGGGGCGCCCGGTACGGACCGCTCCCGCTGGTCGTGCGTCACGGGCGAGGGCCAGGCGGCCCCGGTCCTCGGGTCGACGGGCTGTCCGTCGTGCGGCGGCTGGGGGGCCGGAGCCTGCGGGGGTACGGCGGCGGGGTGCGGGTAGCCGTAGCCGCCCTGGGCCTGCGGCGGCACGCCACCGGGGGGCCCGGGCTGTCCCCCCGGGCCCTGCGGACCGGCAGGTGCCCCCTGCGGGTAGCCGTAACCGGCCTGCTGCGGCGGCGTCCCGGGCTGCGGGAAGCCGTAGCCGCCCTGCGGGGCGGGAGCCGGGGGCTGGGGCTGCGGGGCCTGGGGGGCGCCGGGAGCCTGGGGGTAGCCGTAACCACCGGGAGCCTGGGGCGGGTACGGCGCCTGCTGGTCGTGCGGCGCCTGCGGGGGTACGGCGCCGGGGTGCGGGTAGCCGTAGGCGCCGGGCGCCTGGGGCTGCGGCTGGGCCTGCGGCGGTACGGGGCCGGGCGCGCCGGGAGTGGCGGGCGGCGGCCATGCGGCGGCGGGCGGCAATGGCGCGGCCTGGGGCTGCGGCTGTGCGCCGGGCTGCGCGGGCCACTGCTGGGCGGGCCCGGGAGCGGCCGGCTGGAACGACGGCGGCAGGGGCGGCAGTCCGGTGCCGGACTGCGGCCCGGTGGCAGGGAAGGGCTGCCCGGGGGCGGGCACGGGCGCAGGAGCGGCACCGGGGAACGGACCGGGAGCCGCGTCGGGACCGAAGCCCTGCGGTGCGGCGTCGGCCGGCGGATGGGGGACCGGAGCCATCGGCTCGGTCAGTGCTTCGGGAGCGGCCGGGACGGCCTCCGGAAGCGCCGCGTCGCCGGGGGCGTCCGCGGGCATGGCGTCGGCGGGCACGGCGTCGGCGACCGATCCGGAGCCGGTATCGGCGTCCTCCGTGCGCGGGCTCGTGCTCGCCATGGCGTCGGCGGCCGGTCCGGACGCGGCCTCGGCGTGTACTTCCGGTGCCTCGGGTGCCTGGGACGCTTCGGGCGTCTCCGATGCTTCGTGTGCGTCGACGGAGAGGACGTCCTCCGTGCCGGACTCCGTCACGTCCACCGCCGCCGCGGCGGCCGCTTCGGTCTCGGCCGACGTGCTGTCGTCGGCGGTCGGGGCCGGCTCCTCGGCGTCGGCACCGGGCGTCGCGGGAGCGGCGGGGGTGGCCTCGGTGGCCTCCGCCGCGCGCTCCGCGATCTCGCGCTGCAGCGCGGCGGGGGAGAAGCGCATGGTCGAGCCGCTCTCGACGTCCCCGCCCCCGAACGGCGCCGCGGGCGCGGGCGCCGCAGCGCCCGGCAGCGGGGCGGGCGGCGGGAAGGAGCCCGGCGCCGAGGCGTCGGAAGCCGCGACGACGGGAGGCGTGACGACCGGGGGAGCGGCGACCGGGGGAGCGGCGACGGGGGGAGCGGCGACCTGAGGGGTGACCGCGGGAGGCGTGACAGCCGGAGGTGCGGCCACGGGAGGCATCCCCACCGGGGGTACGTGCCCGGCGACCGGAGGCGTAGCCGTCGCAGGTCCACCCGCCACGGGCGTGCCGGCCACGGGCGTGCCCCCGGCAGGCGTACCCGCCGCCGGAGATCCCGTGTTCCAGCTCGGCTCGAAGCCGCTGCCCGCGGGGAGGCCCGGGACCGGGACCGGCGCTCCGCTCGGCGGCGGGGGAGTGGCACCGCCGGCCCCCGCACCGCCCGACGCGTTCTGCGTGTACCAGGCCGGCGGGGTGTAGTCGATGGTGAACTCACCCGTCATCTCGGCGGGATCCGCGTCGGACTGATCGTCGGCGGGCGGACTCCAACCCCCGTGGATCTCGTCGCGATCGCCGTTCACTTTGCCTCCTGGTGTGGTCGAGCACCCTTGTGCCGTTGTGGGCGGGGCTCTTCCACCCTAATCGGCGCGGGCAACCCCCGGGCAGGCCCGCCGGTCCCTCGGTGCCCGTCCCCGTGACCCGGTCCGGTCACCAAGTGACCTGACCACGTCGAAGAGTGAGAACCCCGACGGTTCAAATCGATGCAAAAACGGACGTACTTGAACGACTTTGTGCTGTTCGGTGCCGTTCAGTCCATCCTGCGCGCGGCGCCCAACAATCCGGTCTCGGCGTCGGTGCCCTGCGTCATGACGAACTGGCGGTCGCTCGGCGTGCACCAGAGCGTCACTCCGTCCGCGAGCGTGGAGAGCGCCTCGTACTCGTGGCGCGGCAGGCTCATGATGCGGCCGATCTGCGTGGCCTCGTCGGGGGACACCCGCTGGACGCCGACCAGCGAGGACTTCTCCAGGAGCCGGGGCGCGACCGGGCTCAGATAGGGCAGCAGCGTGACCACCGACTGCCAGGGCGCCGACACCACGCGGCCGCGCGGCGGCCGCATGCCGCAGTCGCGGATCACGACCACGGGACTGCCCGCGGACGCGCCCTGCGGCGGCACCCGTCCCACGTCGTGCAGCGCGATGCACGGCTGGCCGCCGCCGGCGGCCTGCGCGAGCGCCGTCCAGGCCTGCGCGCGGCCCGTCTCGACCGCCACCCGGGCGCCCGTGGCGGCCGCCCGGAGGGCCAGCACCTGGGCGGTCCACAGACCGCCGATGAGTGTGATGTCGTACGGGACGGGCCGGTTGATGCCGAGCACGGCGGGCCGGCTCTCGGCGTCGACACCGATCACCATGCCGTCGTCACCGACCGGCAGCGCCAGCGCCTCGAGTTGGTCGAGCGGTACGGAGTGCCGGTCGCGGCGCGGCCCGACGAGCCCGAAGCCGAAGCGGGGCTTCGTGCCCCGGCCCGTCCCCCTGGAGCCGGCGCCGCGCGCGTCGGCCCGGCCGCTGCCACCGGCGCCCGAACGGGCCGGCGTACCGAAGGAGGAGGGAGAAGAGGAAGAAGGAGAGGAGGCGGCATGGGACATCAGCGCGCACCCCCCAGCGGAAGCGTCGCGAGGATCCCCGGCACCTGTTCACGGTCGAGTCGCACGAGTCCCGTCCTCACCCCGCGCGCGGCGCGCTCCAGTTCGTGGCGCGCGGCCACCAGTTCCTCGTCGCTGCGCCCGGTGATCCGTACGTGTCCCGTCACCGTCACCTCCTGCCGGTCCCCGCCGCTCAGCGTCAGGCTGAACGTCGTCGCGAGCGCGGGCAGCGAGGTCAGCAGGGCCACCAGCTGCGGCATCGACGCCCCCGAGCCGCCCTGGCCGCCGAGCTGGGGCCAGCGCCCCACCCAGTACGTGGTGTGCCGCCGGTCGTCCACCCGCCAGGTCCGCGCGGTCTCCTGGGTCCGGCGTCCCTGCGTCTGTCCCCGGCCCGCCTGTGCTATCGCCATCGGGCTGGCGCAGGTCGAGGTGGCGAGCGCCGAGACGAGTTCCTGCTCCGTCAGCACGCTCGCGGCGAACCCGGCGCCCGCGAGCCGGCTCGCCAGCTGGTCCGCCGCCCGCACCACGCACTTCTGCGCGCCCTTGAGGCCGCCTCCGCGCGCGGCGACCGCCTCCGGGCAGAGCTCGGGGTCGAGTTTGAGCGCGATCCAGGTGATCCGTACGGCGGGCGAACCCGTCTGCGCCTGCAGCGGCCCGTAGTTGCGCGCGGCCATCGACTGCGCGGGCAGGTGCGGCGCGGGAGCGGGCTGCGTGTGCTGCACGATCTGCGCCGACTCCAGGCGGATGCCGTCCACGCTCAGGACGTCCCGGACGAGCCCGACCGGCAGCGGCGCGGCCGCGCGGTCCGGGCGCAGCGCCGTGCCGTCCGCCTCGACCCGCAGGACCGCGGTCAGGAAGGTGCCGTCGCCGATCATGCCGACCGGTCGCCGGTCGCGGTCGCTGTACGCGTAGGTCCGCAGGGCCGGGTCGCACTCCATGACCGGCGCGAGCCCCGGCTCGGTGCCCTCGGGCACCGTGAAGGAGGACGCCTTGCGGGTACGCGTCCGCAGCGCGAGGAACGTTCCGAGCCACTCGGGAAGCGAACGGCGGTGCCGGCGGACGACCGCCATCAGCACGAGCACGACGGCGACCACGCCCGCGGGAACCATCAGCATCGGCTCGACGACCCAGGCGACGAGCAGCAGCGCCGCCGCCACCTCGATCAGTACGAGCTGTTGCAACTGGAACGAACCGAAGTGTCCCGGGCGCGCCTGGAGCTTCGGCGAGACCGAGGAAACAGGCCCCGTGGACGGGGGTGCGGAGGCGGTGGCCGCGGCGGGCCGCGTCCGCGTCGCGGAAACCATGATGGAGAATCCCCCTCAATTCATCCCGATCACCCTGGCCCGCCAGGGCATTGGCGGCCGGATCACCCTACCCGCCCCACGAACCCCACGGGACAGCAGGCATAGTAGGGGGCCGGTCCGACGGCCGGGGCCCGGGTGTCACCTCCCCCGGCTCCCGCGCGAAGATCGCGCCTGACGAGAATGGGGACTCATGGCATCGCGGCGGGACGAGCTCAACGCGTACACCTTTGCGAAGAAGCGCACGGTGGCGGCATTCCTCCAACCCTCGCCCTCCGGCACGGAGGAGGGGGCACCGAAGCCGCTGCGCGCGGTCCTTCCCGGGTTGATCGTCGCCGCGCTCGTGGTGGCCGGCTTCGGCGCCTGGGGCATGTTCAAGCCGCAGGCCCCCAAGGGCTGGGACACCCCCGGCACCCGGGTGATCGTCGGCAAGCAGTCGACGACCCGGTACGTGGTCCTGGAGACCGGCAAGGGCAAGGACAAGAAGACCCTGCTCCACCCCGTGCTCAACCTCGCCTCCGCGCGGCTCCTCCTCGACCCCGAGCAGTTCCAGGTCGTCCAGGTCGCCGACAAGACGCTCGACGAGGGCAAGGGCACGCCCCCGCGCGGCCCGATCCTCGGCATTCCGTACGCCCCCGACCGGCTGCCCACCGCGGACGAGGCGGGCAAGGCCAAGCGTTGGGCGGTCTGCGAGCAGCCCGGCGGCGGCACGGGCGCCAGCGTCCAGAAGGCGACCTTCGTCTTCGCCGAGCGGGATCTGAAGCTCACCGACGACAAGAACAGGCTCGACGACGGGGAGACGCTGTACGTCAAGGGGCAGGCGGGGTCGGCCCAGTTCCTCATCGACCACACCGGCACCAAGTACCCGCTGAAGGCCGAGTCCACCGGACTCCTCACCGTCCTGTTCGGCCTCGACACGAAGCCGCAGCCGGTCACCGACGACTGGCTCGCCACGCTGAAGACCGGCGACGCGATCGACTTCCCGCACATCGACAGCAACGAGGTCGGCCGGACCACCCAGATCCCCGGCTCCAGCCTGACCCCGACCGAGAGCCGGATCGGCAACGTCCTGCTCGCGCCCACCGGTTCCGGGCCCCAGCACTACGTCGTCCTCCCCGGCAAGGTCCAGCCGGTCACGCCGTTCACCGCCGAGCTGCTCATCAGCGCCCCGCAGACCCGGTCCCTCGACATGGACGGCAAGCCCACCCCCGCCGACGCCTCCTCCTTCGTACCGGACCCGACCGTCTTCCACGGTGAGGTGAACTGGCCGAAGAAGAAGTCCGAAACGGTCAACTCCGTCACCGGCCCGGACGCCCGCGACACCGTCTGCAGCGTCCTCACCGGAGTCGGCGAGCAGGGCCAGACGACCCTCGCGACCTGGGCCGGCCCCCAGTACCCCGCCGACATCACCGCGGGCGGCAGCAGCACGTACGTCACGCCCGGCACCGGCCTGCTGTACACCCAGACCCAGGGCAAGCAGCAGACGCCCGGCGGTTCGCTGTTCCTCGTCACCGACACGGGACTCCGCTACGCGGTGCAGGCCAACGGCGACAGCGACTCCGCCCGCTCCGAGATCGGCGCCGGCGACAAGGAGAAGCCGACCGACGGACGCCCGGAACCCAGCGACGCCCAGAAGCGTCTCGGCTACGACAAGGTCGTGCCGGCCCGCGTCCCGATCGAATGGTCCGAGTTCCTTTCGAAGGGCCCCCGGCTCGATGCCAACAGCGCGGCCCAGCCGCAGGGTTCCTAGGGGGTGGCACCGATGACGACGACCAACCGCGCCGCGGCACTCCTCGCCGCCGGCACCCTCACCGCGCTCCTCGCGGCCCCCGGCGCGGCCTCGGCCGCGCCCGCCGCCCCGGAACCCCGTGACGCCGCCGGCCCCGCCCCCGTCCTCGACGGCAGCGGCGAGTGCACCTTCCCGATGAAGAAGCAGATCGCGGACACCCCCTGGCCGCTCCAGCGGGTCCTCCTCGACGAGCTGTGGCAGGACACCAAGGGCAAGGGCGTCAGGGTCGCGGTCATCGACACGGGCGTCGACGACGTCAACCCGCAGCTGAAGAAGGCCGTCGACGCCAAGGCGGGCAAGGACTACCTCAAGCCCGACAAGGAGAACCGCGGCTTCGGCGACGAGCAGCGGGGCAAGACCGACGGCACCGTCGACCTGGTCGGCCACGGCACCAAGGTCGCCGGGATCATCGCCGCCCGCCCCGACAAGGGCAACACCGGATTCGTCGGGCTCGCGCCCGAGGCGACGATCATCCCGATCCGGCAGAACGACGAGAAGAACAGCGGCAAGGCCGACACGATGGCGGAGGCCATCACCTGGGCCGTCGCCAAGGGCGCCCACGTCATCAACATCTCGCAGGACACCACCCAGCGACTCGGCCCCGAGACGAAGATGGCGAAGGCGGTGGCCGAGGCCATCAGAAGGAACGTCGTCGTCGTGGCCTCCGCCGGAAACGACGGCATGGACGGCACGTCCAAGCTGACCTACCCGGCCGCCTTCCCCGGCGTCCTCGCCGTCGCCTCCTCCGACCGGAACAACGAGCGGGCCGCGTTCTCCCAGGCGGGCCCCATGGTGGGGGTCGCCGCCCCCGGCGTCGACATCGTCTCCACGGTCCCCGGCGGCGGCCAGTGCGTCGACAACGGCACCAGCTTCTCCGCGCCGTACGTCGCCGGTGTCGCCGCCCTGCTCCGCGCCGAGCACAAGGACTGGACAGCGGCCCAGATCGTCGCCCGGATCGAGCAGACCGCCGTCCGCTCGGTCAACGGGCGCGACGACTACGTCGGTTGGGGCGTGGTCGACCCGGTGCGGGCACTCGCCGACGCCCCCGGGACGCCGCCCACGGCGCCCGTGCCCGACCCTCGCCCGCCCAAGCCGCCGGCTCCCGAGCCGGCGCGTCTGGCGCTGTCGGAGACGCCTCAGGAGCGCTCCGAACGGCTCGCCACCTACACGTTGGGGATCGGGGTCGTCCTGGTGGCCGTGGTCGCCGGGACCGCCACCGTGATCCGCGACAGCCGACGTGGAAGGGGGGTCCGTTGACCGGCTCGTCGGTCAAGTATCCCGACCCTCCTTTGCAGTTGGAACTGCCGCCGTCAATGGCTAAAGTGACCGCGGGGCGTACGGCAGTGCGATCCCAGCACGGGGGCGGCATCAGAAGATTCCCGTCCGCATCACGACCGGATGGCCCGACGGCCCAGCCGTCGACGCCACCGAAGGAAGAAGGGGCAAGATGTCGAAAGACCTGAACGTAACCAGTGCCGAACAAGTCAAGCTCGCCGGCCGGATCCAGGACTTCTCCGACGAGCTCCAGTCCCGCATCACCTCGCTCAACAGCGTGGTGGACCGCGTTCAGGCGGGCTGGCAGGGCGCTGCGAGCAAGGAGTACGACCGGGTCCAGAACGACCTGAACCAGCGCCTGCGCAGCATGCGCCAGGAGCTCTCCAACCTCGAAGAGATGATGCGCATGAGCGCCGACGGGTTCTCGCGCGAGGAGGAGGACCGTCTGCGGTCCTTCCGTTCGATGGACACCGGCGGCGGCGCCGGCGGCGGCAACTCGAGCGCCATCCTCGGCGTCTGAGCCACTCGACCAGTCCACCGGGCCACTCTCACTTCAGGAGTCAACACCATGACCACTGCGGTCAATTACGACACCGTGACGCAGGCGGCGGCCGACACCCGTCTGACCTCCACCACCCTCAACCAGAAGCTGGACGACCTCATGGCCGAGGTCAACCGCGTCGCCAGCAACTGGGAGGGTGAGGCCAAGATCGCGTACCGCGAGACCCAGGACCGCCTGACCCGCGACATGGCCGGCATGAACCAGGACCTGGCGCGCATCGCCCAGCTCCTCGACGAGTCGGTCATCGGCTACCAGGACACCGACCGGGGCAACGCCGCCCGGTTCCGCATGTGACATCCCGCGGACCTACGTGAGGGGGTGGGGCGGCTCCCGGCGGGGCAACCCCCCCCCCGCGTTCGACACCTACCCCCAGCCGAGACCCCCCCCCCTTGCCCCCCAGGAGAAAAAAGCCCCCCCAGCCT
>NZ_JBVHZJ010000084.1:0-16646 GCF_055574655.1 Streptomyces sp. NPDC029956 | reverse complement strand
GGTAGGGCATAGAAGGGAGCAAAGCGGAGTGAGCCCGCCTCTCTTCCTCCGCGGGCACCCATCCTCCGGGCCGTGTGGGGTTCCCCCCCCCCCCCCCGCCCCCCCCACCCCCTCACGCGTGTCCGACGCCTACCGCAGGTCGAACTCGCCGTCCCTGGCCCCGAGGACGAACGCGTCCCACTCGGCCTTCGTGTACCGCAGCACCGTGTCCTTGTCGAGGGACGAACGCATCGCCACCGCCCCCTCCGGGAGCCGGGCGATCTCCACCCGCTCCTCGTCGGGGCTCGTCCCGGGAGCGCCCTCCCACTCGACGCCCGAGATGTCGAGCGCGTACAGCTCGTCCTTCTGGCGCTGCTTCTCGGCGGCCAGAGCGGCGTCGGCGGCGCTGTCGGCGCTGGTCGTGCTCGTGTCTGCGTCGGTCATCGGCGCGGTCCCTTCGCGGTGGTACGGCGGTCCCTCCCACAGTAGTGGGACCGCCGTACCCGGCCGGCGGGAATTCCCCCGCCCGTCCGGCCCGCTCCGTCAGTGCTGTTCCGGCAGCCAGCCCAGCTGCACCAGCGGCGCGCCCCGCTTCCGCGACACGAACGTGCCCCGGCCCGGAGGCATCGGCCGCGCCCGGACGTTGCCGAGGATGTCGCCCTCCTGCGGGTCGCCGGAGAGGATCACGCCCTGCGCGCCCAGCTCCTTCACCCGCTGCATGAACGGCTCGTACATCGCGCGGGAGGCACCACCGGCGCTGCGCGCCACGATGAACCGGATGCCGACGTCCCGGGCGAACGGCAGGTTCTCCACCAGCAGCGCGAGCGGGTTCCCCGAGTTGGTGGCCACCAGCTCGAAGTCGTCGACCAGGACGTACAGTTGCGGCCCCGTCCACCAGCTGCGGTCGCGCAGCTGCTGCGGTGTGATGTCGGGCTTGGGCGCCCGCTTCGTCATCACCGTGTTGATCGCCTCCATGTGCATCTGCATGGCGGAGGCCATCGGCGCGTACTCCAGGAGGTGCGAGGGCGCGACCGCCTCCAGCATCGTCCGCCGGTAGTCGCCCACCACGATCCGCGCCTGCTCCGGCGTGTACCGCTCGCACAGCTGCTTCGCGATGAGCCGCAGCAGCGCCGTCTTGCCGGACTCGCTCTCGCCGAAGATCAGGAAGAACGGGTCCGACTCGAAGTCGACGAACACCGGCTCCAGGTTCGTCTCGTCGATGCCGATCGCGATGCCGTGCTGCGGGTACTCGAAGCCCTTCGGCAGCCGCTCCGCCGGCAGCTTGCGCGGCAGCAGCCGCACCGCGGGGGCCGGAGCCCCGGTCCAGGAAGCCTGCACCGACCGTACGAACGCCGCCGTGCCGTCCGACAGGTCGGCCGCCGAGCTCGATCCGTCGATCCGCGGCAGCGCGCCCATGAAGTGCAGCTTCTCGGGCACCTGGCCGCGACCCGGCACGCCCGCCGGCACGTTCGCCGCGACCTTGCGGTCGAACTCGGAGTCCATGACGTCACCGAGCCGCAGCTCCAGCCGGCCCAGCATCTGGTCCTTGAGCGCCGCACGCACCTCCATGTACCGGGAGGCGGTGATCACCACATGGATGCCGTAGCCGAGACCGCGCGCGGCGATGTCGGAGACGATCGGCTCCAGGACGTCGTAGTCGTTGCGGAAACCGCCCCAGCCGTCCACGACCAGGAAGACGTCTCCCCAGGCCTCGCCCGGCAGTTCGCCGGCCGCGCGCTTGCGCCGGTAGGTCGCGATCGAGTCGATGGCGTTCGAGCGGAAGAACTCCTCGCGCCGGTTCAGCACGCCCAGCACCTCGGCCACCGTACGCCGCACCCGCTCCGGGTCCAGCCGGGACGCGACCCCGCCGACGTGCGGCAGGTCGGCGAGCGAGACCATGCTGCCACCACCGAAGTCCAGGCAGTAGAACTGCACCTCGGCCGGGGTGTGGGTGAGCGCGAACGACGAGATGAGCGTGCGCATGATCGTCGACTTGCCGGACTGCGGACCGCCGACCACCATCATGTGGCCCGCCGCGCCCGAGAAGTCCCGGTACAGCACCTCACGCCGCTGCTCGAACGGCTTGTCGATGAGGCCGAGCGGCACCGTGAGCCCGCCCTGACGCGTGTACTCGGTCGCCGTGAGTCCCCGGTCCGCGGTCTGCGCGAGACCCGGGAGCAGCTGGTCGAGCGACGGCGCCTGGTCGAGCGGCGGCAGCCACACCTGGTGCGCGGGCACGCCCTGGCCCTCCAGCCGGCGCACGATCACGTCGAGGACGGTGTCCGCGAGCGCGTCGTCCTCCTCCGCCCGCTGCTGCGCGAGGTAGGCGGGGTCCGGCGCCGCGTACACGACGGGAACCGGCGCCGCCGTGAACAGCGCGGGACGCCGCTCCACCGGCATGTGCCCGATCTCGAGCCGCGGCCCGCCCGTCCGGTACGTGCCCGAGACGTACGCCGCCTTGAAGCGGGTCATCTCGTCCGTGCCGAACTTCAGATAGCCCGAACCCGGCACCGAGGGCAGGTGGTACGCGTCCGGCACACCGATCGCCGTCCGCGACTCCGCCGCCGAGAAGGTCCGCAGACCGATCCGGTACGAGAGGTACGTGTCCAGGCCGCGCAGCTTGCCCTCCTCCAGGCGCTGCGAGGCGAGCAGCAGATGCACACCCAGGGAGCGGCCGATGCGGCCGATCTGGATGAACATGTCGATGAAGTCGGGCTTGGCGGTGAGGAGTTCGGAGAACTCGTCGATCACGAGGACCAGCGAGGCGAGCGGTTCGAGCGGCGCGCCCGCCGCGCGCGCCTTCTCGTAGTCGTGGATGTTGGCGTAGTTGCCGGCCGACCGCAGCAGCTCCTGACGCCGCTGCAGCTCACCGCGGATCGCGTCGCCCATGCGGTCGACGAGCGTCAGATCGTCCGACAGGTTGGTGATGACCGCCGCCACGTGCGGCATCTGCGACATGCCCGCGAAGGTCGCGCCGCCCTTGAAGTCCGCGAGGACGAAGTTCAGCGTCTCCGACGAGTGCGTCACCGCGAGGCCGAGGACCAGCGTCCGCAGCAGCTCCGACTTTCCGGAACCCGTGGCGCCCACGCACAGACCGTGCGGGCCCATGCCCTCCTGCGCCGCCTCCTTGAGGTCGAGCATGACCGGCTGGCCGTCCTCGCCGACACCGATCGGCACCCGGAGGCGCTCGGCCACCGAACGGGGCCGCCAGGTCCGCGCCACGTCCACCGAGGCCGCGTCGCCCAGGTTCAGCAGATCCGTGAAGTCCAGATTGGCGAGCAGCGGCTCGTCGTCGTCCCCGCCGCCCATCTTCAGCGGGGCCAGCTGGCGGGCCAGCGCCTCCGCTGCGGGCAGCGAGATGCCGTCCGGCAGACCCTCGTACGCGAAACCGCCGCCCGACTCCAAACGCAGCCGGCCCGGCCGTACGACCACGGACAGCCCACCGCGCTGCTCGTCGAGGTCGCCGGAGACGACCTCCACGATCGTCACGCCCTGGAGGCCCTCGGCCGCCGCGAGCAGCGAGTCCGGCGGCACCAGGCCACCGCGGGTGGAATCGGAGTCGAGGACCACGACCACGTGCGGCTGGTCGAGGACCGGCTGGTTGTCCCGGGAGAACCGCGGCCGGCCGTCCAGCTTCGAGCGGACCAACTGCTCCAGCTCACCGAGGTCGTCGCCGAACAGACGCTTCGTGCCCGCCCCGTCGACCTGCCCCGGCACCTGCGTGTGCGGCAGCCACTTCGTCCAGTCCCAGCGCTCCTGCGCCGGCCGGGCCGCGACCACCGCGAGCATCAGGTCGTCGGGGGAGTGCAGGGTCACCAGCTGCGCCACCAGGGCACGCGCCGCCGCCTGCGCCGACTCCGGCTCACCGGACACCGTCACGTGGTAGAACGCCCGCATCGAGACCGCCATCGGCAGCCCGTCCAAGGTGCCGTGCACCGCCAGGAACTGCTGCATCGCACCCGCGGACAGCGGCTCGAGCTCGTCCACCGGAGCCGTGTCCGGCGCCACGAGGGGCGTCGCCAACTGCTGCGCCCCGAGCCCTATCCGCGCCTGACCGAAGTCGTGGTCGCCGACCCGGCGCTCCCACACCCGCGAGCCCTCGGCCACGACCGACCACAACTGCTCGGGAGACGGGTGCAGATACAGCTGCGCGTCCCGCTGCCTGTGGGCCGTGCGCCGCACCGTACGCCGGGTCTGCGCGAGGTATTTGAGGTAGTCGCGGCGGACATCGGACATTTGCCCCTGCGTACCGCGACGGAATCTCACGAACTGGGCGACGGCCATCGCGACCGTCGAGGCAAGCATCAGCGTGCCCATGATCCGCATGATCGGCGACGGCGTCATGAAGAAGAACACCACCGAAGAACCCATGCCGAGCATCGGCAGGAGCTGCATCAACGCCGACTCCTGCTGTCCCCGCGGGAGTTCCGGCGGAGACTCCAGGACCAGTTCCCCACCGGGCACTTCCGGCGGAAGAGACCTCGGCGGGCGTTTGACGACGATCTGGCTCACCGGCGCATCAATCCCTCGTTGGAGGCGGGCTCGTGGCGGGAGCATCCGCCCGGCACCCCTGTCGGCAGCCGGGCACACGGACTTCCCCCATGGGACGGCGATCCTACTTGCAGCCCTCACCCGCCGTCCCCGGTAGGGTGGCGCGCGCATCGTGCGCAACCGCGAATCAGGGGGTCCAGACACGTGAGTACGACCGCAGCGACCGGTTTCTGCCGCGTCACCGTCGTGGCGCCGGACAGCCGCATCGACGTCGCGCTCCCCGAGGACATCGCCGTCGCCGACGTCTACCCGGAGATCCTGCGCCTCACCGGACAGACACAGGCCGCCGGTACGCCCACCGGCTACCACCTGGTCCGCCGGGACGGATCCGTCCTCGACGGGGCCCGCACCCTCGCGGCCCAGCAGGTCCTCGACGGCGAGGTGCTCTCCCTGCGCCCGTTCGCCCAGTCCCTGCCGCCGGCCGTCTACGACGACGTGTCCGACGCCGTCGCCTCCGCCGTCACCCGCGACCGGCACCTGTGGAGCGACGAGCTGCTGCGCGGCGCCGGACTCCTCGGCGGCGTGCTGCTCCTCGTCCTGATGGGCTTCGTGCTCTGGTTCGCCGACCCGATCCGGCACGACATGCACAGCCTGCCCGGGATCATCGCGGGCGCCGCCGGATTCCTCCTCACCGCCTTCGCCGGAGTACGCGCCCGCGTGTACGGCGACCGGGCCACCGCCGTCGCCCTCGGCCTGGGCGCGCTGCCGCTGCTGCTCATCGCCGGCTCCGGCATCGTCGGCCCCGACGCGGGCCAGGGCCCCGGCCGCCTCCAGTTCCTGCTCGGCTGCGTCACCGTCCTCGTCGCCTCGGTGGCGCTCGTCGCGCTCACCCCCAGCGGCGACGCGCCCTTCGTCGCCGCCACCTTCCTCGCCACCGTCGGCACCCTCGCGACCTTCGTCGCGATCCTCACCGAGTCGACCGCCACCGAGACGGCCTCCGCCTGCGCCCCCGTCGCCATCGGCCTGGTCGCCTTCCTGCCCGGCCTCTCCGCCCGCTTCGCCCGGCTCCCCATCGGCTACGCCGCCCCCCGCAGCGCCGCCGACGACGAGTTCCACGGCGACCCGCAGCAGCCGGCCGGTGACGACCACCAGCCCGTCGACGGCGAGCGCATCGCGCTCCAGGCCCGCCGCGGCCACGAGATGCTCCTGGGCCTGGTCGGCGGCTGCGCCGCGGTCGTCGTCGGCTCCGCGGCCGTCCTCGGCTTCGCCGGAAACATCTGGGGCCAGCTCCTCGCCCTCGCCGCCGGCCTGGCGATGCTGCTGCGCGCCCGCCTCTTCCGCTACACCTCGCAGGTCGTCTGCGTCCTGGTCGCCGGCATCGCCGCCATCGCGCTGCTCGTCCTCGGCCTCTCCCTCAACCCGCCGGCGGACCTGGTCAAGGACCTCCTCATGTACGGCGACCGAGGCGGCCTGGACATCCGTACGATCTGGCTCACCGCGTCCGTCGCCGCCGGAGCCGCGCTGATCACCGCGATCGGCCTGATCATCCCGAGGAAGGGCCTCTCCCCGTTCTGGGGCCGCCTCCTCGACCTGGCCGAGGGCTTCGTCCTGCTCTCCCTCGTCCCGCTCTGCCTCGCCGTCCTCGACGTCTTCTCCACCGTCCGGTCCTTGACCAGCAAGTAGACGTCTGCTGCGGGGGCGCTCCGGCGAGCTGGTACGCTGTGTGACGGCCGTTTGTGTACGCGCTCCCGGAATCCTCTGGAAGCTGCGCCCATCGGACCTTCGCCCGTCGAGTCACGGAAGCTTCCCCTGAGATCAAGACCAGGGGCACTCACGGGCGCACGAATACCTAGAGGAGATCCGCGTGGCTCTCGACGCCGCTGTCAAGAAGCAGATCATGACCGAGTTCGGCACCAAGGAGGGCGACACCGGCTCCCCCGAGGTCCAGGTCGCCATGCTGTCCCGTCGCATCTCGGACCTGACCGAGCACCTCAAGCAGCACAAGCACGACCACCACTCCCGTCGTGGTCTGCTCATCCTGGTCGGCCAGCGCCGCCGCCTGCTGCAGTACCTGGCCAAGAAGGACATCGCGCGCTTCCGTACGCTCGTCGACCGGCTCGGCATCCGCCGTGGTGCGGCCGGCGGCGCCAAGTAAGTCGCCGTTGAGGGAGCGGTTCCCCCTTTCAGGGGGCCGCTCCCTTTGCTGTACGTGCACAAAGTGCGCATCGGCCCGTAGGCTGGTCGCACAACCCCCATAACGACGAGCGAGGAGCCGCCGGCTCGCCGCCGGTCCTCGGTAGTGGCCCCCGGAACGAATCCCCGGGTGCTTCGATCGAAGACCGGCCAGCACCCGAGGCGCGCTTCTCCGCCCCCGTCGCACACCGTCCCCGGCCACACGGGCCCCGGACGCAAAGACGAACACGTAGGAGAAACCGCTAGTGGAGAACGAGACCCACTACGCCGAGGCCGTCATCGACAATGGCACCTTCGGTACCCGCACCATCCGCTTCGAGACCGGCCGTCTGGCCAAGCAGGCCGCCGGCTCCGCCGTCGCCTACCTGGACGACGACACGATGGTCCTTTCGGCGACCACCGCCTCGAAGCGCCCCAAGGACCAGCTCGACTTCTTCCCCCTGACGGTGGACGTCGAGGAGCGGCAGTACGCGGCCGGCAAGATCCCCGGCTCCTTCTTCCGCCGGGAGGGCCGCCCCTCCGAGGACGCGATCCTCACCTGCCGCCTGATCGACCGCCCGCTGCGCCCCTCCTTCAAGAAGGGCCTGCGCAACGAGATCCAGATCGTCGAGACGATCATGGCGCTCAACCCCGACCACCTGTACGACGTGGTCGCGATCAACGCCGCCTCGGCGTCCACGATCCTCGCGGGCCTGCCCTTCTCCGGCCCCATCGGCGCCACCCGCGTCGCCCTGATCAAGGGCCAGTGGGTCGCCTTCCCGACGCACACCGAGCTCGAGGACGCCGTCTTCGACATGGTGGTCGCCGGTCGCGTCCTGGAGGACGGCGACGTCGCGATCATGATGGTCGAGGCCGAGGCCACCGAGAAGACGATCGAGCTCGTCAAGGGCGGCGCCGAGGCGCCGACCGAGGAGGTCGTCGCCGCCGGTCTCGAGGCCGCGAAGCCCTTCATCAAGGTCCTCTGCAAGGCCCAGTCGGACCTCGCCGCCAAGGCCGCCAAGCCCACCGGCGAGTTCCCGGTCTTCCTGGACTACCAGGACGACGTCCTCGAGGCGCTCACCGCCGCCGTCAAGGGTGAGCTCACCAAGGCGCTCACCATCGCCGCCAAGCAGGAGCGCGAGGCCGAGCTCGACCGCATCAAGGAGCTCGCCGCCGAGAAGCTCCTCCCGGCCTTCGAGGGCCGCGAGAAGGAGATCTCGGGTGCCTACCGCGCGCTGACCAAGAAGCTGGTCCGCGAGCGTGTCATCAAGGACAAGGTCCGCATCGACGGCCGTGGCCTGACCGACATCCGTACGCTCGCGGCCGAGGTCGAGGCCATCCCGCGCGTGCACGGCTCGGCGCTGTTCGAGCGTGGCGAGACCCAGATCCTGGGCGTCACCACCCTCAACATGCTCCGTATGGAGCAGCAGCTGGACACCCTCTCCCCGGTGACCCGCAAGCGCTACATGCACAACTACAACTTCCCGCCGTACTCCGTCGGTGAGACCGGCCGCGTGGGCTCGCCCAAGCGCCGCGAGATCGGCCACGGCGCGCTCGCCGAGCGCGCCATCGTGCCGGTGCTGCCGACGCGCGAGGAGTTCCCCTACGCGATCCGCCAGGTGTCCGAGGCCCTCGGCTCCAACGGTTCGACGTCGATGGGCTCGGTCTGCGCCTCCACCATGTCGCTGCTGAACGCCGGTGTGCCGCTCAAGGCCGCCGTCGCCGGTATCGCCATGGGTCTGATCTCCGAGGAGATCGACGGCAAGACGCACTACGTCGCCCTCACCGACATCCTCGGTGCGGAGGACGCCTTCGGCGACATGGACTTCAAGGTCGCCGGCACGAAGCAGTTCGTGACCGCGCTCCAGCTCGACACCAAGCTCGACGGCATCCCCGCCTCGGTCCTGGCCGCCGCGCTGAAGCAGGCCCGCGACGCGCGTCTGCACATCCTCGACGTGATGAACGAGGCGATCGACGTTCCGGACGAGATGTCCCCGAACGCGCCGCGCATCATCACGGTCAAGATCCCGGTGGACAAGATCGGTGAGGTCATCGGCCCCAAGGGCAAGATGATCAACCAGATCCAGGAGGACACCGGCGCCGAGATCACGATCGAGGACGACGGCACCATCTACATCGGTGCCCAGCAGGGCTCGCAGGCCGAGGCCGCCCGCGCCACGATCAACGGCATCGCCAACCCGACCATGCCGGAGGTCGGCGAGCGTTACCTGGGTACGGTCGTCAAGACCACCACCTTCGGTGCCTTCGTCTCCCTGCTCCCGGGCAAGGACGGCCTCCTGCACATCTCGCAGATCCGCAAGCTCGCCGGTGGCAAGCGCGTGGAGAACGTCGAGGACGTGCTGGCGATCGGCTCCAAGGTCCAGGTCGAGATCGCCGAGATCGACCAGCGCGGCAAGCTGTCCCTGATCCCCGTGATCGCGGACGAGGACGGCGCCGCCGACGACAAGGGCGACACCGACCAGTGACGTCCCGTAGTCCCCGCGCGACGGCCCGCCCCTCTTCGGAGGGGCGGGCCGTCGCCCGTACCCAAACGCTTCTCCCGGGCAAGGACGGCATCGGCACGGTCCGCCGCACGACCCTCCCCGGCGGCCTCCGGATCGTCACCGAGACCCTTCCCTCCGTGCGCTCCGCCACCTTCGGCATCTGGGCGCACGTCGGCTCCCGCGACGAGACCCCGGCGCTCAACGGCGCCACCCACTACCTGGAGCACCTCCTCTTCAAGGGCACCCACAAGCGGTCCGCCCTCGACATCTCCGCCGCGATCGACGCGGTCGGCGGCGAGATGAACGCCTTCACGGCGAAGGAGTACACCTGCTACTACGCCCGGGTCCTCGACACCGACCTGCCGCTGGCGATCGACGTCGTCTGCGACATGCTCACGGGTTCGCTCATCCTCGACGAGGACGTGGACGCCGAGCGCGGTGTCATCCTCGAAGAGATCGCGATGACCGAGGACGACCCCGGTGACGTCGTGCACGAGCTCTTCGCGCAGACCATGTTCGGCGACACCCCGCTGGGCCGCCCGGTCCTCGGCACCGTCGACACGGTCAACGCCCTCACCCGCGGCCAGATCTCCCGCTTCTACAAGAAGCACTACGACCCGACCCACCTGGTCGTGGCCGCGGCCGGCAACGTCGACCACGCCACGGTGGTACGCCAGGTCCGCCGCGCCTTCGAGAAGGCCGGCGCCCTCACCCGTACCGACGCCGCCCCCGTCGCCCCCCGCGACGGCCTGCGCACCCTGCGCGCGGCGGGCCGCGTCGAGCTCCTGAACCGCAAGACCGAGCAGGCCCACGTGGTCCTCGGCATGCCGGGTCTGGCCCGCACCGACGAGCGCCGCTGGGCCCTCGGCGTACTGAACACCGCCCTCGGCGGCGGCATGTCCTCCCGCCTCTTCCAGGAGGTCCGCGAGAAGCGCGGCCTGGCCTACAGCGTGTACTCGTACACCTCGGGCTTCGCCGACTGCGGCCTCTTCGGGGTGTACGCGGGCTGCCGCCCCGGCCAGGTCCACGACGTCCTGAAGATCTGCCGCGACGAGCTCCACAAGGTCGCTTCCGACGGCCTCACGGACGACGAGATCGCCCGCGCCGTCGGCCAGCTCTCCGGTTCGACCGTGCTCGGCCTCGAGGACACCGGCGCCCTGATGAACCGCATCGGCAAGAGCGAGCTGTGCTGGGGCACCCAGATGTCGGTCGACGACATGCTGGACCGGATCGCGGCCGTCACCCCGGACGAGGTCCGCGAGGTCGCCCGCGATGTACTGGACCAGCGGCCCTCGCTCTCGGTGATCGGCCCGCTGAAGGACAAGCAGGCGGACCGCCTCCACCAAGCGGTCTCCTGACCCCGATCCCTAAGGAATTCAGAGCAATGAGCAAGCTGCGCGTGGCGGTCCTCGGTGCACAGGGCCGTATCGGCTCCGAGGCCGTCAGGGCCGTCGAGGCCGCCGAGGACATGGAACTGGTCGCGGCCCTCGGCCGCGGCGACAAGCTGGAGCGCCTCGTCGAGGCGGGCGCCCAGGTCGTCGTCGAGCTGACCACCCCCGCCTCGGTCATGGAGAACCTCGACTTCTGCGTGCGCCACGGCATGCACGCGGTCGTCGGCACCACCGGCTGGACCGAGGAACGCCTCGCGCAGCTGCGGACCTGGCTCGCCGCCTCTCCGGAGACCGGCGTCCTCATCGCTCCGAACTTCTCCATCGGCGCGGTCCTCACGATGAAGTTCGCCCAGCTCGCGGCCCCGTACTTCGAGTCCGTCGAGGTGATCGAGCTGCATCACCCGCACAAGGTGGACGCCCCCTCCGGCACCGCCACCCGGACGGCCCAGCTGATCGCGGCCGCCCGCGCCGAGGCCGGCCTCGGCGCCCAGCCGGACTCCACCGCGACCGCCCTGGACGGGGCGCGCGGCGCCGACGTCGACGGCGTCCGCGTCCACTCCGTACGCCTGTCGGGCCTCCTGGCCCACCAGGAGGTGCTGCTCGGTGGCGAGGGCGAGACCCTGACGGTCCGCCACGACTCGCTGCACCACTCCAGCTTCATGCCGGGCATCCTTCTGGGCGCCCGCCGTGTCCCCAGCACTCCGGGCCTCACCTTCGGCCTGGAGCACTTCCTGGACCTGGGCTGACGGTCATGGGCGGAAAGATCACGTACATCTTCCTCTCCACCGTGCTCGTCCTCGTCTTCGGCGTGGTGGCGATGGAGGGCGTCCTGCTGCTCCTCACGGGCGAGCCGGCCGCCATGGGCATGGGCGCGGTGGCGTTCCTGCTGCCCGCGGTCGGCGGCTGGTTCCTCTGGAAGAACACCCGGTTCGCCCGCCAGGCGGGCCGCCTCGCCACCGAACTGGAGGCGGAGGGCGGCCTGCCCGTCGACGAGCTGAAGCGCACCGAGGGCGGCCGGATCGACCGTGACTCGGCCGACGAGGTCTTCGCCCGGCGCAAGGCCGAGACGGAGGACACGCCGGACGACTGGCGCTGCTGGTTCCGGCTCGCGGTCGCCTATCACGACGCCCGCGACACCCCGCGGGCCCGCAAGGCGATGCAGAGGGCCATCGCCCTCCACGAGGGGCGTCCGGTCAGCGTGTAGCGGCCGGGACCACGCCGTACTCGGCGTTCCAGGCCTCTACCGTGTCGGCCGCCCGGTCGAAGGCCTCGACACGGGAGAGGAAGTCGGCGTTGTGGTCGGTGAGCAGCATCAGCTGCTCACCACCCTGCCGGTCGAGCACCAGGGCCTGGCCCTGGACGGTACGGGGGAGCCCCAGCCAGCGCACCGGCTGCTGCACGGTCCGTACCGCGGTCACCTTCGCCCACGGCACGGTGACGGTCGAGAAGAAGGCCACGCGGCGGATGCCGGCGCGGCTCACCCAGGTGCCCATGCGCAGCATGCGCAGGGCGGCCAGGATGACGAGTACGGCGGTGGCCAGGGTGGCGGCCCCACCGCTGAATCCTCCGGCCGCGGTGATGATCACCGCGGCGAGGAGGACGAACGAGGCCAGCAGCAGCGCGAGCGCCGCCGCACCGACCCGCCAGGACCCCGGCCGGTACGGGCGACGCCACTGGTCGTGGTCGTCGAACGGCAGGGCGACGTGGTCGGTCGTGTCAAAAGCACGGTCGGCCGTCAGAAAGGGCAGGGGCACGACAGGTCCTCACTCACAGGCACGCTCGAAGGGGCGATGCCCGGTGAGGCTACCTCAGCGGTTGTCGGAGGCTTCGGACTGCTGCTGACGAGTGGTGGAGTCGCCCGCCTGAAGGGACGGCATCCCGAAGACCAACGAGCCCACGAGACCGGCGACGACGGTCAGTCCCAGCAGGGTACGGCCCACGATCTGCGAGGCGCCGAGGCGCTCCCTGGGTGGCGGAGTGACGTTACTGCGGAAGTGGTCGGCCTCCGCGACGAACGCGAACGGTACGGCCTCTCGCCGGAGGAACATCAGGGCCACTCTCCTCGGGTTGTCGTCATGCGTCACAGGGAGAGACGACGGAACCGGGGTTTTGGTGCCCTATTTCACCAAAGCAGCCGAATCTCATCCTCCGGTAGGACGTCGTTAGAGTGGGCGACTGCACCCCGACTGGAAGGACCGCTGGTGAGCGACAGCCCCACCGAGAACGTGAAGATCGACTTCCGGAGCGACGTCACCGTTGACCTGGTCAAGAGCGCGGCGGCCGACTCCGACGTCCTCTGGGCGGCCCGGGTCTCCACGGCGGGCGAACAGTCCCTCGAAGAGCTCCAGAAGGACCCCGAGCGCTCGAAGGGCCTCATCAACTACCTGATGCGGGACCGCCACGGCAGCCCCTTCGAGCACAACTCGATGACGTTCTTCATCAGCGCCCCGATCTTCGTGTTCCGTGAGTTCATGCGGCACCGCGTGGGCTGGTCGTACAACGAGGAGTCGGGCCGCTACAGGGAGCTCCAGCCGGTCTTCTACGTCCCGGACACCTCCCGCAAGCTCGTCCAGGAGGGCCGCCCCGGCAAGTACGTCTTCGTCGACGGCACCCAGGAGCAGCACGACCTGGTGAGCCGCACGATGGAGGACTCGTACCGTCAGGCGTACGCCACCTACCAGGAGATGCTCGCCGCCGGCGTCGCCCGCGAGGTCGCCCGCTCGGTCCTCCCCGTCGGTCTCTTCTCCTCGATGTACGCCACGTGCAACGCGCGCTCGCTGATGCACTTCCTCGGTCTGCGCACCCAGCACGAACTGGCCGCGGTCCCGTCCTTCCCGCAGCGGGAGATCGAGATGGTCGGCGAGAAGATGGAGGAGCACTGGGCCCGGCTGATGCCGCTGACCCATGCGGCCTTCAACAAGAACGGCCGTGTGGCCCCGTAGGGCACAGATGTCCGAACACCTCGAGCGAAGTGTCCGTATTGCGACGTTTCGTGAAGTTCATCTAGGCTGATCAAACGGACCCGGCGCTGCCTGAACCCCCGAGCAGGCAGCGCCGGGCTCCCTTTCTCCTGTCCCCCCAGGGGGACACCCGGCGCTGAGCAGCGAGTAGCGTGTTACCCATGGCTCCGATCTCCACTCCGCAGACCCCCTTCGGGCGGGTCCTCACCGCCATGGTCACGCCCTTCACGGCGGACGGCGCACTCGACCTCGACGGTGCCCAGCGACTGGCCACCCATCTGGTGGACGCAGGCAACGACGGCCTCGTCGTCAACGGCACCACCGGCGAGTCCCCCACCACCAGCGACGCGGAGAAATCGGAGCTGGTACGAGCGGTACTGGAGGCGGTCGGCGACCGCGCCCACATCGTGGCCGGCATCGGCACCAACGACACCCACCACTCCATCGAGCTCGCCCGCACCGCCGAGCGCGACGGCGCACACGGCCTGCTCGCCGTCACCCCGTACTACAACAAGCCCCCGCAGGAGGGCCTGTACCGGCACTTCTCGGCCATCGCCGACGCCACCGAGCTCCCGGTGATGCTCTACGACATCCCCGGCCGCAGCGGCGTCCCGATCGACACCGAGACGCTCGTCCGGCTCGCCGAGCACCCGCGCATCGTCGCCAACAAGGACGCCAAGGGCGACCTCGGCCGCGCCAGCTGGGCCATCGCCCGCTCCGGCCTCGCCTGGTACTCCGGCGACGACATGCTCAACCTGCCCCTGCTCTCCGTCGGGGCCTGCGGCTTCGTCTCCGTCGTGGGCCACGTCGTCACCCCGGAGCTCCGCGCCCTCCTCGAGGCCCACCTGGGCGGCGAGATCCAGAAGGCCACCGAGATCCACCAGAAGCTGCTCCCGGTCTACACCGGGATGTTCCGCACCCAGGGCGTCATGACCACCAAGGCCGCCCTCGCCCTCCAGGGCCTCCCGGCCGGCCCCCTGCGGCTGCCCCTCGTGGAGCTGTCCCCCCAGGAGACCGAGCAGCTCAAGGTCGACCTGGCCGCCGGCGGGGTAGAGCTCTGACAACGGACTTCACAACTGAACACTGACAACAGCAAGTGCACGAATGTCATGCACGCCACGTGCCAAGGGGTACGTGGCGTGCGTGGTGAGGAGAGTCTTTTGAGTCATCCGCATCCCGAACTCGGTGCCCCGCCGAAGCTGCCGAAGGGCGCCCTGCGCGTCATCCCGCTCGGCGGGCTCGGCGAAATCGGCCGGAACATGACGGTCTTCGAATTCGACGGCCGTCTGCTCATCGTCGACTGCGGCGTCCTCTTCCCCGAAGAGGAGCAGCCGGGTGTCGACCTGATCCTCCCGGACTTCACCATCATCCGGGACCGCCTCGACGACATCGAAGGCATCGTGCTCACGCACGGCCACGAGGACCACATCGGTGCCGTCCCCTACCTGCTCCGGCTCAAGCCGGACATCCCGCTGATCGGCTCCAAGCTGACCCTCGCGCTGATCGAGGCCAAGCTCCAGGAGCACCGCATCCGCCCCTACACCCTCGAGGTGAAGGAGGGCGACCGGGAGGTCCTGGGTTCGTTCGACTGCGAGTTCATCGCGGTCAACCACTCCATCCCGGACGCGCTCGCGGTCGCGATCCGCACCCCCGCGGGCATGGCCGTCGCCACCGGCGACTTCAAGATGGACCAGCTTCCGCTGGACGGCCGCCTCACCGACCTCCACGCGTTCGCGCGTCTGAGCGAGGAAGGCATCGACCTTCTTCTCTCGGACTCCACGAACGCCGAGGTCCCGGGCTTCGTCCCGCCGGAGAAGGACATCTCCAACGTCCTGCGCACGGTCTTCGCGAACGCCCAGAAGCGCATCATCGTGGCCAGCTTCGCCAGCCACGTGCACCGCATCCAGCAGATCCTCGACGCCGCCCACGAGTACGGCCGCCGGGTCGCCTTCGTCGGCCGCTCGATGGTCCGCAACATGGGCATCGCCCGCGATCTGGGCTACCTCCGGGTCCCGGCCGGCCTCGTCGTGGACGTGAAGACCCTCGACGACCTGCCGGACGACGAGGTCGTGCTGGTCTGCACGGGTTCCCAGGGCGAGCCGATGGCGGCCCTGTCCCGCATGGCCAACCGCGACCACCAGATCCGGATCGTCCCCGGCGACACCGTGATCCTGGCGTCGTCCCTGATCCCGGGCAACGAGAACGCGGTCTACCGCGTGATCAACGGCCTGACCCGCTGGGGCGCGAACGTCGTCCACAAGGGCAACGCCAAGGTCCACGTCTCGGGCCACGCCTCGGCCGGCGAGCTGCTGTACTTCTACAACATCTGCCGCCCGAAGAACCTCATGCCGGTCCACGGTGAGTGGCGCCACCTGCGCGCCAACGCCGAGCTCGGCGCGATGACGGGTATCCCCAAGGACCACATCGTCATCGCCGAGGACGGCGTCGTCGTCGACCTGGTCGACGGCCGCGCGCGGATCACCGGCAAGGTCCAGGCGGGCTACGTGTACGTCGACGGCCTCTCGGTCGGCGACGTCACCGAGACCTCCCTCAAGGACCGCCGGATCCTCGGCGAGGAGGGCATCATCTCGGTCTTCGTCGTGGTCGACTCCTCGACGGGCAAGATCGTGGGCGGCCCGCACGTCCACGCCCGTGGTTCGGGCATCGACGACTCCGCGTTCGACGCGGTGCTCCCGAAGATCGACCAGGCCCTGAACAAGTCGTTCCAGGACGGCGTCGTGGAACCCCACCAGCTCCAGCAGCTGATCCGCCGCAGCGTCGGCAAGTGGGTCTCCGACACCTACCGCCGGCGCCCGATGATCCTCCCGGTCGTCGTAGAGGTCTGACGGGCCTGACGGCCTGACCAGCGCAACACCGGAGCGGGGCCCCTCGATTTGCATCGGGGCGCCCCGCTCCAGTACGTTTACGGCTCCGCCAGAACGGGAAGCCCCGGCGCCGACGTGCGCCCGAACGCTTCACCGGGAGGCGGGAAATCCGACTCAGATCTTCTGATAAAGTCGGAACCGCCGAAAGGCCCCCGGAGTGAAAACAAAAGGGACCGGAAAGCACCGAGGAAATCGGATCGGAAAGATCTGATAGAGTCGGAAACGCAAGACCGAAGGGAAGCCCGGAGGAAAGCCCGAGAGGGT
>NZ_JBVHZJ010000083.1:0-29006 GCF_055574655.1 Streptomyces sp. NPDC029956 | reverse complement strand
GCGGGGCCTGAAGCCCCACCCCGGACGGCCTTTCGCCGCTGAGCCGGAGCCCGGCCGCCCCATCCAGCAACCGCGCACCCCGAACCCACCGGAACTGCGCCACCGGCCGCCGCCGCAAACCAAGCCCCCACCCACCGCCCGGCGGACGCAGGCGGCGAGTGACCACTGCCCGAAGCCCGGCGTGGACCCCGCCCCCCGGACCGCCCTCCGAGAGTGTCTTCGCTCCTGGAGGTGGTGGGTCAAGGGTGGGCGCAGGCCATCGCGCAGCGACGCGACCGCAGGGAGCGCCCTTGACGCACCACCGGAAGGAGCGACTCTCGGGGAGAGGGCGGTCCCACCAGAAGCACGCTTGCCGGTCTCGCCGTCGTCGCCCTGGCTTGCGTTCAAGCACCCCCAGATTCAATTCCCCCACCCCCCACCCCCGCCACCCTCGCCCAGGGCCGGTTCTGACCTCGTCCGACCACCAGGGTGAGGGTGCCTCTCCCCTCACCCCCCACTGACGATCTCCCGTGCCATCGCCACCAGTTCCCCCGTCGCCGGGTGCGGGAAGGCGTCCCGCCAGGCCAGTACCACCGGGAGCGGTGGGGCGTCCGGCAGGGGGCGGTAGGTGACTCCCGGGTGCGGGTGCAGTGACGCCGTCGACGCGGACGAGACGCCGACGCCCCTGCCCGCCGCGATCGCCGTCAGCCAGTCGTCGGTGTTCGCGACCGTGACCGTCGCCGCCGGGCGTGCCGCCGCCGGCCAGAGTGTGAGGGTCGTCGTACCGGAGACCGTGTTCAGCACGACGGCTCCGCCCGCCAGGTCGTCCAGGGTGAGCCGTGACCGTTCCGCCAGCGGGCTGTCGGCCGGTACGGCCGCGACGCGTTCCTCCGTCGTGAGTTCCTCCGTGACCAGGCCCGGTGCGTCGACCGGTCCCCTCAGCAGCGCCGCGTCCACCTCTCCCCGGGTCAGACCGGCCGTGCGGTCGTCGATGCGGAGGAGTTCGAGCGGGGTCTCGGGGTGTTCGCGCTGCCAGCGGCGGAGCAGGGGCGTCGTGTACGGGCCGAAGGCCGACCACGCGTGTCCGAGTCGCAGGGGCCGGTGGCGCAGTCTCGCCGGGTCGACCGCGGCCTCGAACGCCGCGAGGGCCGCCGCGGCCCGGTCCCGGAACGCGCGGCCCTCGGCCGTGAGGGCGAGGTGGTGCGTGGTGCGGTCCACGAGCCGTGCTCCGAGGTGCTGTTCCAGCGCGGCGAGCGTGCGGGACACGGCGGGTTGGGTGAGGTGGAGCCGGGCTGCCGCCCTGGTGAGGCTGGATTCCTCGGCGATGGCGAGGAAGCAGCGGAGGTGGCGTAGCTCGATGCTCATGCGTCCGGAGCATAACCGCAGGGCAATCGGCATTTCCGGCGCCGCGCGGGGGCTCGTAGCGTGAGAGGGGAACTGCGGTGACAGCCTGCCGATGGTCCACTATTCTGGACTGGAAGTTCAATGCAGTGAACGCTTGAGGAGTAGTCGGTGGACATCAGTGCGGTCAAGGAGGCGGGCCCTGTGGGGACCGCGGTCGGCCCTGAGTCGCCGGCTGCCCCCGCCGGCGGCCCCCAGGGCGGCCATGGGCTCAAGGGGCTCGCGGGTCACCGCTTCGGGCCCGTCGCGCTCGTCGTCACGGGCGGGCTCTCCGTGCAGTTCGGCTCGGCTCTCGCCGTCCTCCTCATGCCCCGGGCCGGCGCCCTCGGCGTCGTCACCCTGAGGCTGGTGCTCGCCGCCGCCGTCCTGCTGATCGTCTGCCGCCCGAAGGTCCGCGGCTACGGCCGGGCGGACTGGGGCACGATCGTCGCCTTCGGTGCGGCGATGGCGGGCATGAACATCCTCTTCTACCAGGCGGCCGACCGGATCCCGCTGGGCGCCGCGGTGACCCTGGAGGTCCTCGGGCCGCTGATCCTCTCGGTGGTCGCCTCCCGTCGGCTGATGAACCTGCTCTGGGCGGGCCTCGCCCTCGGCGGCGTCGTCCTGCTGAGCGGCGGCGGCTTCGACCGTCTCGACCCGCTGGGTGCGGCCTTCGCGCTGGCGGCGGGCGCGATGTGGGCCACGTACATCGTCTTCAGCGCGCGTACCGGCCGCCGCTTCCCGCAGGCGGACGGGCTCGCGCTCGCGATGGCCTTCGGCGCCGTCCTCAGCCTGCCGTTGGGCATCGCGGAGGCGGGCGACAAGCTCCTCGTACCCTCGACGATCGGCCTCGGCCTCGCGGTCGCGCTGATGTCGTCCGTGCTGCCGTACACCCTCGAACTCCTCGCCCTGCGCCGCCTGCCCGCCCCCACCTTCGCCATCCTGATGAGCCTGGAACCGGCCATCGCGGCGACGGCCGGTTTCCTCATCCTCAGCCAGGCGCTGTCGCCGACCGACGCGCTCGCGATCGCCCTGGTGATCGCGGCGAGCATGGGAGCGGTACGGACGCAGGTGCGGGCGGCCGCACGGGACCGGGACAGGGCCGCGGGCTAGATCCGGTCGCCCCCTCGTAGGTCGGTGCGTCGCCCCCTCGCGGGTCGGTGCCGCGAGCTTTCGCGATCATGCTCGGGTCCTAGGATCCGGGCATGATCGCTGAACTGCAGTGTCTCGTCATCGACTGCCCTGCCCCCGCCGAACTCGCCGCGTTCTACCGCTCGGTGCTGGGCGGTGAGGTCGACCGGCCGGACGGCCGGTGGGCGCTCGACGAGGCGTGGTCCACCCTGCACACTCCCGGAGGCCTCGTCCTCTGCTTCCAGGGCGTCACGGACCACCGCCCCCCGGCCTGGCCGGACCCCGAGCGTCCCCAGCAGTCCCATCTCGACTTCGCCGTACGGGACCTGGAAGCGGCCGGAGAGCAGGTCCTCGCGCGGGGCGCGACGCTGCTGGACGCGGGCGGGGGCGACCGCGGCTGGCGGGTGTACGCGGATCCGGCGGGCCATCCGTTCTGCCTGGTCCGCCACTGAGGGCGGCCGCCCGGCCCGATCCTGTCGACCGTTGGCCTTCGGACTGTTTCGGGGGTGTCGGGGCGCCTCGGACGATGGAGCTGTCGTCCGAGGTGCAAGGAGGGGAGGCCGTCATGGCCCTGGAGATGCGTGAGCGGTGCGAGCGGTGCGAGGTGGCGGTGCTGGCGGTGGACGGTCCCGCGCGGATCTGTTCGTACGAGTGCAGCTTCTGTGTGCCGTGCGCCGACGCCATGAGTGACGCCTGCCCCAACTGCGGGGGCGAGCTGGTGGCGCGGCCTCGGCGGGTGGCCGGGTAGGCGGTGCCGGTGGGGTGGCGGGGGTAGCCGGGTCGGCGGGGGGAGCCGGGTGGCGGGGTCGAGGAGTGTGCCCAGAACTAAAGCAAGCACGCTTGATTGTTTCTTTCCCCGCTGTCATGCTCCTCGCGAAGGCCCGTGAACGCCCGTCCCCGAGGGGAGCGCACCGTGTCCGACCCCGTCGTCGTCCTCGACGACCTGCGCGACGAGAGCGAAGGACTCGACCGTCTCGTCGCCGAGTTGAGCGAGGAACAGTGGGCCGCGCCCACCCCCGCCCCCGGCTGGACCGTCGCCCATCAGGTCGCCCACCTCGCCTGGACCGACCGGGCCGCGCTCCTCGCCGCCACCGACTCCGACGGCTTCGCCGCCGAGGCCGCCAAGGCCCTCGCCGCCCCCGATCGCTTCGTCGACGAGGGGGCCGAGGAGGGGGCGAAGCTCCCGCCGGGAGAGCTGCTCGCCCACTGGCGCGAGGGGCGCGAGCTGCTCCAGGAGGCCCTTCGGGGCGTTCCGGCCGGAGTGCGGTTCCCCTGGTACGGGCCGCCCATGAGCGCCCCCGCCATGGCCACCGCCCGGCTCATGGAGACCTGGGCGCACGGCCAGGACGTCGCCGACGCCCTCGGGGTCGTCCGCACCCCGACCGACCGCATCCGGCACGTCGCCTGGATCGGTCACCGGGCCCGCGGCTACGCCTATCTGGTGCGGGGCCTGCCCGTTCCCGTCGAGCCCGTCCGGGTGGAACTCGTATCCCCGGGTGGGGAGTTGTGGGCGTACGGGCCCGAGGACGCCGCTCAGAAGGTGACCGGTCCGGCCCTGGAGTTCTGTCTGCTCGTCACCCAGCGCGTCCACCGCGACGACACCTCCCTGGTCGCCGTCGGCCCGGACGCCGAGCAGTGGCTCACCATCGCCCAGGCCTTCGCCGGTCCCGCGGGTCCGGGCCGGCCCGCCGAAGGGGCCCGGTGATGGTGCTCCGTATCGGCAACGCCTCCGGGTTCTACGGCGACCGGTTCGACGCCGTCCGCGAGATGCTCACCGGCGGCGGGCCCGAGGGCTCGATCGACGTCCTCACCGGTGACTACCTCGCCGAGCTCACCATGCTCATCCTCGGCCGCGACCAGCTGAAGGACCCGGGCTCCGGGTACGCGAAGACCTTCCTGCGCCAGATGGAGGAGGGCCTCGGCCTCGCCCACGACCGGGGGATCCGGATCGTCACCAACGCCGGCGGCCTCAACCCCGCCGGTCTCGCCGACGCCCTGCGCGTCCTCGCCGCCAAGCTCGGTCTGCCCACGCGGGTCGCGCACGTGGAGGGCGACCGGCTCCCGGCCGTCGACGGTGCGCTGGCCGCCAACGCCTATCTCGGTGGCGCCGGGATCGCCGCCTGCCTCGCCGCCGGTGCCGATGTCGTCGTCACCGGCCGGGTCACCGACGCCGCCCTCGTCACCGGGCCCGCGCAGTGGCACTTCGGCTGGGGGCCCGAGGAGTACGACAAGCTCGCGGGCGCGGTCGTCGCCGGGCACGTCCTCGAATGCGGCACCCAGGCCACCGGCGGCAACTACGCCTTCTTCCGCGAGCACGACCCGGCGCTGCTCCGCCGCCCCGGCTTCCCGCTCGCCGAGCTCCACGAGGACGGCAGCGCCGTCATCACCAAGCACCCCGGCACCGGCGGCGTCGTCGACGTCGGTACGGTCACGGCCCAGCTCCTGTACGAGACGGCCGGTGCCCGCTACCCCGGGCCCGACGTGACCGCCCGCCTCGACAGCGTCCGGCTGACCCAGGAGGCCCCGGACCGGGTGCGGATCGACGGTGTACGGGGCGAGGCGCCGCCCCCGACGCTCAAGGTCGGGCTCAGCCGGCTGGGCGGCTTCCGCAACGAGGTGGTGTTCGTCCTGACGGGCCTCGACATCGAGGAGAAGGCCGCACTCGTGCGGGGGCAGGTCGAGGACGCCCTCGCCGACAGCCGCCCCCGCGAGGTCCGGTGGGAGCTCGTCCGTACCGACCGGGCCGACGCCGACACGGAGGAGACCGCGAGCGCCCTGCTGCGGCTCGTCGTCCGCGATCCCGCCCCCGAGGCCGTCGGCCGCGCCCTCACCGGCGCCGCCATCGAACTCGCCCTCGCCAGCTATCCCGGCTTCCACGTCACCGCGCCGCCCGGGAGGGGCGCGCCCTACGGGGTCTTCGAGAGCGCGTACGTACCGGCCGCCGACGTTCCCCACGCGGCCGTGCTCCCGGACGGGACCCGCGTCCCCGTTCCCGTACCGCACGAGGCACGGGAGGTGGAGCCCGTTCCCGAGCCGGCGCTTCCCGGGCCGCTCCCGCCGGGGCCCACCCGGCGGGTGCCCCTCGGCCGGATCGCCGGTGCCCGCAGCGGCGACAAGGGCGGCGACGCGAACGTCGGCGTCTGGGTGCGCACGGAGGAGGAGTGGCGGTGGCTCGCCCACGCCCTCACGGTCGAGCGGGTGCGTGAACTGCTTCCCGAGACGGCCGACCTGGTGATCACGCGGCACGTTCTTCCGGGGCTCCGCGCGCTCAACTTCACCTTCGCCGGGATCCTCGGCGAGGGCGTCGCCTCCCAGGCCCGCTTCGACCCCCAGGCCAAGGCCCTCGGCGAGTGGCTCCGCTCCCGCGCAACAGACATCCCGGAGGGACTCCTGTGACCGTCCTCGCCTCCGCCCTCGACACCGGCGGATCCGACTACCGGGCCCACCGCGCCGCCATGCTCGACAAGCTGACCGCCCTGGACGCCGAGCACGCCAAGGCGCTCGCGGGCGGCGGCGAGAAGTACATCGCGCGGCACCGCAAGCGCGGCAAGATGCTCGCCCGCGAGCGGATCGAGCTGCTCGTCGACCCGGACACCCCCTTCCTGGAGCTGTCGCCGCTCGCGGCCTGGGGCAGTGACTACGCGGTCGGCGCCTCCCTGATCACCGGCATCGGGGTCGTCGAGGGCGTCGAGTGCCTGATCACCGCCAACGACCCGACCGTGCGCGGCGGCGCCTCGAACCCCTGGACGCTGAAGAAGGCACTCCGGGCCAACGAGATCGCGTTCGCCAACCGTCTGCCCGTGATCTCGCTCGTCGAGTCGGGCGGTGCCGATCTCCCCTCGCAGAAGGAGATCTTCATCCCCGGCGGCGCGCTCTTCCGCGACCTCACCCGTCTCTCCGCCGCGGGCATCCCCACGATCGCGGTCGTCTTCGGCAATTCGACGGCCGGTGGCGCGTACGTCCCCGGCATGTCCGACCACGCCGTGATGATCAAGGAGAGGTCGAAGGTGTTCCTCGGCGGTCCGCCGCTGGTGAAGATGGCGACCGGGGAGGAGAGCGACGACGAGTCCCTCGGCGGCGCAGAGATGCACGCGCGGACGTCGGGGCTCGCCGACCACTACGCCGTCGACGAGGCCGACGCGCTCCGCCAGGCCCGCCGCATCGTGGCCCGGCTGAACCACCGCAAGGCCCACCCCGACCCGGTGACGCTCGCCGAGCCGCCGAAGTACGACGAGGACGAGCTGCTCGGGATCGTGCCCGGGGACCTCAAGACCCCCTTCGATCCGCGCGAGGTGATCGCCCGGATCGTCGACGGCTCCGACTTCGACGAGTTCAAGCCGCTGTACGGGCCGAGTCTGGTCACCGGCTGGGCGAGCCTGCACGGCTACCCGGTCGGCGTCCTCGCCAACGCGCAGGGCGTCCTGTTCGGCCCGGAGTCGCAGAAGGCCGCGCAGTTCATCCAGCTCGCCAACCAGCGCGACATCCCGCTGGTCTTCCTCCACAACACCACCGGCTACATGGTCGGCAAGGAGTACGAGCAGGGCGGCATCATCAAGCACGGCGCGATGATGATCAACGCCGTGTCGAACTCCCGCGTGCCCCACCTGTCCGTCCTCATGGGGGCGAGTTACGGTGCCGGGCACTACGGCATGTGCGGCCGGGCCTACGACCCGCGCTTCCTCTTCGCCTGGCCCAGCGCCAAGTCCGCCGTCATGGGCCCGCAGCAGCTCGCCGGCGTCCTCTCCATCGTGGCGCGGGCGAGCGCCGTCGCGAAGGGGCAGCCGTACGACGAGGAGGCCGACGCCGGTCTCCGGGCGCTCGTCGAGGCGCAGATCGAGTCCGAGTCCCTGCCGATGTTCCTCTCCGGCCGGCTCTACGACGACGGGGTCATCGACCCCCGCGACACCCGCACGGTCCTCGGGCTGTGCCTCTCCGCGATCCACACGGCACCGGTCGAGGGCGCGCGCGGCGGCTTCGGCGTCTTCCGAATGTGAGGCCCCTCCCCATGCCCGAGCCCTCGATGATCACCTCCGTCCTCGTCGCGAACCGCGGCGAGATCGCCTGCCGGGTCTTCCGCACCTGCCGTGAGCTGGGCATCTCCACCGTCGCCGTGTACTCCGACGCGGACGCCGACGCCCTGCACGTACGGGAGGCGGACACGGCGGTACGGCTGCCGGGGGCGGCGCCCTCGGAGACGTATCTGCGCGGCGACCTGGTGGTGGAGGCGGCGCTCGCCGCGGGTGCGGACGCCGTGCATCCCGGTTACGGCTTCCTCTCCGAGAACGCCGACTTCGCCCGGCAGGTGGTCGACGCCGGACTGGTGTGGATCGGCCCGCCGCCGGAGGCGATCGAGGCGATGGCGTCCAAGACCCGCGCCAAGGAGCTCCTCGGCATCGCGCCCCTGACGGACGTGTCCGAGGACGACCTGCCCGTGCTGGTGAAGGCGGCGGCGGGCGGCGGCGGCCGCGGGATGCGGATCGTACGGGAACTCGACCAGCTGTCGGGGGAGTTGGCAGCGGCTTCGGCCGAGGCCCTCAGCGCCTTCGGCGACGGCGAGGTGTTCGTCGAGCCGTACGTCGAGAACGGGCGGCACGTCGAGGTCCAGCTCCTCTGCGACACCCACGGCACCGCGTGGGCGCTCGGCACCCGTGACTGCTCCCTCCAGCGGCGCCACCAGAAGGTCGTCGAGGAGGCGCCGGCGCCCGGTCTGCCCGCGGCGCTCGAAGCGTCCCTCCTGGACACGGCCGTCCGGGCGGCGAAGTCCGTCGGCTACGTCGGCGCGGGCACGGTCGAGTTCCTGGTGGCGGACGGGCGGGCGTACTTCCTGGAGATGAACACCCGCCTCCAGGTCGAACACCCGGTGACGGAGGAGGCGTTCGGGGTCGATCTCGTCGCCCTCCAGCTCGCCGTCGCCGAGGGCCGCGCCCTGCCGCCGGAGCCCCCGGCCCCGCGCGGCCACGCGATCGAGGCCCGCCTGTACGCGGAGGACCCGGCGCGCGCGTGGGCCCCGCAGACGGGCGTCCTGCACCTCTTCGAGCTGCCCGGGGAGGGCGGGACCCGCCTCGACACCGGGTACGCCTCCGGGGACACGATCGGCGTCCACTACGACCCGATGCTCGCCAAGGTGATCGTCCACGCCCCCACCCGCGCGGAGGCGATCCGCAAGCTGGCCCATGCTCTGGACCGGGCCCGGATCCACGGCCCGGTCACCAACCGGGACCTCCTGGTCGCCTCCCTCCGGCACCCCGGGTTCGGGGATCCCGGGCTGCTCGACACCGGGTTCTACGACCGGAACCTCGACGCGCTCACGGAGACCCGGCCCGGCGAGGAGTACGCGGCCGTCGCCGCCGCCCTCGCCGAGGCCGCCGCCGGCAAGGGCCGGTTCGGAGGCGGTTGGCGCAACCTCCGCTCCCAGGACGAGACGCGGACGTACGGCGGTCACGAGGTCCGCTACCGGCCCACACGGGACGGCGGGTTCGAGGTGACGGCACCCGAGGGCGTCCGGGCGGTCTCGGCGACGCCCGACCGGGTGCGGCTCGAAGTCGCCGGTGTCGTCAGGGACTTCGACATCTCGGCGTACGGGGACGGCTCCGTGTACGCCGGACCGCACCGGCTCACCGTCCGCCCCCGCTTCACCGACCCCCGCGAGCAGACGGCCCCCGGCTCCCTGCTCGCCCCCATGCCCGGCACCGTCGTCCGCGTCGCGGACGGCCTCGCCGTCGGCGACCGCGTCACCGCCGGGCAGCCGCTCCTCTGGCTGGAGGCCATGAAGATGGAGCACCGCGTCATCGCCCCCGCCTCCGGCACGCTCACCGCGCTCCACGCCGCCCCCGGCCGCCAGGTCGAGGTAGGTGCCCTGCTCGCCGTCGTCTCGGACGACGCCACGACCGAAGCAGCACAGGAGGACCAGACCGTATGAGCACCATGATCGAAAGCGAAGAGCTCACCGCGCTCCGCGCTGCCGTCTCCGCGCTCGGCCACCGGCACGGCCCCGGCTTCGACCGGGCCACCCTGTGGGCGGAGGCCGGCAAGCTCGGCTATCTGGGGGTCAACCTGCCCGAGGAGTACGGCGGCGGGGGCGGCGGCATGGCCGAACTGTCCATCGTCCTGGAGGAGGCCGGCGCGGCCGGCGCGCCGCTCCTGATGATGGTGGTCTCGCCCGCGATCTGCGGCACGGTCATCGCCCGCTTCGGCACGGAGGAGCAGAAGCGGGCCTGGCTGCCGGGCCTTGCGGACGGCTCGCGGACGATGGCGTTCGGCATCACGGAGCCCGACGCGGGCTCGAACTCGCACCGGATCACGACGACCGCGACCCGCACGGAGGAGGGCTGGGTCCTCGACGGGCGGAAGGTGTTCGTGTCGGGTGTCGACATCGCCGACGCGACGCTGATCGTGGGCCGTACGTCGGACGCCCGGACGGGCAGCCTCAAGCCCTGTCTCTTCATCGTCCCGCGCGACGCCCCCGGCTTCCAGCGGCGGCACATCGAGATGGAACTCGACGCGCACGAGAAGCAGTTCGAGCTGACGCTCGACGAGGTGCACCTGCCGGCCGACGCGCTCGTCGGCGACGAGGACGCGGGCCTGCTCCAGCTCTTCGCGGGCCTCAACCCGGAGCGGATCATGACGGCCGCGTTCGCGATCGGCATGGGCCGGTACGCGCTCGCGCAGGCCGTGAAGTACGCGAAGGAGCGCCAGGTCTGGAAGGCCCCGATCGGCGCCCACCAGGCCGTCGCGCACCCGCTCGCCCAGGCGCACATCGAGCTGGAACTGGCCCGGCTGATGATGGCGAAGGCCGCGCACCTCTACGACGCGGGTGACGACATGGGTGCGGGCGAGGCCGCCAACATGGCGAAGTACGCGGCGGCGGAGGCCTGTGTGAAGGCCGTCGACCAGGCGGTCCACACGCTCGGCGGAAACGGCCTGACCAAGGAGTTCGGACTGGCCCGGCTGGTCACGGCGGCGCGGGTGGCCCGGATCGCCCCGGTGAGCCGGGAGATGATCCTCAACTACGTGTCGCACCAGACGCTGGGGCTGCCCAAGTCGTACTGACCGGCGGTGGGTCGCCGTCGGCCGGGGCGGCTTGCCCTCGGCCGACGGGACGCGTGCTCACGGGCGGGACGCGGTGCTCACCGGCGGGACCCGGCGCTCAGTCCTCGTAATCGCTGGTCGGGTGGCTGCCGTCGGTGAGGCCGACCTCGTCGATCCACCGGCGGACCGCCTCGCCGAAGTCCACCCGGCCGACGTCGTGGTGGGCGGCCACGAAGCGGCGGGCCGGCGGCTTGTTCTTCCAGTACCGCTCGTCGAGCTTCGCCTTCCGGAGGAAGATCTCGCAGCCGACCGCGTTGGTGTGGAAATGCAGTTCCAGCTCCTGCGGGCGGTTCTGCCCGGACCGCTCGTCGACGAGCAGGAGCCCCTGGGCGCGGTAGATGTGGTACTCGGTGCGGGGAATGTTCCCGGAGTGGATGCGCGAGGTCCGCAGGGCGTATCCCTCGGCGGCGAAGGCGTCGAGGACGGCCTCGTGCAGCGGCAGCGAGCCGATGTACACGGGGTCGTCGTCCGTCTGGGCCTTGACGCCCTCGGCCTCGACCTCGGTGTGGATGCCCAGGTGGACCCCGAGCTTCTGCCCCTTCACCTCGGTCAGGGGGGTCTCCCACTTGAGCCGGTGACGGATGGGGAGTCGCTTCTCCTCGCCCTTCTCCAGGGTGAAGTGGCCGCTCACCGAGGGATGGTCGAAGGTGTCGCCGCTGGATCCGTCACCGTCGCCTTTGTGGGCCACGGGCGCGTCGGTCACGAGCCTCAGCCGGATCGACTTCACCTCGACACGGCGGTCGGGTGCGCGCAGGACGAGTTCCCCGCTCAGGATGCCGCCCGGCAGTGCCGGTTCGGACTGCACGACGGTGTCGATCTCGAGCGGTATGCCGCCCATGCCCAGAAGACGCTTGAAGACCATAGGCGCAGGCTAGTCGTCCGATGACCTTGGAAGGGGCGGAAGTTCGGGCTCCGGGAAGGTCCGGGCGGGGCACGGGGTGCTGATACCGATCGCGTCTCGTCCTCCGCACACAGGGCTACCGGTTGTGAACATCCTGTGTACGATCCGTGCACCTCGCACACGCTCACACCCTTCGGGAGACGCACGTGTACTCGCCTCCGCCGCCGTTCCAGCCCGTTCCGGCCCCGCTGCCCGCCCGGCGCTGGTGGCAGCACCCCGCCCTGATCATCTGTCTCCTGGTCTTCCTCCCGCCGGTGGGCATAGCCCTGACCTGGACGAGCCGGTGGAGCCAGAACAAGAAGGTCGTCGCGACCGTCCTCGGCGCCCTCTGGTTCCTGCTGCTGCTCCTCAGTGACTCCCCGGACGACGCGAAGAACGACGCGAAGGCCACGGCGAAGCCGACGGCCACGGCGACGGTCACCACGCCGGCCCCGACCGCGACCCCGTCCCCCACCGCGTCGCCGACGGAGGAGACTCCGGCGATGCCCTCGCTCGTCGGCGGGAGCTACGCGGACGCCGAGCAGCTCCTCGCCGACAACCAGGGCCGGGCCGTGGCCGCCTACAAGGACGTGGATCTGCCCGCCGCGTACGGCACCTGGACGGTCTGCTTCCAGAGCCCCCAGGCCGGTGCGCCGGTCTCGTCGGCGGCGCCGGTGGTGCACCTGACGGCGCCGGGAGTCCCCTGCCCGAAGTCACCCGGCGAGGTGCTCCGCAAGCCCACCCCGAAGCCCGAACCGACCACCCAGCGGCCGAAGCCGAAGCCCACCCAGGTGCCGGTTCCGACGCAGGAGCCGACGCCCGAGCCCACCGAGGACGCCGGTGACGACGCGTCCTCCGGCGGCGGCAGCGTCTACTACCGCAACTGCACGGCCGTCCGTGCCGCCGGCGCCGCCCCCATCCGCGCGGGCGAACCGGGCTACGGCCGCCACCTCGACCGCGACGGCGACGGGGTGGCCTGCGAGGGCTGACACCCGGACACGCGAGGGCTGACACCCGGACCCGCGAGGCGCGGCCCGTCCCCGGCTCACGGGGGCGGGTCGTCGTCCTTCCCAAGAATCATGCATGCATGCTTGATTGTTTCCCCGGAGTGCTGACAGGGTCTCCCCAAGCCGTACCCCCACACGCGATCCTGGCGACCACCTTCCACCTCTCCCACCTCTCCAGGGGGCTTGCATGGTGTTCCACAGCGAGTACGAGGCCGTTTCCACCGTCTCCCTGCCGATCCACGACGCGGTGCTCGGCCGCGCGGCCGAGCGGGGCGACACCCCCGCACTGGTCGACGGTGCAGGGGAGTTCACCCTCACGTACGCACAGGTCGACGCCTTCCACCGGCGGGTCGCCGCCGGGCTCGCCGAGTCCGGGGTGCGGAAGGGGGACGTGCTCGCGCTGCACAGCCCCAACACCGTGCTCTTCCCGATCGCCTTCTACGCCGCCACGCGCGCGGGCGCCTCCGTCACCACCGTGCACCCGCTGGCCACCCCCGAGGAGTTCGCCAAGCAGCTCCGCGACTCCTCGGCGCGCTGGATCGTCACCGTCTCCCCGCTGCTCCCCTCCGCCCGCGCGGCGGCCGAACTCGCGGGCGGGATCGAGGAGATCTTCGTCTGCGACGAAGCGCGCGACGGTGTCCGGTCCCTGCAGGCCTTCCTCGGTTCCACCGGCCCCGTGCCCGAGACCGACGTCGACCCCGACGAGGACGTCGCCGCCCTCCCGTACTCCTCCGGCACCACCGGCGTCCCCAAGGGCGTGATGCTCACGCACGCCTCGATCGCGACGAACCTCGCCCAGCTGGAGCCGGTCATCCCGATGGGGCCCGGCGACCGGATCCTCGCGATCCTCCCCTTCTTTCACATCTACGGCCTCACGGCTCTCATGAACGCGCCCCTCCGTCAGGGCGCCACCGTCGTCGTGCTGCCCCGCTTCGAGCTCGACACCTTCCTCGGCGCCATCCAGAAGCACCGCATCAACGGCCTCTACGTCGCCCCGCCGATCGTGCTCGCCCTCGCCAAGCACCCGGCCGTCGCCGACTACGACCTGTCCTCCCTGGAGTACATCGTCAGCGCCGCCGCCCCGCTCGACGCGGCCCTCGCCCAGGCCTGTTCGACGCGGCTCGGGCTGCCGCCGGTCCTCCAGGCGTACGGCATGACGGAACTGTCCCCGGGCACCCACGTCGTCCCGCTCACCGCCCCGAACCCTCCGCCCGGCACCGTCGGCAAGCTGCTGCCCTCCACCGAGATGCGGATCCTGTCCCTCGACGACCCGTCGAAGGACGCGGCACCCGGCGAGGAGGGCGAGGTGGCCATCCGGGGACCGCAGGTCATGAAGGGCTACCTCGGCCGGCCCGACGCCACCGCCGCCATGATCGACGCCGACGGCTGGGTGCACACCGGCGACATCGGCCGGGTCGACGACGAGGGCTGGCTGTTCGTCGTCGACCGCGTCAAGGAACTCATCAAGTACAAGGGCTTCCAGGTCGCCCCCGCCGAACTCGAAGCGCTGCTCCTCACCCACGAGGGCGTCGCCGACGCCGCCGTCATCGGCGTCACGGACGCGGACGGCACCGAGATCCCCAAGGCCTACGTCGTACGCCAGGCGGCCGCGCCCGGCCTCACCGCCGAGGACGTCATGGCGCATGTCGCCGCCCGCGTCTCCCCGTACAAGAAGGTCCGCGACGTCGAGTTCATCGAGGCGGTGCCCCGGGCAGCGTCAGGGAAGATCCTCCGCCGAGAGCTCCGGGACCGGGACCGGGAGGCCCGAGACCGAGAGCTCCGAGACCCAGAGCTCCGAGACCGAGAGTTGAGGGACCGTACATGACCCTGGTCGCCGTCACCGAGGAGCGGGGGATCACCACCCTCGCCCTCGACTCCCCGGCCACCCGCAACGCGCTCTCCGCGGCGCTCGTCACCGAGCTCGCCGACGCGCTCACGGCCTGCGGCAAGGACCCCGCGGTCCGGGCGGTGGTGCTCACCCACAGCGGTACCACGTTCAGCGCCGGCGCCGACCTCAAGGCGCCGCCGAGCCCGTACGCCTTCGTGGACCTGCTCCGGCAGATCGTCGAGCTGCCGAAACCGGTCGTCGCCCACGTCGCCGCGGGCAGCCGCACCCGGGCCGGCGGCCTCGGCCTGCTCGGCGCCGCCGACATCGTCGTGGCGGGGGAGGGGGCCGACTTCGCGCTCACGGAGGTACGGATCGGGGTCGCCCCGGCCGTCATCTCCCTCACCCTCCTGCCGAAGCTGGAGCCCCGCGCGGCCGCCCGCCACTACCTGACGGGCGAGCGGTTCGGGGTGCCGGAGGCGATCGCCATGGGGCTCGTGACGGACCGGGACGACGCGCTGCCCGGCCTTCTCGACTCCCTCCGCGCAGCCTCACCGCAGGGCCTGCGCGAGGCGAAGAGGCTGGTCACCGCTAGAGTCCTGGAGACCTTCGAACGTGACGCGGAGGACCTGGTGCAGAGGTCGGCCACGCTCTTCGCCTCCGCCGAGGCGCGCGAGGGGATGACGGCCTTCCTCGAACGACGGGACCCCGCATGGCGGCTGTGACCGCACCCAAGCAGGACAGGAGCCGCGCCACCCGGCAGCGGCTCCTGGAGGCGGCCGTGTCCTGCCTGGCCGAACACGGCTGGGCGGGCTCCACGGTCGCCGTCGTCGCGGAACGGGCCGGCGTCTCCCGGGGCGCCGCCCAGCACCACTTCCCGACCCGCGAGGACCTGTTCACGGCCGCCGTCGAGTACGTCGCCGAGGAGCGTTCGAACGCGCTGCGGACCCTGCCCTCCCGCGACCGCCACGAAGCCGTCGCCGCGCTCGTCGACCTTTTCACCGGGCCCCTCTTCCGAGCCGCCCTCCACCTGTGGGTCGCGGCCTCCGGCGAGGACCAGCTCCGCGCGCGGGTGACCGAGCTGGAGGCCCGCGTCGGCCGCGAGTCCCACCGCATCGCCGTCGAGGTGCTCGGCGCCGACGAGTCCCGCCCCGGCGTCCGCGAAACCGTCCAGGGCCTCCTCGACATGGCCCGCGGCCTCGGCCTCGCGACCCTCCTCACGGACGACCGGGCCCGCCGCGAACGCGTGGTCGCCCAGTGGGCCCGGCTGCTGGACGAGGCGCTGGCCTGAGAAGCGGGCCTCGGCCCTACACTCCCGGGATCTCCCGTGCCCGGAAGGCGTCCCGTACGGCGTTCGCCGCCGACGTGCCGTACATCTTCTGTGCCGTCTCGACGGTCTTCCGGGCCGCGTCGCCGAAGCCGGTGTCGGGTGCGAAGCCGAACTGGGCGTTCACGATGATCCGGTCGGCCGTCCGGGCGCCGAGCGAGGTGCGGATGTCGAGGAGCGCGCGGGACCAGATCTCGCCGTCGGCGTGGACCTCGCCCTCGCGGTCGGCGTACGTCTTGGTGCCGTCGATCCGGCGGAGGCAGTGCGGCGCCTGGCTGTAGCCGGTCGCGTCCCAGTCGGCGACGCAGGCCGTGTCCGCCTTCATCGCCCAGCCGTACTTCTGGACGGCGTGGGTGCCGACCTGCACGGCCAGGTAGTCGCCGAAGGCCTCGCCGATCGCGCCGGCCTCGGGGCTCGTCCCGAAGCCGGGGACCTGTGCGTTGTGCACGGCGTGGCCGTACTCGTGCAGGATCACCTCGGCGTCCTCGGCGTCGTCCACCCCGCCCTTGCCGAAGCGGATCTCGTCCTTCTTGTCGGTGAAGAAGGAGTTGTCGGCGCCCCACTGGTTGAGCCGGACCGGCTGCACCCGGTCGTTGGCCCCGGGCAGCTCGGTGCCGAAGCCGAGTACCTGCAGGTACTCCTGTGCCTCGTTGACCCAGAAGTACGCCATGACCTGCTCGAACTGGTCGTCGGAGCGGTTGTACGCGGCGGCGGCCGCGACGGTGGCGGGCTTGCCCGTCTCGGACCGGACCGCGACCCAGCGGCCGGACAGGCCGCCGCTCGTGTCGAGGTTCCGCAGCGAGACGGTGGTGTACGCGGAGGCGGGGACGTCGCTCGCCGCGTCCTTGTGGTCGGTGAGGGACTGGTCGCCGGTGGCCTGGACCGGGTTCACCATGAAGACGCGGGCCTGGGGGAGCGGGGAGGCTGCCAGGGGGAGGGCGGAGGCGCCGGCGGCGGGCAGCAGAGCCACGGTGGCCGCCGTGGCGGCGGTGGCGACGGCTGCGGCGAGCAGGCCGCGGGACGGGCGGCGGGTCATGGACATCCTCCTGCGTAGGGATGCTGAGACGAGAAACTTGACGTGCGCGTGACACGGGTGGCGGCGATCTTCGCGCACTGCCGCCCTTTTGAACACCCCCGAGTCCCGGGCGTCAGGACGTGACCCGGATCACAGTCGTTCCCCCGCTCCCGCAGTACTGTGGTCGCATGCCCCTGCTCGTACGCCGTCGCCACGTGGACTTCGTCCGCGTCACGTCCATGAGCTGTCGCCGCTCCGCCTGACCCTCAAGGGGCACCACCAGCGCCCCCATCGGGTCCCTCGTTCAGAGCCCAAGCCGACCGGCACCCGTGGCCCCCGCCCCACCCTCGGCGGCCGCCCCGGGCACCCGTAGACCCCGCGGACGCACCCATGACTCGCAGCTCGTACTCCTCGCAGCTCCCCATCGTCGACCTCTCCGCCGCAGACCGTGACCCCCAGGCCCGGCGCCTGCTCCACGCCCAGCTCCACTCGGCCGCGCACGACGTCGGGTTCTTCCAGCTGATCGGGCACGGCGTGACCGAGGCCGAGACGCGGGCCCTGACCTCCGCGATGCACGCCTTCTTCGCACTGCCCGAGGCCGACCGGCTCGCCCTCGACAACATCAACTCGCCGCACTTCCGCGGCTACACCCGCATCGGCGACGAGCGCACCGCCGGTGCGCGCGACTGGCGCGACCAGCTCGACATCGGCGCCGAGCGGCCCGCGCGGACCCCCGCGCCCTGGGAGGCCCCGTTCTGGTGGCTCGAAGGCCCCAACCAGTGGCCCGAGGCCCTGCCCGAGCTGCGGACCGCCGCCCTCCACTGGATCGAGCGGCTCAGCGGGGTCGCCGAGCGGCTGCTGCACGAACTGCTCGCCTCGATCGGCGCACCCGAGGACTTCTACGACGACGTCTTCGGGCCGCGCGCCCACCCGCACCTCAAGCTGGTGCGCTACCCGGGCAGCAGCGGCGAGGGCGACGACCAGGGCGTCGGCGCGCACAAGGACTACGGCTTCCTCACCCTGCTGCTCCAGGACCACGTGGGCGGGCTCCAAGTCCAGCGCGAGGACGGGAACTTCCACGACGTGCCGCCGCTGCCGGGCGCGTTCGTCGTGAACCTCGGCGAACTCCTCGAAGTGGCGACCAACGGCTATCTGATCGCCACCAACCACCGGGTCGTCTCGCCGCCCGGGGCGACGGAGCGCTACTCGGTGCCGTTCTTCTACAACCCGCGGCTCGACGCCCGGATCACCCCGCTGGCCTTCCCGTACGCGGAGACCGCGCCCGGCGTCACGACCGACCCCGCGAACCCGCTGTTCGCCGAGTACGGCCGCAACGAGCTGAAGGGCAAGCTGCGGGCCCACCCGCTGACGACGGCCCGCCACCACGCGGACCTGCTGCTGCACCCGGAGGTGCAGCCCGCCCTGTCGTCCTAGGCGGTGACACCCGTGACGGCGGCCCTGACTGTGCGGGTCGGGCCGTCGCCGTGGGCGCGGGGCTCGGTCGGTCAGCCCGCGATGTCCTCGTAACCCTCGATCTCGCGCGGGTTCCGCTGTCCCGGCCCCGTGTAGCGGGCCGACGGACGCACGAGCCGGCCCGTGCGCTTCTGCTCCAGGATGTGCGCCGACCAGCCGGCCGTGCGCGCGCACGTGAACATCGACGTGAACATGTGGGCAGGGACCTCGGCGAAGTCCAGGACGATGGCCGCCCAGAACTCGACGTTCGTCGCCAGGACGCGGTCCGGGCGCCGGTTGTGCAGCTCCTCGAGAGCGGCCTTCTCCAGTGCGGCGGCCACCTCGTAGCGCGGGGCGTCCAGCTCCTTGGCCGTCCGGCGCAGCACGCGCGCGCGGGGGTCCTCGGCGCGGTAGACGCGGTGGCCGAAGCCCATGAGGCGCTCGCCCTTGTCGAGGGCCTGCTTCACGTACGCGGTGGCGTCGCCGGTCCGCTCGATCTCCTCGATCATGCCGAGGACGCGGGAGGGCGCGCCGCCGTGCAGCGGGCCCGACATGGCGCCGACGGCGCCGGAGAGGGAGGCGGCCACGTCGGCGCCGGTGGAGGCGATGACGCGCGCGGTGAACGTGGAGGCGTTCATGCCGTGCTCGGCGGCGGAGGTCCAGTAGGCGTCGACGGCCTTGACGTGCTTCGGGTCGGGCTCGCCGCGCCAGCGGATCATGAAGCGCTCGACGACGGACTCGGCCTTGTCGATCTCGCTCTGCGGGACCATGGGGAGGCCCTGGCCGCGGGCGGACTGGGCGACGTACGAGAGCGCCATGACGGCGGCGCGGGCGAGGTCGTCGCGGGCCTGCTCGGCGGAGATGTCGAGGAGCGGTTTGAGGCCCCACACGGGCGCGAGCATCGCGAGGGCGGACTGCACGTCGACGCGGATGTCGCCGGAGTGCACGGGGATGGGGAACGGCTCGGCGGCCGGCAGGCCGGGGTTGAAGGCGCCGTCGACGAGCAGCCCCCAGACGTTGCCGAACGAGACGTGACCGACCAGGTCCTCGATGTCGACGCCGCGGTACCGGAGAGCGCCGCCTTCCTTGTCGGGTTCGGCGATCTCCGTCTCGAACGCGACGACTCCCTCGAGCCCGGGTACGAAGTCGGACATCAGGCGGCTCCTCTATCGATGATCGATCAACCGAGTGCTGGTCGATGGTGGGGATTCAACAGTCGTCCAGCCCAAGAGTCTGTACGGTTCCGATGATGCGGGGAAGCGTGACATCCGGCACACTGCGCCGATCCGGCGAGTAAGGATTGGCGGCACGCGGTGCCGGGCACACTGCGCCGCTGCGGCAGGATGGCCCCGTGACCGATCCTGTGAACGACGCCCTGGATCCCGCGGACATGCGCGAGCAGTACCGCACCACCGAGCTGTCGGCCGCCGACCTCGCACCCGAACCGATCGCGCAGTTCACCCGCTGGTTCAAGGAGACCGCCGAGAATCCGGCGATCCACGAGCCCAACGCGATGATCGTCTCCACGGCCACGTCCGACGGCCGCCCGTCCTCGCGCACGGTGCTCCTGAAGCACTACGACCGGGCCGGCTTCGTCTTCTTCACCAACTACGACTCCCGCAAGGGAGCGGAGCTGACGGCCAACCCGTACGCCTCGCTGCTCTTCCCCTGGCACCCGCTGGCCCGCCAGGTCATCGTCACGGGCCGCGCCGAGCGCATCGGCCGCGACGAGACGGTGGCCTACTTCCGCACCCGCCCGCACGGCTCCCAGCTGGGCGCCTGGGCGAGCCCGCAGTCCTCGGTGATCGCGTCCCGCGCGGAACTCCTCGCCCGGTACGGGGAGCTCGCCGCCCGCTACCCCGGCGACACGCAGGTGCCGGTCCCGCCGGAGTGGGGCGGCATCCGGGTCGTGCCGGACGCGGTCGAGTTCTGGCAGGGGCACGAGAACCGGCTCCACGACCGGCTGCGGTACGTCCGCGAGGGCGGCCCGGACGGCTCGGCGGGCGAGACGTGGCGGGTGGAACGCCTGGCGCCCTGACCGGCGCACATGCCGTCGGCGTAGGCGCTCCCGTGCTCCTCCCGTGCTCCGTCCCGCGCCCGTATCGGAATGCGTTTCCGCGATGCAACGATTTCGGAGAACGTGATGTGCTCTGCGTCACGTTCCAGTTGAATGGCGGCAGCATGGGGGGTGCCGGGATGAGTGCTTTCACGGGGTCCGCGAGCGCGACCGCTTCCGTTCCCGGGGCGGGGGCCGATCTTCTGGCCGCGCTGCTCGACGGGATGGACGCGGCGCTCTGCGCGTTCGACGCCGACGGGACGGTCACGCACTGGAACCGCGAGGCCGAGCGGATCCTCGGCTGGTCCGCGGCCGAGGCGGTCGGCCGGCGCGGGTTCGAGGGCTGGGCGGCGCGCAGCGCCGACGCCGAGGAGACCCTGCAGCGGCTGATGGGGGTCATGAAGGGCCCCGGCCGGCAGGTCCACGAGCTGGCGCTGCTCCGCAAGGACGGCGGCCGGGTGCTCGTACGCAGCCAGGCCGCCGGCGTACGCGGGGCGGACGGCAGCCCCGCGGGGGTGTACTGCGCCTTCAGCGAGGTCCACGTCCAGCTCGACCTGGAGCGGTCGGTGGCGCTCAGCGAGGCGCTGTTCGAGGACGCGTCCTGGGGCGTCGTCCTCGTGGACGCCGACCTGCGCCCCGCCATGGTCAACGGCCACGCCGCCCGCGCCTTCGGAACCGGGCGTACAGCCCTGCTGGGGCGCCCGCTGGGTGATGTCGTGGTGCACGGCGCGGAGGAGCTGGAGGCCGCCCTGCAGCACGTCCTTGCGGAGGGCACGCCGTCGGCGCCCGCCGAGGTGTGGGTGACGCTGCGGACGTCCGACGGGGAGCGGCGCCGGTGCTGGCGCAGCGGCTTCCTGCTGCTGTCCTCGCCGATGGCGGAGGAGCCGGTGCCGCTCGGCGTGGCCTGGCTGTTCCAGGACGTCACGGAGGAGCGGCTCGCGGCGCGCGAGGCGGACCGGCTGCGGTTCCGTTGGAGCCAGCTGCACCGGGCCGGCGCGGCCGCCGCGGAGTGCGAGGACCCGGTGGAGGCGGCGGCGGTGCTGCTCGACTTCGCGCTCGCCGGGTTCGCGGACCACGCCCTGGTCGACCGGATCGCGGGCGAGCGGCGTCTGACCCGGGCCCTGGCGACCCCGGCGGGCGCGCCCGGCCCTTCGTCGCCGGTGGTGGGCGGCGGCATCCCGCTGCGGTACGGCCCGAGGCACCCGGCGCTGCAGGCCTGGGACCGGGTGGGCACGGTCCGCGCGAGCGCGGGCCGCACGGCCGAGGTGTGGGCGGAGGCCCACCAGTGGCCCTCCGACGCGGCCCACGCGGTCTGCGTGACGCTGCGCTCCCGGGGCCGCACCCTGGGGGTGGTGACGTTCCTGCGGGCCGCGTGCCGCCGGCCGTTCGAGCGCGAGGACGTGGTCTTCGCGGAGGCGGTGGCGTCGAGGGTGGCGGCGGCCCTGGACCTGGGGGAGCGGGCGGAGGCCTAGGTCCAGGCCCTTGCCGGCAAGCCCCCCTGGCCCCGACGCCGATCGCCGGGCGGGGCCTGGTGCCGGGCGGGGCCTGGTGCCGGACCGGTCCCGGGGCCGGACCGGCCCCGTTCCCGGACCGGCGCTAGTGCTTGTAGAAGATCCGGTCGCCGTACTCCGTCATCACGCGGCCGTTCCACTCGTGGCCGCCGTCGACGTTCCCGGAGCGCAGCAGCGGCGGCTCGATGCCGCGGCGGACGAGGTCCTCGGCGGCGGCGGCCAGCGTGGCCTGCATGAGGGCGCTGGTGACGACGGTGGAGGCGGGCGCGAAGGGGGCCTCGATGCCCTCGTGGGTGAGCTCGGCGTCGCCGACGGCGATGCGGGAGTCGAGGACGATGTCGCAGTGGTCCTTGAGGTACGTCCCCGAGACGTGCCGTGACCTGGTCTCCGTCGCGTACGCCACCGAGGTGACGCCGATGACGGTGAGGCCGAGCGCGCGGGCGTTCATGGCCATCTCCACGGGCAGGGCGTTGCGCCCGGACAGGGAGATGATGATCAGGACGTCTCCGGCGGACGCGGGGGAGGAGTCCAGGACCGCCCCGGCGAGGCCGTCGACCCGTTCGAGGGCGGAGCCGAGCGTGGCCGGCATGACGTCGACGCCGACGACGCCGGGGACGACGAGCAGGTTCATGAGGGCGAGTCCGCCGGCCCGGTAGACGACGTCCTGGGCGGCGAGCGAGGAGTGGCCCGCGCCGAAGGCGAAGAGCCGGTTGCCGTTGGCCACGGCCTCGGCGATCGCGGCGCCGGCCGCGGCGATCTCGGCCGAGTCACCGTCGCGCACCTGCTGGAGCAGGCCGATCGCGGCGTCGAAGAACTGTCCGGCCAGCTTGCTCTCGCCCGCGCTGTCGCCCATTCCAGAAGCTCCTTCTCGTCGCCGTCGCGTCGTCGCGTCATGTCGTGGTCGTGCCCTGGTCCTGCCCCGGTCGCCGATCACGGTGCGGTCTGGACCATTGCTCTGTCAATACCGCCTTGGGCCGGTGCGGTCCGGTTGTCGGCTCGATGCGTCAGAATTGGTGCAGGGCCAGCGCACGACTCATCGAGGGGCACGTATGTCCGGACTGATCGACACAACGGAGATGTATCTCCGCACCATCCTCGAGCTTGAGGAGGAAGGTGTGGTCCCCATGCGTGCCCGGATCGCCGAGCGGCTCGACCAGAGCGGCCCAACGGTGAGCCAGACGGTGGCCCGGATGGAGCGCGACGGACTGGTGGCCGTCGCCAGCGACCGGCACCTTGAGCTGACCGACGAGGGCCGCCGCCTCGCCACCCGGGTCATGCGCAAGCACCGCCTCGCGGAGTGCCTGCTCGTCGACGTGATCGGCCTGGAGTGGGAGCAGGTGCACGCCGAGGCCTGCCGCTGGGAGCACGTGATGAGCGAGGCCGTGGAGCGGCGCGTCCTGGAGCTGCTGCGGCACCCGACGGAGTCGCCGTACGGGAACCCGATCCCCGGTCTCGAGGAGCTCGGCGAGAAGGCGGAGGCCGAGGCCTTCCTCGACGACTCGATGGTGTCGCTCGCCGAGCTGGACGCGAGCGAGGGCAAGACGGTGGTCGTCCGCCGGATCGGCGAGCCGATCCAGACGGACGCCCAGCTGATGTACACGCTGCGGCGCGCGGGCGTGCAGCCCGGCTCCGTGGTGTCCGTGACGGAGTCCGCGGGCGGCATCCTCGTCGGCAGCAGCGGCGAGGCGGCCGAGCTGGACGCGGAGGTCGCGTCGCACGTCTTCGTCGCGAAGCGCTGACGCGCTGGCAGCGTGTCCCGGCCGGCATCGCGTCCCGGCCGGCACCGCTGCTCGCGGGAAGGGTGCCCCGGTGGTCGTCGTCCTCGACGGCCACCGGGGCACCCTTCGGCGTCTCCGCCCGGGAGTCGGCGTTCGGTTGCGTCGTACGCGCAGGAGGACACGTTCGAGTGTCGTTTCCGGGCCAACGGCCCTTGTGCGCCCCGGTTTACGCCGGAATGGCTACGCCCGCGCCCTCGCCGTGCCACGCTGGGGCGAAGTGGTGCGATACGAGGGGTGGAGCGGTGCGAGACCGGGGAGGGGTGGGGGCGGTGCAGCAAGCGGATGCCGTGCGTCGGATGCCGCCCGCTCCGGCGATCCGTGCGCCCCGGACGGCAGAGGGCCCCGGCGCCTCGCGGCGCCGGGGCCTGTCCTCCCCTGTGCTGACCTGGAGCCCCGAGCTCTCAAGGTCAATCCCCTCGGACCGTTTTCCCCGAGCGGTCCGCCTCCCGTTCAAGATCTCCCCTCGGCAGCGGCCGTCAATCCTTGAGGCCTGTCACTCGAACGAGGGGTGTTGCGCGGCAGGAGCGCATTTTCGAATGCGAGTTCGATAGTCTGGCGTGGTTCGACGGCAAGAAGAGGGGGTGCCAGGGATGGCGCGACGACTCGACGTCACCGGGGCCGACGGCGTACGGCTGGCGGCCTGGGACTTCACGCCCGGGACCGCCCCGCAGGCCGGCCCCGGCGTCTTACTCCTCCACGGACTGATGGGCCACGCGGCCCACTGGTCCCGGGCGATCAGCCGCCTCGCGGAGGCGGCGACCCGCCCCGGCGCGATCCCGCATTCCCGCACCCACCCCCGCACCGTCGCCCTCGACCAGCGAGGCCACGGCCACAGTGACAAGCCCTCCGCCGCCTCCTTCACCCGCGAGGCGTACGTGGCGGACGCGGCCGCCGCTGTCGAGCAGCTCGGCCTCGGCCCGGTGACCCTCATCGGCCACTCCATGGGCGCCCTCACCGCCTGGCAGCTGGCCGCGGAGCGCCCCGACCTCGTCCACGCCCTCGTCATCTGCGACATGCGGGCCTCGGCGCTGGGCGCGGCCTCGCAGCGCGAGTGGCGGGACTGGTTCCGCCGCTGGCCCACCCCGTTCCCGTCGCTCGACGCCGCCCGCCGCTGGTTCGGCGAGGAGGACCCGTGGGTCGAGCGTCCCAACCCCGCCCGGGGCGCCTTCTTCGCCGAGGTGATGGCCGAGCACCCGGACGGCTGGCGTCCGGTCTTCGACCCCGAGCAGATGCTGACCTCCCGTGAGACCTGGGTGCACGACGCCCACTGGGAGTCGCTGGCCCAGGTCCGCTGCCCCACGCTGGTCGTCCGCGGCCTGGACGGAGAGCTGGGCAGGGCCGAGGCCCAGGAGATGGTCCGTGTGCTGCCGCACGGTGCGTACGCGGAGATCCCCGACGCCGGGCACCTCCTCCACTACGAGCACCCGGACGCCTGGCGCGAGGCGGTCGGCCCCTTCCTGAACGGCGTCCTGACCTCGTAGAAAGGGGTTCGACGGGCCGCCCGACGGCGAGGGGCCACCCTCCTGACGGACGCGCCGGCACGGCAAGGTACCTTCCCTGACGCGGCGCGTTCGAGGTCTTCTCCGCGCCGTCTCAGGGAGGATTTGCATGCGCACTTCAATGCTGCGGCGTCTGGCCACGGTGGTCACGGCGCTGGGGCTCAGCTCGGCCGGGCTCCTCGGCGCGGGCGCGGCACCCGCTCAGGCCGCGCTCGGCGACTGCCCGTCGGGCTACTTCTGTGCCTGGAAGACCGACAACGGCTCCGGGACGATGTACAAGACCAACGCGAGCGTGGCGACGCTCGGGACCTGGGACAACACGTTCCGGTCCGTGATGAACCGCACGAACAAGTTCGCCTGCATGTACGACGACGCCAACCACGGCCTCGACGGCGACGTCTTCGTCATGGACCCGAACCCCTCGGGCACCGAATGGGGCGGTCCCGGCAGCAACTCCGTCAGCTCGGTGAAGCTCGTCCCCACCGAGCGCGAGTGCGCCATGGACGCGTACCCGCAGTGGTACGCGACCCAGGCCCCCAAGGCCGGCGGCTTCGGCGACCTGAACGGCGACCGGACCTCGGACGTCCTCGTCCGCGACAAGGCCGGCCGTCTCTGGTTCCTGGCCGGTGACGGTTCCGGCAAGCTGGTCGGCGCGGGCGGCTGGAACGTCATGAACGCCCTCACCCGGCACGGCGACCTCACCGGAGACGGCCGCGAGGACGTCATCGCCCGCGAGAGCGCCACCGGAAAGCTGTGGCTGTACCCCGGCACCGGCACCGGCGCGCTCGGCGCCCGCAAGCTGATCGGCTCGGGCGGCTGGAACGTCATGAACAGCATCACCGCCTTCGGTGACCTGTCCGGCGACGGCCGCTCGGACGTCCTCGCGGTCGAGAAGTCCACGGGCAAGCTGTGGCTGTACCCGGGCACGTCCACCGGCACGCTCGGTGCGCGGAAGCTCATCGGCGGGGGCGGCTGGAACGTCATGAACTCCCTGACGGCGCCGGGCGACCTGAACGGCGACGGCAAGGCCGACCTGCTCGCCCGCGAGGCGTCCACGGGCAAGCTGTGGGTCTACCCGGGCAAGGCGGGTGCCCTCGGCACCCGCACGCTCGTCGGCAGCGGCTGGAACGTCATGGCCTCGTTCCTGGCCGTCGGCGACCACAACGGTGACGGCCGCAACGACCTGTCCGCGATCACGAACGGCAGCTTCGTCTCCCCCGAGCACCGCGGAGTCGGCGCGCTGGTCATGTACGCGGGCACGGGCACCGGCAAGTTCGGAGCGGGCTCGCCGGAGACCGACACCTGGTGGAACCTGAACGGCGCGTTCTGATCCACCGTCCTGACGGTCGAAGGCCCCCGCTCCCGGATCTCCCGGGGGCGGGGGCCTTCGCCGTACGCGCCTGTCCCGGGCGCCGCCCGGACGGGAGGGTGCCCGGACGGGGGGGTGCCCGGACGGGGGTGCCGTGCGGTGGGGAGACGGCGGGGGACCGGAGGAGGAGTGGTCGGTCCCGTTGCCGCCGCCGAACGATCCCTGGCACGGTGGAAGCGGGTGCGGCGGCGAGAGGAGTGGGATCGATGGCACGCAGGGCATGGGCCTGGAGCGTGGGTGGTGCGGCGCTGGTCCTCGTGGCGGGCGGGGCGTTCGCGCTGGGTGCCGCGTCGGAGGAGCCGCCGCCGGTGACGGTGCAGCCCGCGTCCGCTGCCGCGCGGGACATGCCGCAGACACGGGCCGAGGCGGTCACCGCGTGGACGGCGGAGCTGGAGAAGGCCGGGAAGGCGAAGCCCGCGGGGTGGGAGAAGCTGACGACGGACGAGATCAAGGACCGCTATCTGTCGCAGCACTACATCAACGCCCCGGACGCGGCGGACATCGATCCGGGGATGGTCAGGCGGGACTGACGGCACAGACGGGAGGCCCGCAGCCTGGTGGCTGCGGGCCTCCCGTGCGCGGGGTGTCCGGCGTCCGTGGCTAGCTGTTGATCTCGTTGATCACGGCCACGGCCTGGTCACCGTGCTCGGAGCCGAAGAGGTCGTCGTTCTTGCGTGTGACGTTGTCGTCCTCGGCCTCGTAGTGGGAGTTCGCGCTGACGAGCTGCCCGTCGGTGGTGAGGATCGGGCCGCCGCTCGCGCCCTTGCCCATGTCGCAGTCGACCTTGACCCGGTCGTCCAGCGGGTTCAGGTCGAACGCGTCCTCGGCGTTCCCCGTGCAGTAGAAGTGGGTGAAGGCGTCCATGTCCGTGCGGTGGAAGCCCTCGCCCGGGAAGCCGGAGTCGATGACGTCGGAGAAGTCCGACCCGGCCCCGAACCGGTAGCCGAGCGCGCCGACCGCATCCGACAGGGACGTGTACCCGGCGGGAACGGTCACCTCGAAGGCGGCCATGTCGGCGTCCTCGACGTCGCCGTCGGCGGTCCACTGGGTGGGCGCGACCTTCTTGGTGGCGACCCACTTGCCCCACGGAGCGTCGTACCCGTCCGGCACGGAGTCGTTCTTCCGGAACCCGGGCATGAACGTGATCTTCTCGTAGAACCCTTCGGGCCCGGTGCCGTCGCCGGGGTGAAGGCAGTGCCCCGCGGTCCACACCGTGTTTCCGGTGTTCGACACGATCGACGCACCGGAACAGCCGTGTTCCTCACCGGCCTTGTCGGTGAACACGATCTTCCCGGCGACGACGAAGGGGGCGTTCTGCGGGAACGGCACCTGCTGCGCCACCGGCATCTCGGGCACGGCCGTCGCGCCTGCCGTCGACAGGGTCGACCTGCTGCCCGCGGGGAGGACCTGCCGGGCCTCGGCCGTCAGACCGAGGTCGGTGTCCCGGGAGGCGGATCCGGTCGCCGCCCCGGAGGCCCTCGCGGCCCGGGCGGCCCTGGTGGCCTTGGCCGCGAACGCGGCCTCGTCCCTCTCCGAGTTGGCCAGGGCGCGCTTGATACGTGCGGGGGTCCAGAACTCGCGTACGGACGTGGCGTCCTCGGCCTGGCCGGCGACCGTCACCGCCGGCGCCTCCGGGGCGGGGCTTTCGGCCGCCGTGGCGGCGGTCGTGAGAGTGGCGGGGATCAGCGCCATGGCCAGCAGAGCGGCCGTGGCCGCCCTGCGGGGGGAACGTATATGCACGGGTGAGGTGCCTTCCAGTTGATGACCTTGGGCCTGTCGCGCCGGAGCAGTAGATCACAGCTCACCTGCGGGTTTCTGTGAACTTCCTGTGCCCGTACGGTGGTTGAGGCGGATTCCGGTCAATCTGGAGGGCGGAGTGCGGAGGGTTCCGGGGGTCGCCGGGCGGGCGGCCCCGTTCAGGGGCCGGTCAGTCCCACTGCTCGTCCCCGAGGGAGCTGACCGGCTGCGGCTTGCCGATGACGGCCAGGGCGATGAAGAAGTTGATCTGGCCGATCGCGATGGTCAGGGTGGCCAGTGCCTTCTCGTCGTAGTGCTTCGCCACCTCGGCGTACAGCTCGTCGGAGACGCGCTCCCGGCCGTGCGGGGCGGGCTGGAGGGTGGCCTCCACCAGGGCGAGGGCGGCGCGCTCGGCGTCGGTGAAGTAGGGGGCGTCCTGCCAGGAGGAGACGGCGGTGATGCGCTCCTCGGACTGGCCGGCCTTGCGGAGGAAGCTGGTGTTCAGGATCGTCAGGTAGGTGTTGCCGACGATCTGCCCGGCCCGCAGGTGGACGAGACTCATCGTGGCCCGCGGCACCGAACGGTTGCCGGTGGCCCGGAAGAGCGCGGCGCTGATGTCGCTCAACTCGGGTACGAAGTCGCCGGGGTTGGGCATCCGGGAGAGCGGGGCCTCGGTGGTGGTGGCGGTCGTGGTGGGGTTCGTGTCCGTCATCGCTGCTCTCCTTCGTGATGCCCTGGTCGGCGTCTTCACAGCACTGACGGAGCGCACCGCGGAGTTGTGACAGGTCTCCGGAATCGATTTCCGGAATCGAGCTGCGGTGTGGGCGCCCTCTCCTTCACCACCGCCGGCCACCGTCGCGGACGATCAGGACCTAGCTGTATTGACCCGCAGCGTTGTTGACGCGGCTGATCGGCGGGTGTCCTCCGAGTGCGGTGTGGCAGCGGTGGTGGTTGTAGGTGTGGAGGAAGTCT
>NZ_JBVHZJ010000082.1:0-29414 GCF_055574655.1 Streptomyces sp. NPDC029956 | reverse complement strand
GTGTAGTCCTAGACACCTCCACCACACCGGAGGTCTTCGCCATGATCAAGCCCGGTAAGCGTTAACAACGTTCGTGATCAATACACCTAGGGCCGTGAGCGGGCCGTACGGCCGACTCACGGTCCCCCGTTCCCGATGGCGGACGAATCGGTGCCGACACGGAGGGACACGACCATTCCGAGCCGGTGACGATGGGGCGGGGAGACGTAGGCTTCGCCGCAGATCAGGGCGCATGCACGACAGACAGGAAAGGCGCGGAGGCATGTCGTTGTACTGGCGGATCTTCCTCCTGAACGCCACGGTTCTCACCGCCTCGGTGGTGCTGCTGCTCGGCCCCGTCACCGTATCCACCCCCGTCCTCTTCGGCGAGGTACTCGTCCTGCTCGCCGGGCTGGTCGCGATGCTGGTCCTCAACGCGGTCCTGTCGCGGATCGGGCTCGCCCCGCTCGCCAGGCTGAACCGGGCGATGGCGACCGCCGACCTGCTCAAGCCCGGCGCCCGGCCGCTGGTCACCGGAGAGGGGGAGATCGCCGAACTCACCAGAACCTTCAACGCCATGCTCGACCGGCTCGAGGCCGAGCGCGCCACCAGCAGCGGTCGGGTGCTCACCGCGCTGGAGGCCGAACGCCACCGCATCGCCCGGGAACTCCACGACGAGATCGGCCAGTCCCTCACCGCGGTGCTCCTCCACATCAAGCACGCCGCCGACCTGGCCCCCGACCCCGTGCGGTCCGACCTGCTGGGGGCCCAGGAGATCACCCGCGCCGGCCTTGACGAGATCCGCCGCATCGCCCGACGTCTGCGCCCCGGCGTCCTGGAGGAACTCGGCCTGCACAGTGCTCTGCGTTCGCTGGCCGCCGAGTTCGCCACCTCACGCCTGACCGTCACCACACACATCACCCCCGGAGTGCCCCACCTCGACCCGGCCACCGAGCTCGTCCTCTACCGCGTCGCACAAGAGAGCCTGACCAACGCCGCCCGACACTCCGGCGCCACGCTGGTGGAGGTCCACCTCCGGCTCCTGCCGCGCGGCGGAGTCGGAATGCTGGTGCGGGACAACGGCCGAGGACTGAGGGGCGCACCCGAAGGCGCAGGCGTCCGCGGCATGCGAGAACGAGCCCTGCTCATCGGCGCCGAGCTGGAGATCGGCGCGAGCCCGAACGGCGGCACGCAGGTCCGCCTCGACACGACCGCCCCGTCGAGGGCCGCCCGATGAACCCGTCCCTCGCGCTCCTCGGGTAGGAGGGAGAAGCAGGCGCCCGAACTTCTGGCGCTTGGGCATCTGGGTCCGGTCGGCATGCCCCTCGACCGCGCAAGGTCAGCGACGGAGTTCGGTCACACGTACCCGGGTGCGCGCAGACACTCCGACGCGTACGTCGACACCGGGCCGCTCCACGTCGTCCCCACCCACCGGCGTCGCCCCATCCCCACCGTCCCTGGTCTCCGCCGCGACCGGCAGCGGGACCCCTACGCGCCGATGCGCGATCATTCCCGCCGTCGTCGAGCCGCTCCTCACGACGCAAGGCCAACGCAACATCGCTCTCTTCGCCCCTTTCGGTCTGCTGGCAGTCTTGGCGACCAGGCGACCGCTCTTCAGCGTCGTGCTCGGAGTCCTGTTCACGGCGACCGTGGAGACCGCTCAGGCCACCATCCCGTTCATCTCCCGCCTCTGTGACACCGACGATCTCGTCACGAACACGGTCGGTGTGCTCGTCGGCGCCGGCATCGGGGCTGCCGTCGGCCGAAGAGGCATCTACGGGACGCCGCTCCCCACGGTCGATGTCAGGCGTGCCGCCGGTACGGCGACCTCGCTGCTCATCGCCGCGACGTGGGTCATGGCCATCGAACCGGTGCGCGCTGTTCTGCCCGCCACGAATCCTGCCACGAGTCCCGAGCAGGTCCGGGCGCTCGAAGCCGAGCTCAGGAAGGCCTTCGGCGATACCTACGCCATCGACACGGCGAGCTTCTTCCACAGCTTGGACGGCCCCAGCACCGTCGGCGCATCTCTGCCCGGCGGCTTCGCCGAGATGGCGTGGCCCGACCGTGAGCGGCTCACGGTCCACTTCACGCCCACCGCCCAGGGTGAGGGAACCTACGCCTACCGCATTCCCGGGGCCGACCGCCACGTGAGGACCGCGGAGCAGGCGCAGCAGGTCGCCACCCACTTCGCCCGGCGCTATGCGTCCTGAGCGCTGCGTGACTCCGAGGTCAGCGTCCGGCCGTCGGACGCCCGCGTCGAGGACTCCGGCATTCCAGGGCCCCTGAGAGCACCAGCGGAACACACGGCGGAGACGCCGCGGCCGCCCCCCTGCCACCATGCCGACGCCTCTCCGCCGCATGCCGACGCCGTCCACCTCTTCGTGGTCGCTGGTCGGCCCGTTACTCGTACCGGTACTTCAGCGAATCCGCCTCCGCCTGCTCGATGTCGGCGATCGTCAGCTCCGGCATCCGCAACTGGGCCAGTGTCACCTCGGCCGAGGTCGGCTGGGCGTCCGCCGGCAGCCACTGCTCCGGCTTCCAGGCACCGCTGCGCAGGAGCGACTTGGGGCAGTGCGGGTAGACCTCCTCGATGCCCAGCACCAGCGCACTGGCCGGCGGCTTGCCCACGGCGGTCAGTTGCGACAGGAGCTCCGGGCGGGTGGAGACGCAGGCCCGGCCGTTCACCCTGAGCGTCGTCGTCCGCCCCGGTACGAGGAACAGCAGCCCGGCCCGTCCGGTGGCGATGACGTTCTGCAGGGTGTCCAGACGTTTGTTGCCGGTCGCGTCCGGTATCGCCACCGTTCGTGCGTCCAGGACGGAGACGAACCCGGCGGGACCGCCGCGCGGGGAGACGTCACAGTTGCCCTCGGCGTCCGCGCTGGCGACCAGGACCAGCGACGAGCACGTGATCAATCGCCGGGTCTGCTCAGTGAGTTCGGTCATCTGCTTGCGTACGGCCGTGTCCTTGGGCAGTTCGTAGACCCGGCGCAAGGCATCCTGGTCGGGCACGGCGTCGAGGCGGAGCGAGTCGAAGGCACTGCCGGCAAGGGATGTCGTCATGCTTCCCGACCCTAAGGGGCCGGTCTGCGATTGATCTTGGCGGGTGGGTGTGGGCAGGGTCGCCGCGTCCCCGGGTCCCGGAGGAGCGTGACCTCCAGGTCGCGCGCCTGCCGGCCGTCGGAGCCTCAGGGGGCGGTTCGGACGGGGAAGCTGAAGGTGTGTCCCTGTTCCTTGAGCCACGGCAGGACCTGCTTGAGGGCCGCGACGGTCTGACCGCGGTCGCCGCCGCCGTCGTGGAAGAGGATCGTCGGGCCGTTGGACAGCTCGTTCTTCACGGTGCCGACGATGGCGCTCGTGCCGGGCTTCTCGAAGTCCTTGGTGTCCACGTTCCACCCCAGCGGCCGCATCCCCGCCTCGGCGGCGATGCGCCGGCTGTCGGGGGTGAACGCGCCGCCCGGCGCACGGTAGTACTCCACCTTCGCTCCGCCGGCGGCGTCCTCGATCATCTTCTTCGCGTCCAGGATCTGCTGCTTCTGGTACGCGACGGACTTCTTGTCCATCGTGGTGTCGTGGGACGTGGTGTGGTCGCAGAGGCGGTGCCCGTCCGCGACGACCCGCCTGACCAGGTCGGGGAACTCCTTCGCCCGCGGCCCCACCATGCAGAAGACCGCCTTGACGTCGTGCTCCTTGAGGACGTCCAGCACCTGGGGCGTCCACTGCGGGTCGGGCCCGTCGTCGATGGTGATGTTCACGGCCTTCCCGCCCGCCTCGGCCGCGTGGGCGATCCCCTGGGGCATCCTCACCTTCGACACCGGCGGCGGGCCCTGTGCAGGTTCCTTCGTCCGTCCCTCGGGCCCGGTCCCCTGCGAGCCCGTCCCCGGACGGGCGGCGGCCTCGGTGTCCGTCAGCGCGGTGGCCCCCCACGCCGCCAGGCTGATCGCGACCGCCGAAGCCGCCACGGCTATGTGCGCGCTGTACTTGCCCTTCAGCCCCATGTCCTGCCACTCCTCGCCGTTCTCTACGCTCTCCCGGATAAGGGGACGGAAGAGAGGGCCGGAAGGTTTCACCCGAACCGCACCCAAGAAAGGAAGGGCGCAGGGTGACGGCCTCAGACCGAGGCACTCCTGCTGAACCATCCGCTGAACGGCCGCGCCCCCGCCGCGGATTCCGCCCCGGCGTCGGTGCCCTCGCCGAGGGCGTACCGCTCGGCCCTCGCCAGTACCCTCTCCGCCTCCGCCCGCCAGGTCGCCGCATCCGCGTCGGGACGCGGCGGCGGCAGGAACGGGCCGCGCTCCGGTGCTTCGGAGGCGGCTCCGAAGAAGTCACCGCCCTTGCGCTTGAAGTCGTCCGTTCCCCACGGGCGGCCCTGGCCGCGCGCGGGGACCTTCTGGAAGTGGGGGATGTGCTTGGCGCAGTGGATGTACGCCTCCTCGACGGTGATCACCACCCACACCAGCGCCCGTCGGCCGGGCACGTGGTCGCCCGGCAGCCAGGGGTGGTCGCGGCGCATCTCGTCGTCGGCCACGCTCCTGGCCCGGCCGTTGACGTGGAGCCCGATGCGGTCCCGGAGGAAGTCGACCATGAGGATGCCGACCTGCGGGTTCTCCTCGATGTTGCCGAGGCTGGCGTGGACGCCGTTGCCCCGGTACTCGGGGTAGGCGAGCGTCGCGTCGTCCAGGACGTGGAGGAAGCCGGGCGGGCCGGCGCGGAACGTGTTGTCGCACGCACCGTGCCGGTCGGCGGTGGCCAGGAAGAACATCTCCTGCCGGTTCACGAACTCGCGCATTCGGGGGTTCAGCCGGTCGAGGACCTGGTCGGCGTAGAAACGGTCCGCGCGTTCCGTGGTGCCCATGCGCTGCTGGACCAGGTGTTCGCCGTCACTGCCCGGGCGTGTGGTGCGCAGGGTCGCCGTTACCTGCTGCCCGGCGTGTTCGAAAGTACTCACGTCGTTGCCCCGACCAGTTCTTCGATGGAGTCGTGTCGTATGCGGTGGGTGGGGATGCCGATGCCCACGAGGGTGTCGACGCTGCGCCGGATCATTCCGGGCGGGCCGGACAGATACGCGTCGTAGGTGTGCCACGGGCCGAACTCGCGCACGGCCTGCGGGATACCGCCGGACAGCAGGCCGACGGGACCGTCGTCGACGACCGGGCGCACCGAGAGCCAGGGGTGCGACTGCTGGAGCCGGAGCATCGTGTCGATGTCGTAGAGGCCCTGGTTCCGGCGGGCGCCGTAGAACACGTCGACGGAGCGGCGCCGGCCGTGCTGGGCGACATCCTCCACCAGGGCCTTGATGGGCGCGATGCCGGTGCCGCCGCCGAGACACAGCAGACCGTTGTCGGTGGTGTGGTCCACGGTCATGGAACCGGCGGGAGGGCCGAGTCGGATGACGTCGCCGGTGCGGGCGCGGTGGACGAGGGCGTTGGAGACCCAGCCCGCCGGTACGGCCTTGACGTGGAAGGAGAGGAGACCGTCGGAACGGGGCGCGGAGGCGAAGGAGTAGTGCCGCCAGATCCGCGGCCACCAGGGGGTCTCCAGGGCCGTGTACTGCCCGGCGAGGAAGGGATACGGCCCGTCGGGCCGGACCGTGACGACCGCGACGTCCTTCGTACGCATGACATGGGCGACGACCTCCGCCTGCCACCACGCGGGAGCGCGGAGCTCGTCCTCGGTCGCCGCATCGATCATGATCTGGGAGATCGTGGTGTACGCGCCCACCCACGCGGCCTCGGTCCGAGGCCCCCAGGTCTCCGGTGCATGGCGGGCGAGGGCGCCGATCAGGGCCTCGCCGACGGCCGGATAGTGCTCGGGAAGGGTGCCGTACTTCCGGTGCCCGCGGCCGAGGTGGGTGAGATACGTGGTCAGGGTGACGGGGTCGTCCGCGTGGGTCGCGGCGGTGAGCAGGGCCTTGAACAGCCGGTCGCGCTGGGTGTCCATGGCGGCGGGGAAGAGGTCCCGCAAGCCGGGGTGGTGGAGGAAGAGCAGTGCGTAGAAGTACGAGGTGACCCGGTCGGCTATCGGCTCGATCTCGGCCATCGTGCGGCGCAGCAACTCCGTGGGGGTCGGGACGGCTGCCGCCGGGGGCGCTGCCGCTGCCCGTGCCGGGGGCGGAGGCGGGGCCGGTTGGCGTTCCGCCGGGCGCGCGGATCCGGGGGTCAGGTGACCGGGCGCCGGGGCCGGCCGGCCGGGCTCTGAGGCCGAGCGGCCGGTCTGTGGGGCCGACCTGCCCGGCTCTGGGGCCGACCGGCCGGGCTCCGGGTGCCCGGGCCGCTGGGGCCCGGGCGTGCCCTTCTGACCTCGCCCGAACCAGCCCCCGTCCTGACCGCCGGCAGTGGCAGCGGCACCGGAGCCGTAGCCGTCGGCCGACGGGGTGGTCGGAGCTTCCATCGGTCTGCCTCGCCTCGAACGTCTTTGGTCGGTCTTCGCCCACAGGGTCTGCATGTGCCCTGCTTTTCTTGTCGCTCACGGCGTTCGACGAATACTCGGACAAGTGAGCGGGCCCGACCATACCCCGCCCGTCGGAATTCCGGGGATTCACGTTACGGACCCCTCAGGGAAGGCATTTTGGCTGTTCAGAGGATGGTTACTAATGAGTTGGAAGGGTCCGAAAGTGTTTCTGATGCGGCGTGGTTGAGGAATTCGCCGACCGAAAACTCACGCGGTGACCCGAACTTCTCCACATCTTCGCCGACCGGATCAGCGAGAAGCCTGTGGCCGTCGTGTCGGTGAAACCGGACCAGCTTGATCGCCGCTGCGCCACACGCGGCGGCAGGGCCCGGTGGCACCTGAAGAACGGCCCCGCCGATCCGGGCCGGTGATGTGCGGGCAGTCGAACCCGGGCACCCGTGCCCCGAAGGGAAATCGAGCCGGATCGCGTTCTACTGCCCGGGGCGGCTGACAGCCCGCCAGACGCAGCAGGATGCCTGAGGCCCCGCCCGGCGCGCGCTGCGGGCCCCTTTGACGGACGATGAGAACAGAGCCCGCCCGGGAAGCCGTCGCACGTTGCACCGGGCGGGCGCACCCCCCCGTCGAGGGCCCCGACCGCGGATCGAGGCTGCCCTCCCGCCCCGGTGCCCCGGCCGTACGAACGTTGATGGGGCGGGATCACTCGTGGCCGGAGACGTTCGTTCAGTGGCGCACGAACGGCAGATCCGCCGGTCTCACGTGCTCGCGCGGCCCCGCTGCTCGCAGCACCACGTCCAGCACCCGCGCGGGGTCGGCGGCGTACGCGTGGGAGAACCACGCCATGTTGGCTTCCACCACGGCCCACCGATGTCCCGGGCGGTACGGGTCGAGCAGCTGTCCCACGTCCACGACGACGGCACTCGGCAGGGCGGGACCGGCGCCGACGACCAGGCGGTCGACGAACCCGGCGATCTCCGCGGCGATGGGCCCGTGCCTGTCGAGCGGGAGGGGGTCGAGCCGTCCGAACACCGCGTATCGACTGCCGGTGGTGATCTGGCCGTCGAGCAGGAACAGCCGGTACTCGGCCGCGAAGGTCACCACGTCGGAGAGCAGCACCGGCGCCGCCGGGTCCAGATCGGAGGGCAGCCGGGAACCGTCTGCGTAGATGTCCGCCGGGAAGGACTTGTCCCGCGGCGGCTTGACGAACGTCGGCCGTTCGATCGTCCATGCATCCTGCACGGTTGCCGCCCGGACCTCCCGGCCGGTGAACTCCTCCGGCAGCTCGGCGAGCCAGTCGTCCGCCGGTTCGAGCAGGGCGAACCCCAGCCGTCCTGCCAACCGTGCGCCTGCTGCGGGACCCCCGTACCAGTACGCGGGTCCCGCCGCCGCGGAGACCTCCTCCGCGGCCAGGACCTCCATCCCCCGTCCCTCCGCCTCAACGGCCAGCAGCTCCATCGTCGACGTCCGCCGCCCAGGCATGACAAACACCGCAACGCTCCTTCACGACGTGCAAAGCAGCCAGGCTAGACGCACCTCCGTCCCGGCCGCCTTCGGTCGAGCCCGGTCGCCTGCGGATTGTGCCGGGCTCGCGCCCTAGTCGGCCGTGCTCCGGTTCGGGCACGATGATCCGGTCGAGGCCCCCGGGCCGCACGCGCGGCCGGGGGGCTGTTGTTCGAGACCGGGGGAGTGGCCGTGGGCAGGTTCAGGCGGGGTGGGCCGACGATCGAGGCCGACGCTCAACGGCGGGTGCGACGAAGCCCGTTGCTCTTCACGATGCCGATCGTGCTGCTCGTCCTGCTGACGGCGGTACTCGGCTGGGAGGTCGTCCGTGCCAACATGACGGAGGCGGCCAGGACCGAATGGCCCTGGCGGCTGCAGCTGCTCGACATGGAGCCGCTCGGCAGCCTGCTCGCGGTCGCGGCCGGCGCGGTCCTCGCCAGGGCCCAGTACGCCCGCACCGTACGGCCGATGCTGGGCTGGCGTGCCACCTGGACGACCGGGCACCTGCACGGCGACATTCCCGAATGGCAGGTCGGACTGCTCAACGGCGGCTCGCACACCGTGGTGGTCGAGGCGTACGAGTGCCGGGCCGTCCTGCGTGGTGAGGACCCGCAGCACGCCGCTCCGTGGACCGACGTCCAGGGCGTGGCGGAGGTGCTGTCCGGGGCCGGGCTCACCGTCGGGGAGGACTTCCAGCTGGTCGTCATGGGGCGCTTCCCTCTGGTGGGCACCGGCTCCTACGAGACGGCGATGCTCGGTGCGTTCTCCCAGCGCTTCGTCGACGAGGTGGAGGCGCTCCACGTCAGGGTCCGCGTGGGCGATGTCGTCGGGGACAGCCACGAGCGGATCCTCGACGCCTTGAAGGGCGCCCGCTCGACCTCGTATCAGCGCCCGTCGCCCTGACCGTCCAGCCGGCGCAGGACGTCGGGCAGCGCCAGCTGGGCGGCGAAGTGACCGGCGTCCGGTACGAGGACGGGCTCGGCGCGAGGGATCCGCCCGGCAAGCCACCGGGTGTGTGTCACGGGCGAGAAGGCGTCGTCGAGGCCGTGCCACAGCAGTACGGGCGAGGCGATGGAGGAGACGTCGAATCCCCACGGGCTGACGAAGGCCAGGCAGTCGTCGAGCCAGCCGTGGTGCGAGACCCGCAGGGCCTCCTCGTAGGTGCGCAGCAGCACCGCGCGTACCCGGGGGTCCTCGACGACCGGCAGGTCATGGGGGGAGAGGTCGGCGCGCAGGTCGTCGAGGAGGCGTACCGGGTCCTGCCGGATGGTGAGGGCCCGGGCGGCCAGGTCCCGTTCCAGCCCACCGGGGTCCCGCCCGTCCAGATGGGCGCGGGCCAGGCCGTACTCGCGCACGTTGAACGGGGTCATGCCCGCGTACCAGTCCAGACCGGCCGCGTCCGGCGGCGCGAGGCCGACCAGTACGGCGGCTGCCCGGACCCGATCCGGCAGCAGCGCCGCGCACGCGAGCGCGTGCGGGCCCCCGCCGGACCGGCCGACCACCGCGAACCGCTCGACGCCGAAGGCATCGGCGACGGCGGCCGCATCCCGGGCCGCGTCGGCGACCCGGCGGCCCGGGGCGCGCCGGGACTCCCCGTAGCCGGGACGGTCGTAGGCGAGGAACCGGAAGCCGGGGTGCTGCGCGGCGAGCCCGGGCAGCAGGGTGCCGAGACGGGTACCGGGCGTCCCGTGGAACAGAAGCACCGGGGTACCCGATGGATTGCCCCATTCCTCGGCCACCAGGAGCCGGCCGTCGTCGGTGTGCACTGGGTGTCCCATGGAAAGGAGCCTAGGGGGTTGTCGTGCCCTGACGGATCGCCGACCATCGACGCGTCCCCGCGGTCGCCGCGTCCTCGCATGCGAGAAAGCCGGCGACACCGGCGATCACCTCCGGGATACTCGTCACCCATGGATGAGGTCGAGGTCGTCGTCGCCCATTCCGAGCGCGCGACCCTGCGCGTCGGCGACGTGTTCTTGAAGGTGGACGCCGATCAGGCCCGTATCGACGTCGAGGTCGAGGCGATGTCCCGCGCACCGGTCCCGACCCCGAAGGTCCTGTGGCGCAAGCCGTCCGTGCTCGCGATCGCCGCGGTCCCGGGGACGACGCTCGGGCGCCTCGGCGGGCCGTCGACCGGAACGCCGGCGGCGTGGGCCGCGGCGGGCGCCGCCATCCGGAAGCTGCACGATGCGCCGCTGCCGCCCCGGCCCGGCCGAGCCGGACGGAACGGCGTCGCGCTGGCGGCTGAACTCGACGACGAGTGCGAGTTGCTCGTGACGAGGGGGCTCCTGCCGGCCGACCTGGTGACCCGTAACCGCCAGGTCGCCCAGGCCGCGCTCCGGCCGTGGACTCCGGCGTTCACGCACGGCGACCTGCAGATCGCCCACGTCTTCGTCGTAGGCGACGAGGTGACGGGCGTCATCGACTGGTCCGAGGCGGGCCAGGGCGATGCCCTGTACGACCTCGCCACCTTCACGCTCGGACACGAGGAGCATCTCGACGACGTCCTCGCCGGCTACGGCTACGGCACCGACATCGACCTCGACGTGATCCGCGCGTGGTGGTCGTTGCGAAGCCTGCTGGCGGTTCGCTGGCTGATCGAGCACGGCTTCGACCCCTTCGCGCCAGGCTGTGAGGTCGACGTGCTGAGGTCCCGGATGTGAGGCTGCGCAGGCCCGATGCCGTGCTCGTGGTCCGGCAGCGGTCTTCCTCCTCTCGACTGGCTCGCCCCCTTCGGCCGGCGTCGACGAGGATCGGTACACCATGACCCCTGGAGGTTCGGAACCCTCCTCCGGTCACGAGGCGTCATGCTCTGATGCGACCCCCGAGCGGGAACGTCGCTCGCACGTGCCACTTCACGCCGTCGTGCACGATCAGTTCGACCGACGTGACGTGAGTGGTGAACGGGAGCTTGTCCGCGAGGTCGGCCTCGATCTCCTCCAGGACGGCGTCTGACCGACCTTGAGCGATGGTCAGGTGCGGTACGACCTCGGCGAAGCGGCCACCGTACGGTGGCGCCTCGGGCCAACGTCCAGTGATCGCCTCGGTGAGTTGCCGCACCTGCGTGTCGGGCTCGGGAACGAGATACAGCACGTGCGGGAACCGCCCACACCGCTCGAACCGCAGGTCGAAGGCCTGGTGGCTGCCCAGTACGCCGGCGAGGGCGGAGTGGACGTGCGCATCCGTACGGCTCTCGTCGAGGAACGGGAAGAGCACGGTCAGGTGCGCGGGAACCCCGGCCCGGGCTGACGGGTCGAACCGCTCACGCCACCCGCGGACGGACGGCTCTGCCTCCGGGACACGAACGATGAGCGCCGTCCGGCCCGCCTGAAACGCACCGGTGCTGTCATCTGCCATGACACGGCATCGTGTCACCCCTGCCTCCAGCCGGTCAGGATCAGCCGGCCAGTCGGGCCAGGGCCAGCGTGTGTGCCTGGTCGAGGGAGTCGGCGGCGGGGCAGGGGACGTCCGGCTGCACTCCGGTGCCTTCCCAGTTGGTGCCGGAGACGGGGTTGACGGCACGGCCGACGGGGATGGTGGCTTCCAGGTGGGGGTGCACCGTCCAGCCCTTGCACGGGTGCGCGCCGCCACGGGTGCGTTCGCCGACGACGACGGCGCGTCCGAGCTGCTGGAGGTTGTACGCCAGCTCTTCGGCGGCGGAGAAGGTGCTGTCGCTGCACAGCACGTACAACGGCTTGCTGCCGCCGAAGCGGGCGCCGGGGACGTGCGGCAGGCTCCAGGACTGCTCACTGCGTTCGCGGCTGCGCCAGTGCATCGTGTTGAGGTGGGTGCGCTGCTCCAGGAGGTAACTGCAGACGAAGGCGACCGTGTCCGGGTCACCGCCGCGGTTGGCGCGTAGATCCACGATCAGCGCCTGGGCGCGGGAGGCCAGGGTGAGCGCGGCGCCCAGAGGTTCGGCGGCCCACTCCAGCGGAAACAGCATCGGCGCCAGCTCCACCACGACTATGCCTCCGTCGAGCAGCTGCACACGGGGTGCACCGCCGAGCGAGGTGTCGAAGTCCCGGCGCATGGCGTCCATGGTGGCCGCCCCCTGCTTCGGGGACACCGGCTCGGCATGGTGCTTCAGCCTCAGGTGTCGGTCGCCGTTGACGGACTGCAGGTCCGCGGTGACCAGAGGAGCGAGCTCCTCGGCACTGTCGACGTCGTAGGCGCCCTCGGCAAGGCGTCGACGCAGGAGGCCGGCGACCTGCTCGGCCACCTCGGGGAACACGTACTGCTCGATCACGAGCCGGGTCGTCTCGTCGACAACAGGGGCCGCGAGAAGCTTCATCGAAGTCGTCACGGCAGGGAGTACAGCACCACCCTTGCGTAAGCGTCAAAGAATTTAGACACTTCCGGCATGCCTGATCAGCCCTCGTACGAGCCTCCCTACCTGCCGCCTCCGGAGGAGGTCCTGGAGATCGGCGCGCCCGAGCAGTTCGCGGCACTCGCCCACCCGTTGCGTCAGCGACTGCTCTTCGCCCTGGGTCACCGGCCCGCCACCACCAGCCGGCTCGCGGCGCAACTCGACGCGAAGAAGGGCAACGTCGCCCACCACCTCAAGGTGCTCCGCGAAGCCGGGCTGATCCACGTCGCCGAGACCCGCCAGGTCCGCGGCGGCACCGAGCAGTACTACCAGCGCACAGCGCGACACATGATCGTCGCCCAGCCCCGAGCGGCAGGCACCACCGCGATGCTCACCGCCGTCGCCCAGGAACTCGACCGTTCGCCCACCGAAACCCACCTGACACTGCGCCACCTGCATCTCAGCCCCGCGAAGGCCGGAGAACTCGGTGAGACCCTGACCCGACTCGTCGACGAAGCCGAAGAGAATCCGGAGGACCAACCTCTGCACGGCGTGCTGGTGGCGCTCTATCAGCAGGCTCCGCCTACCGGCGCCACCGGCACCACCGGCACCACCGGCTCCGCGTAGGGGCGGGATCCCCGCCGCGGGAGTCGTCGGCGGCAGTGCGGAACCCATGTGTGCCCGGTGAGGGTTGTCCGGCATCCTGCGAGTACGCAACTTGCCGGAATCCGGCATGCCGAGACCCGATCATGCCGGTATAGCGTGACGGGCCGAGCCGGTGCTGGTGCCGGCCGGGAACGTGTACGCGGCGGAAGGAGGGGCGATGTTCTCGGTGGCCTGGGGGTTGTTCGCGACGGCCCTGGGATGGATCGTCGCGACGGATTTCAGGGGAGCTGCCCATCGCTTCCACGCGTTGTCCCACGCTGTGATGCCGTTCGGCGGTGCCGGCGTGTCATCCGTCGGCGTCGGCTTCTTCCGCTTGCTGGCAGGGGTGTTCGCTCTGGCCGGTCCGGTCGTCCTGGTCAGTGGGCTCCCCGACGTGTGGCACGGAGAGGCGAGGTCGGACGGTTCGCCTCCGGCTCCCGCCTGGTTCGTTGTGGTCGAAGCGGTGATCGTCGGTGTCGTCCTCTGGCGAACCTGGCGGCGTTCCGGCGTACTGCGTCGCGAGTGGGATGCCGGCAACGGCACGCGGCGTGCCGCTGTCGCCGGTTTCACGGCGTCGCTCGTCGCCTTCGTCGTGACGTCGGGCTTCGACTGGGGAACGTGGACGATCGTCGGCTGGTCGGCCGGTGGCCTGTGCGGACTCGCCCTGTTGCTGGGCGACCGGCCCGGGAGGCCGTCGGACCCCGTTGCGGCGCCCGCGGACTCCGAGGCGTCGCGCTGAGATCGGCGGCTCGTCGGTCAGTGACGCGTACGCGCCCGCCTTGCGAGCGTCCCTTCGGCCGGTATCCCTCACTGCTCCTCCTCCATGCGGATCGCACGCCTCAGCTCGTCGGCCGCCGAGTGGCTCGTGCCTTCGCGCTGCTCCAGCAGTGCCGCGGCGATGGCGTCCAGCTTGCGCTGAACGGCGTGCGTGTCACGTCGCTCGGTGTTCTTCAACAGCGCGAGCAGGAGGAGGTTGACGGCCGTCATGACATCCCCGGCGAAGATCAGCCAGGACAACGGCGGGTGCATGAAGTGCAGGACGACCGTGCCCAGCACCAGGAGCACGCACAGGACGTAGAACAGAGGGGAAGCGGTGACGTTTGACGCCCGTTCGGAGAATGCGGCGAAGCGGTCGTGCCCGGCACCGCCCCGCTCGGCAGGATGATCAGTGGCCATGCCTCCATGCTCCCTGCCGGGCACCGGCAGGTTCGGGACCCTGGAGTCGAGGGCGCGCCTCGTCGCCGCCGCGGCCGGTGTCGTTCGACGGCTCAGACCCGGTGGAGCCATCGGTGTGACGGTGGCTTCCAGCGGCGCTACGTCGGCCGGTGCCCCCAGTGTCCTCGAAGGGCACAGCTGCCCGAAGTGCATCCGATTGCACGTTGTTGTGCGGCAAAAGGGGAGGTCAGAGGGTCGGATTTCTGGTTGACCAGGATTCCGCTACCGGCGATAGTGACGGTCGCGGCCGCGTTCGTCCGGCCTGCTGTACCAGGGGTGGGGACTCTTGAACGACAACAAGAACAACGTGCGCGATGACGTGCGTGGCCACGTGCGGACGCGGGTCGACGCGCTTGTCGCCGCCGGCCGGCCGGCCGAGGCGCGGGCTGCTGCGCGGACCGCCCTCGAAGCCGACGGGCCCGACGCCGCGCTCTTCCTCGCACTGGCCCGCGCCCATGTGGCCGAGGACGACGACGACCACGACGACGCCGCCGAGCGGGTCTTCCGTGAGGGCCTGGACGCCTTCCCGGACGACGTGGGTCTGCTCGCCGGGTACGCGGAACTCTGCACCCGCACCGACGCGATGGACCGGCCGGGGCGCCATGCCAGGGGCCCCGTACTCCTGGCCCGTCTGCGGGAACTCGCGCCGGATTCGCCGGAGTTGCTACGGGCCGAGGCTGCGGGAAGCTCCGTTTCCACGAGCGCCAAGAACACCGTCATGGTGCGCCGGGTCCAGTCGTTCGACGCGGCCCGCGCCTTCGCCGAAGCGCCCACGCCTCAGGCTGCCGCCGCTCAGACCGCGCAGTGGGCCGCCGCGGCTCCGCACGATCTGCGGCTCGCCGTGCTCGCCGAGACGACGGCCGCCCTCGCCGTCACCGGCCGGACCTGGTCGCGCCTGCTGCTGCGCCGGGGTCTCGATTACCGGTTCGCCGTCGGTGTGGTCGTCGCTGTGCTCATCGTCCTGCGCCTCACCGTCCTGCCGGACATGCCGTACGGCGTGGCGGCGGGGGCGTGGCTGTTGCTGGGCCTGCCGTTCCTCGGCCTTCGCAAGCAGCTGCGGACCGCCCGCGAGCAGGCTGCCGAGCGGATCGCCGCAAGCGTCGCCGAAGCGACGAGCGCTTCCGAAGCCGCAGGCGTTGCCGAAGCCACGAGCGCTGACGAAGCCGCAAGTGTTGCTGAAGCCACGAGCGCTTCCGAAGAACCCGTAAGCGTTTCCGAGGCCGTAGCCGGAACCGAAGCCGTGGGAGAAGCCGAGAGCGATTCCGAGGTCGCCGGCGCTACCGAAGCCGTACCCGGTGACGAAGCGGGCGTCACGGGCGGCGGGTTCCAGGTCCCGGAGCTGCCGCCCGTGCCGCGCGTCACTCCGCGTGAGTACGCCTTCGCCGCAGCCGGACTCGTGCTTCTGATGGTCATCGGTGTCGCGGCGTACACCGCCTCCCTCGCGTACCCCCGCTACGACATCGTCGCCCACGACACCTTCCGGGGTCTGCAGGGCTTCGATCTGCGTGCGGAGTTCGACCCGTTCGGTTCTGTGCCGGAGAGTGAGAAGGCAGGGTCGACGGCGCGGGTGTACGTCGCCGAGGACGCCGCTCCCGACGCCGCGGCCGAGTACCTGGTGGCCGTGACGACCGGAGACTTCCACGAGATGCGGGAGTCGTACGTGACCGGGGGCGGGGTCCTCCCCGTCGAGACGGATCAGGTCGGCCTCGTCGAGGACAGCTGGCGGGCCGGGGCCGGCCCGCACGGCGCCTGGATGCGGTGCCACAGGTACACCGAGGCGGTCACCGGCACGCCGCGGGCGATGTGCGTGTGGGGCGACAAGGGCAGCATCGGCATGGTCCTGTTCACGGCTGAGGACGAGAACCGCGAAGCGGTGGAAGAGACGGCCCTGTCCGTCGGGTCCGCCTTCCTCCGGCCCGCCGCGAACTGACCTTCCTGCGACCGACCGACCACGAACGGACCCATCGCGGACTGGGGCCTCTGTCGAGCCGGGCGGGGCGGCCGGAGAAGCATCTGTGCGATTGTCAGCCGGGCGTGATAGTCACTTCCTCCACAGGAGGGTGATCACTGGCTTTCCTGTTCGAACATGCAAGGGGTGGGGATATGGCGTTGCTCGGTGACTGGGGGCTCACGCTGGGGAAGTGGGCCGGCCGGCCCAGCGCTCGGGTACAGCAGGACTCCGGCGATCCCGCGGTCGGCCGCATACGGGAGGCCGCCGGGGCCGGGAGCTGGACCGGGGTGCGCGAGGTACTCGAAGCGCGTCCCGAGAGCGACGACCGGGTCGAGCTCCTGTGGGCCGTCGGCGACACCGCCGGCGTGGAGCGGTGGATCGCTCCGGTCCTCGAAGCGGAGCCGGAGGCGGCGCTCCCTCGGCTCGTTGCGGGGATCCGCCACATCAGCTGGGGCTGGGAGGCCCGCACCGGAGCCCGCGCCGCGCAGGTCTCGCGCGCACAGTTCGACCTCTTCCACGCGCGCCTGCGCACGGCCGAGGAGTGGCTGTACGAGGTGGCCGAACGCGAGCCGCTGTGGGTCTCCCCCTGGTACGGCCTCCAGGTGACCGGCCGAGGTCTCCAGGTGGGTCAGGTCACGGCGCGACGCCGGTTCGAGGCGACGGTACGACGGGACCCGCGCCACCTTCAGGCGCACCAGCAGCAGTTGCAACAGGTCTGCGACAAGTGGGGCGGCTCGCACGAGGAGATGCACGCCTTCGCGCGCGCGGCCGCGTTCGGCGCACCCGGAGGCACCCTGCTCGGCCAGCTCGTCGCGGTCGGCCACATCGAGGAGTGGCTCTCCCTCGACTCGGGGGCGGATGCGGCGTACATGGGCCGCCGTGAGGTGAGGGCCTCCCTCCATGAGGCCGCCGACCATTCCTTCCGGCACCCGGACTTCGTTCGCGAGGGCGACTGGCTGAAGGTGCTCAACACCTTCGCCATGGCCTTCTCCCTCGCCGGCGAGAAGGACGCCGCACGGGAGTGCTTCAAGGCGACCGAGGGGCGTGTCACCGAGTTCCCCTGGTACTACCTGGACGGCTCCGACCCCGCGGCGGCGTACCGGAAGCGGCGCTCGGCAGCCGGACGCTGACGCGCCCGAGACGCGGACGCCCGGTCCCCGGCCCCCGCACCCGTACCCCCTCCTCCGCTTCCGCCGCCGGACGCCGACGCGTCCGGGACGCCGGCGCAGAGCCCCGTACTCCTCCCTCCGTCTCCGTCGCCACGCGACCTCCCGCTCCCGCCCGCACCGTCGCCGCTCCGCCCTCGTGGCGTCGGCGCGTCCACCGAAAGACTCCGTCAGGTGTCCCACTCCTCATCCGCACACACCTTCCAGGTCGACCTGCGCGGCCTCGTCGACCTGCTCTCCCACCACCTCTACTCGAGCCCCCGCGTCTACCTGCGCGAGCTCCTGCAGAACGCCGTGGACGCCATCACCGCCCGCCAGGCGGTCGATCCCGACGCGCCCGCGACCATCACCGTGCGCACCGGTGACACCCTCACCGTCACGGACACCGGCATCGGTCTCACCGAAGCCGACGTCCACCGCTTCCTCGCCACGATCGGGCGCAGCTCCAAGCGGACCGCCGACGGCGCCCTCGACGGGGCCGGGCTCGACGCCGCCCGCGGGGACTTCATCGGCCAGTTCGGCATCGGTCTGCTCGCCTGCTTCGTCGTCGCCGACGAGATCACGGTGGTCAGCCGGTCCGCGAAGGACCCCTCGGCCCCCGCCGTCGAGTGGCGCGGGCACTCCGACGGCCGGTACACGATCCAGACCCTGCCCGCGTCGGCCGTGCCCGAGCCGGGTACGACCGTGCGGCTCACCCCGCGCGCCGACAACGCCGAGTGGACGAAACCGGAGCGGGTCGTCTCCCTGGCCCGCCACTACGGCGGTCTCCTGCGGCACGAGGTCACCGTCGTCGGGCCGCGCGGAGAGAGCCACCAGGTCAACGAGGCACCCCCGTGGGACCGGGACCACCGTTCCCCGCTGGCCCGGCGCGAGGCCCTCACCACGTACTGCCGCGGCCTCTTCGACTTCACCCCGCTCGACACGATCGAGCTGGACCTCCCCGCAGCCGGGCTGCGGGGTGTCGCCTACGTCCTCCCGACAGCCGTGAGCCCGGCGCAGCGCGCGGGGCACCGGGTGCACCTCAAGGGCATGCTGCTCACCGACCGGGCGCCCGAACTGCTCCCGGAGTGGGCCTTCTTCGTGCGCTGTGTGGTCGACACCACCAGTCTGCGGCCGACGGCGTCACGGGAGGCACTGTACGAGGACGGCACCCTGTCCGCCGTTCGGGACGCCCTGGGCGAGCGGATCCGCGACTGGCTCACCGGGCTCGCCGCCAGCGATCCGTCGCTGCTCCACCGCTTCATCGACACCCACCACCTCGCGGTCAAGGCACTCGCCCGGCACGACGACGAACTGCTGCGGATCGTGCTGCCGTGGTTGCCGTTCGAGACCACCGACGGCAACGTCACGCTCGAGGAGTTCGCCCGCACGCACCGGACCCTGCTCGTCACCCGCAGCGTCGAGGAGTTCCGCCAGGTCGCCCCGATCGCCGCGGCCGCGGGCCTGGGCGTGGTCAACGGCGGCTACACCTACGACCGCGACCTCGTGCACCGGCTCCCCGAGATCCGGCCGGGCACGACCGTCACGGACCTCGACCCCGCCACCGTCACCGCCCATCTCGACACCGTCGACCCGACCGCCGAACTCAGGGCGGCCGCCTTCCTGTCCATCGCCCGGGAGACGATCGGCGTCCACGACTGCGACGTCGTCCTGCGGGACTTCCAGCCGGTCACCGCCCCCGCGCTCCTCCTCGACAACAGGGACGCGCGGCACGAGCGGACCCGGTCGACCCTCGCCGCCGAGAGCGACGGCCTCTGGGCCGACATCCTCGGCTCCCTGCGGCACGAGACCCCACGCGCCCAGCTCGTCCTGAACCACCTCAACCCGCTCGTCCGGCAGGCCATCACGATCACCGAACGGGGCCTCGCCGTCACGGCCGCCGAGGCCCTCTACGGTCAGGCGTTGCTGCTCAGCCGCCGCCCGCTCCGGGCGAGCGAGAGCGCCCTGCTCAACCGGGCCTTCATCGGTCTGCTCACCCACGCCATGCATCACCCCGGCACGGCGGCACCCGGCTCCGAGCCCTGGAAGGAACTGTAGATGCTGGACACGCCCGAGGCCGTCGTCGAGGCGCTCCGCGAGAACAACGAACGACCCCACGGCCTGCCCCGTACCGTCACCGCCGAGGAGCTCGTCGAGGCCGCCGAGCCCTTCGACAAGCCCGACGTCCTGGTCACGGCCCTGCTGGAGCTGATGTCGGCGTACGAGTTCACCGGCGAGCACCGCAAGTCGCCGGTGACCTTCGCCCGGTTGCTCAAGCTGTGGGACACCGCCCCCGAGTCGTTCAGCGAGTGGGAGGCCCACCAGGTCTTCTGGCGGTTCAAGTGGGTGACGACGTCCCTGCTCCAGGTCCCCGAGATGCCGCTGACCTCCGTCCGGAGCTGGATCGAACAGATGCGCAGCCGGTACGAGGCCGGCGAGCACGGCATGCAGCCGGTGGCGGCGATGCGCTACCACGTGGCGCTCCACACCGGCAGCGGTGTCGCCGACGCGTACGACCTCTGGGCCACCCGGCCGCGCACCGAGCTGAGCGACTGCGAGGCCTGCGAGACCCGGCACTTCGCCTGGCACCAGGTGGTGGCAGGCGACGACGCCGGCGCGCTGGACACCTGGCGGCCGGTCTTCGACGGAGCCCAGTCCTGCACCGAGGAACCACAGGTCAGCCAGGCGCGCGCGTTGCTGCCGCTGCTGCGCCTCGGGCGTACGGACGAGGCCCGCTCGCACCACCTCACCGGCTACCGGCGGGTTCGCGGCCACACCGGCATGCAGGAGGAGGTCGGTCTGCACCTGGAGTTCTGCGCCCTCTCGCGCAACGAGGGACGCGGGCTGGAGATCCTGGCGGAGAACCGGCCCCTCTTCGAGGCGACCGGCGCGCCGCTGGCCCATCTGGAGTTCCTCACCGGCGTCGAGGCGCTGCTCGCCCGGCTCGTCGAGGACGGCCACGGGGACACCCCCGTCGCCGGCCCGCCGGGACGGAACTGGACGGCGGCCGGGCTCTGCGCCCACGTACGCTCCGAGGCGGACCGGCTCTCCGCCGCGTTCGACGCACGCAACGGCACGACGACCGTCGGCGACCGCCGCCGCTCACGCCTCGAGCGCCGTCCCGTGCTCGACGAGCCGCTGCCGCTCGGGCTCAGGTCGTCCGCCACCCGCGCTCCGGCCCCGGCGGCCACCGCGGCCGGAGTGGCCGGCGTGGGGCCGGCCGCGTCCCTCGGTGCGGCCACGGCCGGGCCGGCGATTCCCGACGACTTCTTCTCCCTGGTGACCGAGGCACGGCGGATGAAGCGCCTCGGACACCCCGGGGACACCCGCCTCTGGACCCGCATCGCCGAGCAGGCGGCCGACGGCGGTACCACGCACGACGACCGGCTCGGCCCTGAGGAACTGCTGCGGGCGGAGCTGGCCGAGCAGCGCGCGTACCGGCTCCTGCAGGAGGGCCGGCACGCGGAGAGCATCACCGAGCTGGAGCTCGCCGCCGACCTGTTCGAGCAGCTCACGATGCCGTGGCAGGCACTCTCCACACGGGCGCGGGCACTCGCCTGGGCGACCGCGTCCGATGCCGCCGCTCAGCGGGACCGTACGGCGGCGGAGGACGACCACGCGGACGACGTCAGCCCGCAGGTGGGCACGAACGCGGACGGCAGCAGTGCGCTGGTGTCCACGACGGAGGACGGCGGCGGCGCGACGGTGCCCACGAACGCCGACGGCACCGGCGCGGACGGCATTCGGGCCTCGCTCGACGCCTGCCTGCGCGAGGCCGAGCGCCTCGGCACCGAGGCGCCCTTCACCGGCGCGCCGCAGCCACTGGGGGAGGTCGAGGCCGTCGCCTGCCCCGACCTGGCTTCGGAGCGCGCGCTGGAGTACCTGACCGTGCTGTACTGCTCCGTCTTCGCCGCCTACCAGGACTTCCAGCGGCAGCTCCCGGAGGCCCCCGACGCCGTACGGGAACGGTTCGAGGAGTCGGTCCAGAAGCTGCGCTCCGAGGCGGAGCGCCTCTCCGTGCGCCACCATGTGGCCAACGCACGCCAGTTCGTCGCCGACATCGCCGCCCAGCGCGGCGACACGGTCCTTGCCGAGTCCGAGATGCGCGCGGCCCTGGAGGACGTCGACGCCTCCGGGCGGCCCTGGCGCGGTTCGCGCCCGCGCGCGCTGCTCGCCCAGATCCTCCTCGCCGAGCAGGCGCCGGCCGAGGCCGCGGAACTGCTGCACCGGGCGATCTCCGACGCGGTGCGGTACGACGACACGGACTTCCCGCTCGCCCAGACGTACGCACTGCTCGGCCACGCGTCCTCGCACCTCGGGGACTCCACCGGCGCCGTGCGTCACCTCTCCGAGGCCGCAGCGCGGTTCGACCAGGAGGGGACGCACGACGAGGCGGCCCAGGCACGTCTCCAGCTCGCCGACGTCCTTGCGAACACGGGGCAGCAGGCGGACGCCGTCGCCGTACTGGAGTCCGTCCTCACCGACGAGGCGGCCTCGTCGCTCGACGAGCGCCTTGTCGCCCAGGCCCGGCTCACCCTGGCGCGCGGGATGCGGGAGCTCGAGGAGTTCCTCGCCTCGGCGGAGGAGTTCCTGCGTCTCGCGGACACGGTCGCGGCCTGGGAGGACGACCGCACGATCCACACCCTTGTGGCCGCGGAGGCGGCGACGACCCTGGCGCTGGCCGACCGCTGGGAGGCGGCGGGCACGGCGTACGCACGGGCGGTCGCCGCGCACGCCGAGGCGCCGCACCCCCCGCTGGTCATCTTCATGATGCGCGAGTTCGCGCGTCTCACCATGTCCGCTCGGGAGGAGGGCGGCGTCGACGCGGCACTGCAGCACCTGGCGGATGCCGACGCGGTCGTCGCCTCGGTCCCGGACGACACAGAGGGCTTCCACTCCTGGTACGAGAGTGGCGAGATCCACTACCGCCGGGCCCGTGTCCTCGCCCAGGCGGAACGCTTCGCGGAGGCCCTGACCGAGGCGGAGGCCGCCGTCGCCGCGCACGAACAGGGCGGACAGCGGGGCGAACTGCCGCGCGCCGAGGCGGTCAGGCTCGCGGCCCTCGTCGAGGGCAACGGCCTGGGCCACTTCAAGGAGGCCGTCGCCCGCCTCACGGCGGCGGCGTCCCGCTGCCGCGCAGCGGACCTCACGGAGGCAGCCGAGATCCTGGACGCCCTGCGTGAGGAGTACGTGACGCGGTAGGAGCGCAGGACTCGCGGGGTCGTCGGGGGCAGGAGCGTCGGCGGCTGCCGCGGGGTCTTCGCGCGTCGCGTGCGAGCTTCCTGGCCGCCGTCGGCCCCGCGACGATCGCGGGGCATACGGCTGTCCGGCGGTCGACGGCTGTCCGGCGGCCGGCCGCTGTCCACACGGAGACCGTCGCTCATGTGTAGGTGACCGTCACCCGCTCGAAGCCGAGGCCGCGCAGGAGTTTCTGGAGCATCTCCGTCGTGTTCCGCTCCGCCCGCGACGTCAGGCCGGACTCACGGGCGGCGTCGCTGATGCGCTGGGCGGCGAGGACGTTGACGGCCTGCTCGCTCGCGGGGTTGTCCGAGAAGAGATCGCCCAGCCGGTCGAGCAGACCGCGCTGCTTGGAAACGGCGTACGAGCGCTCGGGATCGAGCGCGGGGGAGGCCAGCCTGGCATGCGGCAGGCGCAGGGTGGCCTCGGTCCGGTCCGCGTCGACCGTCACGGCGTCGTTCCCGAGGCCGCCCAGCTCGACGTAGGCGCCGACGCTGCCGTTCGCCACGTAGAGGGTGCGGGTTCCGCGGATCGAGTCCGGCAGGAACCGCGCGTCGTGCTCCAGGTCGACCACGACCTGATAGGTCCCCGCCGCTCCCTCGTACCGGCTCAGGTCCTGGACGGACTGCAGGACGGCGGGACCGGAACGGTCCTTCACCTGCGTCCCGAACACGTCCAGGCCGGGGAGCCTGAAGAACTGACCGATCAGCATGAGGACGACGGCCAGCACGAGCAGAACGCCGGTGACGAGGCGCCACTTCCCTCCGGACCGCCGCCAGGTGCGGTGGGGCGGCGAGGGTCTGTTCTCGGTGTCTTCTCCCATGGTCGCCTCGTGCCCGCATTGACGCCCCTCATTCCCAACTCCGCTCACTCTGCGACGGGTTGATGCTCCTGAGGGACGTGTGCCACACGTGTGGAAGCCGGTGAACCCGCACGGCATACCGCCACCTGGTCGGGGTACGCGGGGTCTGTCCGCACGCGGTGGTTCAGAGGAGGAGGAAGGGCATGATCGATTGGAGAGTGTCGCGGAGACGGACCGGAGCGACAGGAGACAGGACGGCTGCGCCCGTCGAGACGAAGCCGGGCGGGGCCGGACCGGGCGGAAAGGCAGCGGGCATTTCCGAGAGGGCCAAGGCCAAGGCGAAGGGCAAGGGCGAGGAGAAGGCCAAGGCTGAGGAGAAGGCCAAGGCCAAGGCTGAGGAGAAGGAAGAGGCCAAGGCCAAGGCGAAGGAGGCAGCGGCGGCCCCGGTCCGGCGAGGCCCGGGGCGGTTCGTGCGGGCGCTGATCACCCTGACGGCCCTCGTGGGCATGGTGGCGTTCGCGGTGGTCCTGGCCCGGCTCACCCTGGAGGCCTCGCCCGCGTCCGTACCCCTCACACACAGCAATCTGACACCGGGCCGGTCGATCGAGAACTACCTCAACCAGCCCGGCTTCGTGGACACCGTCAAGCAGCTCGGGGGAAACATCGCCCTCGGTGTCCCCTTCGGAATCCTGCTGCCGCTCCTGTCTCTCAGGGCACGCGGATTCCTTCGAGTCGCGCTCGTCACCGCGGTCACCATGCTGCTCGTGGAACTCGTGCAGGGCGCGCTCGTCACGGGACGCGCCTTCGATGTCGACGACGTCCTGCTCAACACGACGGGAGCGCTTATCGGCTACGTGCTCGTCGGCCGGCGACTGGGGCGCATCGTCCGCCCACGTAAGCGCCCCCGCTGGTGGCAGCGGCGCCTGGGCGACTCGCCCCACTGACGCTGTGGTGGGGACGCGGGTGCCTCTGGGAGTGGATTCTCATCCGCTCGGGTCGAGTGGGTCGCGACGCCGCGTCGGTGCCGGGTGCCGTAGCTGCCGCCGTCCGCGGGCTCGATCGTGATCGACGCTGTCGGCGGGGTACAACTCTCATATGACGGTCTTCTCCTGCGCGAAGTGCGGCGCCGAACTCACCCCGGACCTCCAAGGGCTTCCGGGCGTCCCTGACGTGTCCGTGCACGACAAGGACCGCCACGGCGAGAACCGCCTCGCGCCGTCGACAGTCCCGTGAGGCAGCTATGCCATCGACCCCGAACCCTGGGGCGCCCCCTTCGTGGCCCCTGATGCCCAGGCTGCGGGCGTGCCGGTGAGCCGGGGGCTCCTCATGCCACCCGACATGACCGGCATGGTGTCTGTCGGCCCCAGGAACTCCGTACTCGTGCATCCGCAGGACGTGCCGAGCCTGCGGCTGTCCGGCTCCCTGGGCATCCATCACGGATGCTGCGGACCGCTCGGAACCGGAGGCCGCAACATGGCGTGCACGTGCGGGGCACGCGCCGCCACCCTTGCCGCGGACTGCATGGGCCCGTACGAACTGCATCTCGATCCGCTGAGGACATACGGCTTCACGGCCGGCGCCGGCGCCTCGGTGTGATCACGGAGCACTGAGGACGGCACCGGCGGGCGCTCCTCGTCTACGCCGCCACCGCACGGCTGCTGTTCGGCGCAACGGAGACGGGCCTGAACGCCCACCACTTCCGGATCGCCGAGGAGGAGGCGGACCTGACGGGCGTACCGGATGTCGCTCGTCGAGCTCACACGCGCCTGTCTGCACAGGGACCCGGTCAAGCGGCCCAGCCCCCAGGAGGTCGCCGAACGCACGGAGACCGACCAGGTCGGTGAGTGGCTGCCAGGCGCCGTCCTGGCCCAACTCGGCCGCCGTGCCGCGCAGCTGCTGGACTACGCCCCGCTTCAGCCAGCCTCGATGACCGACCGGTCTGCGTGCACGGCTCTCCTCGCTGCTGACTCCCAGCCGGCCCGATGGCGCTACGGGCAGTGGCTTCATCGCCAAAGGCGATCCGGGACAGCAGAGGGGGAATTCCGCCGGCCGCGGCCCCTGACGCATCACGCAGTTCTCCCCAGCGGATCCCGGAGACGTTCCTCAGGAGACTTGCCGCGCCTGCCCTCAACAGATCCTCGCGCCGCCCCCCAGCGCTGCCCTGAGCATGGTGCGGGCTTCAACATGATCCAAAAGGAAACCCTAGGATCTGGTGGGGTCGCACGACGCCAGCTCCCGGTCACCCGCCTTTACCGACAGGTCCAGTTCGAGGGATTCCGTGACCACCCGCGTTCCCCTTCTCACCTTCACACTCACGGTGCCTACCGTGATGTCGGGGAACTCGATGGCGTGGATCGTGCGGCGTCCGTCCGCCATGAGGCCGACGTCCCGCACGTGGACCGGTTCACCCTTGCAGGTGGCTGACTCGACCGTCTCGTGTTCCGCGCCGAAGACGACGTTCCATCCCGTCGCCGTCATGCGGACCAACGGAACGAGCCGTGGCGTCTTCTCCACAGGTGGTGTGTTCGGGCGGGAGGTGCATGCGACGGTCGTCATTCCCTGCGTCATCGCGACGCCGTGGCAGAAACGGTCGTCCGCCGTCTCCCACACGAAGAGCGCCCCGTTGCTCGCTTCGGCGGCGACCAACAGGCCCGCCTGGGCAGGGGAATTGGCGCCGGTGGCGGCGGTGCGCATCTTGTCCGCGGCCTGCGCTACGGCTTTGTCCGTACTCGACGACTCCCCTGCCGAGGGCCCCGAGCCCGCCGTCCCCGGCGCGCTCCCGCGCTCGGTCGTCGGCTGTGGTGACCGCGCAGGCTCCTCCGGGCCCGCACAGGATGCCATCGCCAGGACGACAACACATCCGACCGCCATGCGGATCGTCAGACCTCGCACTGCTCCCTGCCTCTCGTTGCACCGCGGAACCACGACACCTCACACGACGCACCCCGCAGCACACCGGTTCTCCCTCACCCACGCGTTCCTCATCGCTCTGCGTCCTCGTGTATGGCGCGTTGGGCTGCCACCGTTCCTCCTGGGTAGTGTCTTCAAAAGATCTCGCCTGGTGGTTCGCGGTGTCGTGATTCGTCGCCATGAACTGTCAGATGCCGAGGGGGAGTTCGTACGGCCGCTGCCACCCGAGTCGTCGCGGGGCGGAAGCGGCTGGACGACCGCAGGGTCGCGGGCGGTTCAGGAGGCCCTCCTCGCATCTCCCGAGCACCCGACGACTACGCAATCGAGACTGCCGCTCGAGCACCAAGCCCCAGGCATGACGACAAAAGCCACTTACGCGTCGGGGTGTTCCGGCAGGGCGAGCCAGTCCGACCAGGAGATCTCGCGGCCGAGGAAGCGCGGCTGGTCGAACGGCCAGTCGGCGGCGATCCACTGCGGCACCAGCTCGTCGAGGGCCTGCTCGACCTTGCTGCCCACCAGCTCGTCCACCACCCACCAGGAGATCTCGCCGTCCGCGCCGGCCCTCTCCGGTGGGTCGATGTAGACGCAGCCGAGCAGAGCGGTCTCCGCCGCGTCGAACAGGGCGTAGTTGAAGGACTGGTGTGCGGCGATCTCCTTCTCGTGCCGCAACAGGTCGGCCTGGTCGGCCTCGTAGGTCATGGTGGCCGCGGGCCAGCCCCAGGCTGGGCCGAAGATGGTCCACAGCCGCTCGCGCGAACCCATCACAGCCGGATAGTCGAGCGGGGTGTCCGTCTCCCGGATCGGCCGCAGGTGATGACCACTGCCCGGCAGCGGTACCAGGACGGGATGGACGAAGTCATCGGGGAGCCAGCTCATAGGGCCCGACCGTAGCAGCGCGCTGCGCGAACGCTCCCCTGGGTTTTCCCCGTATACCACCCGGCCGTCCGCCGGGTCGGCCGGTTCCAGGCTGGCGAAGACCCGGCGGTCGCCCTCGTCGAAGACGGGAAGGACGGCCGGACTCAGTCGGTAACCCGTGGCGCCCCTGTGCTCCGGTTCGAGGACCCCGCGCTTCTTCAGTCGCGAGATCGCCGACCGCACCGCCGAGGCGTCGACGTCCAGTTCCCCCCCCAGCAGCGTGATCAGGTCGGCGATGGAGCCCCAGTTACCGAGGCGGGGCAGGAACGCACCGTAGACCGTGTTGATCAACGAGCTGGGCCTGAGGGGGCTGTCCGACATGATCGCCTTCCGTGATGCCTTCCAGAGTGAGGTAGTCCACGACCGTCCGGGTCGGAGGGCGCATAGAGGGGGTGAGCAGGGTGATCTTCTTGGCGGCGCCGATGGTGTTCAGTCAGTGGACGAGCGCGCCCGCGCTGGTGACGAAGGGCGCGGCAGCGCCGTTCTCGACCGTACGCATGTGCAGTCGCTCCTCGGAGACCCGGTGGTAGCCCGGTCTCATGCTCATGATGGCGACGAGACAGGCGTACCCGAGTACGCCGACCCGCGCGTCGGACAGTTCCACGGCGCAGCGGTCGGAGTCGGCGTCCATGGCCTTGAGCTGTTCCTGGGGCGCATGGGTCGTGCGCATCCGGCTGGAATGGAAGGTGAAGCGCGCATCCGGCGCGACAGCCGCGCGGGCACGCAGGATCGCGGGGACCTCGAGGAGGCTGGGCGGTGTCGTCAGAGTGTCACGCTCACATCAAGAACGAGGGCCACGGCTGCTGGTAGAACTGGGCCGTGCCCGCTCCGGAGCCGGCACGGATGACTCTCTTGTCCGGCGGCCTCTCCCCCTCCGCCCCGGCCCTCACCCTGGAGACCTCTTTGCCCCTGCGGACAAGCACCACCCACCCGATATCCCTGCTCCTGTCGACCACGCTTGCGGCCGCAACGCTCACCGGCTGCGCCCTGCTGGAACTCGCCAGGGACTGCGAGGGGACTGACGACCGGGTAAAGGAGATGGCGGCGCTCGACATCCTCAACTCCCGGCCCGACGGAGCCACCATCGCCCGGGGATTCGAGGAGGTGGACGCCGGCTGCTGGGCGGACAGCGGCGATGTGGTGGTGTCCGCCGACCGGACGTACACCTTCCCCGGCACACGGGCCGAAGTGACCGCGCACTACCGGACCGCGTTGGCACGGGACGGATGGATTCCTGACCCCGAAGCCTTGCCCGGCGACCTGAGCTTCACCAGAGATGACATGACCCTGTGCATCGTCTTCCTCACCGCCGATAGCCTCGCGGAGGACGGTCACGGAAGCCGCCCCGACCTCACCACCGGGGCCGGCTACTCGGTCAGCATCGACTCGTACGTGAACAGCGGCGACGAGGCGAATTACTAGGTTCTGCCGCCTATGAAACCTCGGCTGATGGATCATGATCAGGTGATACAACGTCATGAACTGACGGATGCCGAGTGGGATTTCGTGCGGCCATTGCTGCCTCGGACGTCGATGGGGCGGCCTCGGCTGGACGACCGGACGATGCTCAACGGGATCGTGTGGAAGTCCCGGGCCGGGGTGGACTGGCGAGATGTGCCCGAGCGGTGCGGCTCCTGGGCCAGCCTGCACACCCGGTTCCGCCGCTGGGCGGCCGACACGTTCGACCGGATGCTGCAGACCGCACAGGCCCGGGCGGATGCAACTGGAGACATCGACTGGCTGGTGTCGGTCGACTCCAGCATCGTCCGGGCCCACCAGCACGCGGCCGGGGCCCGAAAAGGGGGCACCGCAGCCCGGCGCTCGGTCGCTCCAGAGGCGGGCTGACCAGCAAGTTTCATCTGGACTGCGACGGCCTGGGTCGCCCCCTCGCCCTGGTGGTCACCGGCGGCAACACCAACGACTGCACCCAGTGCACCGCCGTGATGTAGGCGATGCGCGTACCCCGCCTCGGGGCGGGACGACCGCGTGTCCGGCCCGGCCACGTCATCGGCGACACGGGCTGCAGCTCGAAGGCGATCCGCACCTGGCTGCGACGCCGGAACATCCCGCACACCATCCCGGAAAGGGCCGACCAGGCCGGCAACCGGGCCCGGCGTGGCAGCCGGGGTGGCCGCCCGCCGGCCTTCGACAAACAGATCTACAAGCGGCGCAACATCGTGGAACGGTGCTTCAACCGCTTGAAGCAATGGCGCGGCATCGCCACCCGGTACAACAAGACTGCCGAGTCCTACAGGGCGGCCATCACTCTCGCCTCACTCCTGATGTGGGCGTGACACTTTGACGACAACTCCTAGTCTTCTGAGTCAGGAGTTCTGTTCAGATGTGTAGGCTTGGTCTATGGCACGTACCGGGCGGCCGAAGGCCGCGTTGATCTTGTCGGATGAG
>NZ_JBVHZJ010000081.1:0-31252 GCF_055574655.1 Streptomyces sp. NPDC029956 | reverse complement strand
GAGAGAGCACTGCCGGCGGCGGGCAGGACCTGTTCGGCCCAGATGACCTTGCCCTCCGGTGTGTACCGGGTGCCCCAGTGCTCGCTGAGCTGGGCCACCAGGAACAGTCCGCGGCCTCCCTCGTCCATGGTGGCGGCGTACCGCAGATGCGGGGCGGTACTGCTGCCGTCCCACACCTCGCAGGTCAGAGTGCGATCGCGCAACAGACGAACGCGAACTGGCGCGGCGGCGTACCTTATGGCATTGGTGATGAGCTCGCTGAGGATCAGTTCTGTCGTGAAGGCGAGTTCCTCAAGGCCCCACTCCTCGAGTTGCTCGGCCGCGAGGCCGCGCACGGCGCCGACCTCGCTCGGGTCGAACGGTACATCCCACTCTGCGACCCGGCTGGGGCCCAGAGTCCGTGTCCGGGCGATGAGCAGCGCGATGTCGTCGGCCGGCCGGACGGGGAGCAGGGCGTCGAGTACGGCGCGGCGGCTGGCTCGCGGGTCTCGGCCGGGGTGGCTCAGCGCCGTGCGCAGCGTTTCCAGGCCCACTGAAATGTCCCGGCTCCGCTCCTCGACCAGCCCGTCGGTGTACAGGACGAGCTGACTGCCTTCCGCCAGGTGCAGTTCCATGGTCTCGAACGGCATGCCTCCCAGCCCCAGCGGGGGACCGGCCGGCAGTTCCGAGATCGTCGTCGTGCCGTCCGGGGCGACCACGAGCGGTGGCATGTGCCCTGCGCGCGCCATGGTGCAGTTCTGCGAGACCGGGTCGTAGACGGCGTACAGGCAGGTCGCGCCCAGGACACCGCCGTCCGAGGGCGTTCTGTCGCCTTCCTGGTCCATGCGCTGGACGAGGTTGTCGAGACGGGCGAGGAGTTCGTCGGGCGGCAGATCCAAGGAGGAGAAGTTGTGCACGGCCGTGCGCAGCCGCCCCATGGTGGCCGCGGCGTGCAGGCCGTGCCCGACGACGTCTCCGACGACGAGCCCGACGCGGCTGCCCGACAGCGGGATCACGTCGAACCAGTCCCCGCCCACTCCGGACTGGGCGGGCTGGTAGAAGTGAGCGACGTCCACCGCGCTCTGCTCGGGCAGATCCTGCGGCAGCAGGCTGCGCTGGAGCGTCACCGCGAGATGGTGTTCGCGGGTATAGCGGCGGGCGTTGTCCATGGTGACCGCGGCGCGGCCGACAAGCTCCTCGGCCAGGGACAGGTCGTCCTCGTCGAACGGTTCCGGCTTCTGCGACCGCCAGAAGTTGACGATCCCGAGGACGACACCTCTGGCCTTCAGCGGAGCCGCGATGAGCGAGTGGATGCCGTAGTCGACGATCCGGGACGTCCGCAGCGGGTCCTGGGCGTGCCAGCCCGGCGCGTCATGGAGATCGGGTACGAGTTCGGTCGTGCCCGTGCCGTAGCCACGGGCCTGCGGTGTGGACGGCAGGAAGTCGATCAGTGCGCCGAGCGGGTACAGCGGGTGATCGGATCGGATGCCGCTGACCGCCGTGCGCCGCATGTCGGCGCCCGGGCCGGGCTCGTCGCCCTGCAGTACCGGGTCGGCCAGGTCGACCGTGACGAAGTCCGCGAACTGGGGAACGGCGACGTCGGCCAGCTCCTTCGCGGTGCGGACCACGTCGAGGGTGGTGCCGATGTCACCCCCGGCGTCGTACAGCAGCTTGAGCCGCTTGCGGGCCGTCTCCGCCCGGCTGCTCAGGAGCTGCATCTCGGTGGAGTCGCGGATGGTGACCGCCGAGCCGTGCGGGTGCGTGGGCCGCTGATTGACCACGAGCAGCCGGTCCCCGGCCTCCAGCACCTCGTCGGTGGCCACCCGGCCGGACAGCAGCAGTTCCGCCATTCGGCGATCCATGCCGACCTCGTCGACGGGGCGTCCCTCGGCGTCGTCCGGCAGGCCGAGCAGCCGTCCGGCCTCGTCGTTCGCCAGGAGTAGTCGTCCTTCGCCGTCCGTGATCAGCACCCCTTCGCGGACGGAGTGGAGCACCGCGTCGTGGTGCTCGTACATGCGGGTCATCTCCTGCGTGCCGAGCCCGTGGGTCTGGCGGCGCAGTCTTCGGCTGATCAGCGCCGTGCCGACGGTGGCCAGAGCCAGACCGCTGGCGATGGCCAGGAGGATGACCGGAAGCTGACGGTCGGCGATGCCGGTCACGCTCGCCACCGTCAGACCTGCCGAGACCAGGGCGACGACCTCACCCTCGGGCGAGGTGACCGGGACGATCGCCTGGATCTCCTTGCCGAGCGGCCCCTCCACACTCTCGGTGTACACCTCGCCGGCGAGTGAGGGCTCGATCGTGCCGACGAACCGCTCGCCGATGCGGTCGGGCTGGGGATGGCTGTAGCGGATGCCGTTCGTGTCCATCACCACGATGAAGTCCACGCCTGCGTCCTTGCGTGTCTCCTCGGCGAGGGGCTGCAGGATCGCGGACGGGTCCGGCGAACGCAGCGCGTCCTGCAGGCCCAGGGAGTTCGCGAAGGTCTGAGCCACGGAAACCGACCGGTTGCGCGCTTCACGGTCGATGTCGTACCGCGACTGCAGCAGCAGGGCCAGGAGGGCCCCGGCGGCGAGCAGCACCACGATCGCCACCTGAAGGACGAAGACCTGTCCGGCGACGCTTCCGAATCTTCTGCCTAGGTTCGACCGCACCGGGACGCCGGGCACGGGAGACGAGACGGGCTCACAACCCCAGTTGTAGCACCTCCCCGCGGCCAGGGCTCCTGGCGTTCACGGTACGCATCCGGACCACTGCACAAGGTTCCCGCCGCTGTGGGTCAGGAGGATGGACGTCGATCCACGATCTGGGAGACGAGGGCGTCCGGGGCGAGGCACTCGCCGTCCCGGCCGCGGGACAAAGGGTTCGGTCCGGCACAGGAAGGCGGCGACGTCGGGCATCGAGGCGCGGAGCAGGGCGGTGCGTCGTCTTCCGTGGCCGGCGGAGCAAGAGGTGGACACGGCCCGAGTGGTCGCCGCGGCCGGGGGGAACGACAAGCCGCCCGCGTGGTTCGTTCCTCGGCTCCGGCCGTGAGTGCGGTGCGCGAGAGGGCCCAGGCGAGGGACACCGGCGAGCCGGTGTGACTGGCGAGACAGACCGTGCACGGGGTCCTCGGCCGCCTTCGCGCTCCTCACCCGTGTTCCAGCCTGGCGGCAGGTGGGGACCAGGTGGGGACCACGCGGTGTGCGCGGTGGCGAAGGGCCTGGGTGTTCTCACACGGTTCGCGCCCAGAATTGGTCCGTCATGTCACGACAATCTCCTTGACCCCCACTCCTGGGGGTCAAGGGGTCGCAGGTTCCCGTTCGGTGAGCAGCATGTTGACGTCGCGGCGGACGCGGGTGCAGCGGGTGGGGTCAGGGCTTCGGGACGGTGTTGATGTAGTCGGTGCCGGTGCTGTGGAAGCCCTCCACCGTCTTCCGGAGGTCCGCCTGGGAGACGGCCTCGGCGGCCTTGTAGTAGACCCAGTCGACCTTCATGTCCCAGGTGCGCGGGCCGCCGGCGAAGGGGAGGTCGATGAACCAGTTGCTGAAGTGGATGTCCATCTGCTCGCGCGGGACGTACTTGCCGGAGCTGGTGAAGAGCTCCTTGCCGTCCAGGGAGTAGGTGACCTTTCCGTCCATGGCGGTGATCATCATGGTGTGCCAGCCACCGAGGCGCCGCTCGAGGGTGTTGTGGACCCGGTCCGGCGGGTCGGCCTTGTACCAGCTGACGTTGTCGAGCTGCGGACCGACCGAACCCCAGCCGCCGTTCGGCAGGTACTCGAAGTCGAGTTCGCTGTAGTTCTCCGAGGAGTCCGATGAGGAGATCGGGAAGAAGGTCTGGACGACGTGGTCGCCGTCGCGTCCGGTCGTGGGCTTGTCGCTGAGGTGGACCCGGGCGGCGAAGGTTCCCTCGAAGAAGTTCCGGCTCGTGGTCTGCACCTCGACCTGCGTGGTGCCCTGCTCCGTGCCGTCGGTGGAGGAGCGCAGTCGTAGGACCTTGCCCCCCTTGGCCGTCGGGTCGGAGGGGAAGGCGGCGCCGTCGGCGCTCCAGGTGTCCTTGATGCCCGGGCCGCCCCCGCCGGTACGGATCTCCCAGCCGTGCGCGGCGAGGGAAGGGTCGTCGGCGCCGGTGTAGTCGAAGTCGTCGAACAGGGTTCCCGGCGGTCCGGTGGGCGTCGGCGAGACGTCCCGTGCGGGACCGGCGGCGTCCGCGCCCCCGCCGCCGGTCGCGGGGTCCGCGGAACACGCGGCGAGCACGCACAGGAGGGCGGGCAGCGTGAGCGCGGTCCACGCTCGGCGACGAGAGGTGCGACGGGGCTGGCTCACACAGGCTCCTTGGGGCGTAGAGGCGGCGACTGGACACGCCCGTTGCATGCGGATCGATCGCGGATCGCATGAAGTGAGCGGTCATCCTAGCGAAGGATTCAAGCCATCTCGTCTTGTGGTCAGCACCCGGTCATCCATGGGTCGAGAGACGCCCGTTGACATACCGATCCGGTTACGGCATCCGATCGGAATGTGCCAAATACGCACATCGCACACCAATCGATTCAGGTCATGCGCTACGGTCCGCTCTACGCTTCAGCGGTCTCCACACCCTGCACAAAAAGGCCACAAGTAATGCGCCAAGTCGCCACACCCTCCAGGCGCGGATCGCTCCACTCGGCACAGCCCGACGTGGCTGAAACACGTCATGAGGAGCCTGCTCCGGCACCTGTGTTCGTCGACCAGTCGGGTCTGCGCAGCCGGCTGCTGCGGCGCTTCGGCTGGCCGGTCTCCGTGGTCGGCGCGATCCTGGCGGCCGCCATGTGCGGCAGCCTCATCGGCGGTCAGTCGGACGCCCCCGCGATGGGGATACCGCCGAAGCCCTCGTACCTGCCCACCACGGGCCCGTTGTCGCCCTCCTGGCCCTAGAGGGCGCGGTCTGCGACACCCCGCCCGAACAGTTCGGTCATCACGCCGAACATCGTGACATTCCATGGCATACCGCGACCCTCGTGCCGCCCGGAGCAACGCCCACGGGCCGGTCCGGGCGCGCCTGATCGTCCGCACCACCCATCTCCAGGAGCGCCCTTGTCCCGCCACCAGCGTCGTCGGCAGTCCCTGCTGAGACCGCGCCGACTGGCTGCGCCGCCGCTGCGCTTCTTCATGCCGCTGTCCCTGCTGGCGTGCCTGCTCGCGCTCCTCGTCCTGCGCGGCCTCGCCACCAACGAGGCGTTCCACGACACCCGGATCGCGACCTCGGTCGACAAGACGACCGTGCCGGAGAACCTGCTCAAGGGCGGCCCGATCGTCGACGCGCGCGGCACCAAGAACGAGCGCCCCGTGAGTTACCGGATCCCCGACCGCACCGTGGTCCTGAGCTTCGACGACGGCCCCTCCCCGGAGTGGACCCCGAAGATCCTGGACGTGCTCGCGGCCCACGACATCCGCGCGGACTTCTTCGTGACCGGCGCGATGACCACGCGCCACCCGGAGCTGATCCGGCAGATCGTCGCGGGCGGCCACGAGATCGGCGTGCACACCTTCACCCACCCCGACCTGGCGTACCAGTCCGAAGCCCGCATCAGCTGGGAGCTGGCGCAGACGCAGCTTGCGCTGGCCGGCGTCGCGGGCGTCCACAGCGCGCTGTTCCGCCCGCCGTACTCCTCCGACGCCTCGGCGCTCGACGACTGGAGCTACCCGGTGATCAAGTACGTGGGTTCCCACGGCTACCTCACCGCGTTCATCGACCGCGACACCGACGACTGGAAGCGTCCCGGCGTCGACGCGATCGTCGAGGCGGCGATGCCGCGCAAGCCCGGCGCGGGCGAGCTGATCCTGCTGCACGACGCGGGTGGCGACCGTACCGAGACCCTTGCCGCACTCGAGCAGATCATCGTGAAGCTGCAGGGCGAGGGGTACCGCTTCGCCACCATCTCCGAAGCACTCGGCGCCACCAACGCCACCGTGCCGGTGCACGGATACCAGCTGTGGGCGGGCAAGTGCTTCATCTGGGCCACCCAGGCCGCCGTGCTCACCCTGCCGGTGCTGGTCGCTCTGCTGGCCGTCGTCGGCTTCCTCAACTTCGGCCGGTTCGCGCTGATGCTCGTCCTCGCACCGCTCCACGCCCGGCGGTCCCGGCGGCGGGACGCGTGGGGACCGCCCGTCACCGAGCCGGTCACCGTCCTCGTCCCGGCCTACAACGAGCGCGAGTGCATCGCGAACACCCTGAACTCCCTCGTCGCCAGCGACTATCCGATCGAGGTGATCGTCATCGACGACGGCTCGACGGACGGCACCGCGGACATCGTCGAGGAGATGCGTCTGCCGTTCGTCCGGCTGATCCGCAAGGCCAACGGCGGCAAGTCCAGCGCGCTCAACACCGGCATCGCGGCCGCGTCGCACGAGATCATCGTGATGATGGACGGCGACACCGTCTTCGAGCCGTCCACCGTGCGCGAGCTGGTCCAGCCGTTCGGCGACCGGGCGATCGGCGCGGTCGCGGGCAACGCCAAGGTCGGCAACCGCGACAGCCTGATCGGCGCCTGGCAGCACATCGAGTACGTCCTCGGCCACAACCTGGACCGCCGGATGTACGACATGCTCAACGTCATCCCGACCATCCCCGGCGCGGTCGGCGCCTTCCGCAAGGAGGCCCTGCGGCGGGTCGGCGGAATGAGCGACGACACCCTCGCCGAGGACACCGACATCACCATGGCGGTGCTCTGCGACGGCTGGCGGATCGTCTACGCCGAGCGCGCCCGCGCCTGGACCGAGGCCCCCGCCAGCATTCAGCAGCTCTGGTCCCAGCGGTACCGCTGGAGCTACGGCAGCATGCAGGCGATGTGGAAGCACCGCCGCGCCGTGACCTCCCGCGGCCCGGCCGGACGCTTCGGCCGGCTCGGGCTTCCGCTCGTCGTGCTGTTCGGCGTGGTCGCCCCGCTGCTCGCGCCGCTGGTCGACATGTTCCTGCTGTACGGCGTGCTGTTCGCGGACGCCCCGATCACCCTCGCCAGTTGGGGCGGCTTCATCCTGCTCCAGGCCGCGCTGTCCTGGTACGCCTTCCGGCTCGACGGCGAGAAGCCCCTGCATCTGATCAGCCTGCCGATCCAGCAAGTGGTCTACCGGCAGCTGATGTACATCGTCCTGCTGCAGTCCACGATCACGGCGCTGACCGGCGGCCGACTGCGCTGGCAGAAGCTCCGGCGCACCGGCGAGGTCGCCGCACCGGTGGAGGCCTGACCATGACCGCATCCTTCGAGTTCCGGGGCACCCACGAGACCCTCCAGCTGCGCGTCCCCCCCGTTCTGCGACGGGAACCGATGCCGGAGCCGGAGCCGGACCCCACGGCACCGTCCAGGGCCAAGAGCGGCCGGGACCGCTATCTCGACCTGCTGCGCGCCCTCGCACTGGTTCGCGTGGTGCTGTACCACAACTTCGGCTGGTTCCTGCTGCCCGTCGTCTTCCCGTCGATGGGCGTGATGTTCGCGCTGGCCGGGTTGCTGATGGCCCGTTCCCTCAGCCGGCCCGCCCTCGGCGTCATCCGGGGCCGCCTGCGCCGACTGCTGCCGCCGATGTGGCTGTTCGGCGCGATCATGCTCACCGCCCAGATCCTCGACGGCGGAGGGCCCGACGCCGAGGGGCACGCCGACTGGTGGTGGGGCAAGCTGCTGCTCTGGATCGTGCCGCTGAGCACTCCGCCGTACGCCGAGTCGCTGAACGGTTTCGACCAGCTCGTGGGGCAGGGCTGGGCGGCGCAGGTCATCGTCCCGCTCTGGTACCTCCGCGCGTACCTCTGGTTCGTCCTGCTGTCGCCGTTGATGCTGTGGGCGCTGCGGCGGATGCCGGTGGTGACGCTGTTCGTGCCGCTCACGCTGTCGATCGTCATGAACACGTTCTTCATCGACCAGGACTTCCTCTACGGCCGGGTCTGGGAGACCGTCAACGACTTCGCCACCTTCGGTTCCTGCTGGATCCTCGGCATGGCGCATCAGGAGGGCCTGCTCAAGAAGATCCCGCAGTACGTCGTGCCGTCCGTCGCGCCGCTGATCATGGTGGCCGGCTGGTGGTACCTGCACACCCGACCGGTCGATCCGACCGTGCCCACGGACATCGAGGCCTGGCCGGTGGCCCAGGCGCTGTGGTCCTTCGGCTTCGTCGCCATCCTGCTCCACGTCAGTCCCTCCTGGGAACAGTGGCCCCGACCGCTGGAACGCTGGAACGGCCTGATCAGCCTGCTCAACACACGCGCGGTCACCGTCTACCTCTGGCACGCGACCGCGTTGGTGGCCGCCATCCCGCTGATCGACCCCCTCTGGTCCGTCGGCTTCTTCTACGAGCACTTCCAGTGGCTGCTGAGCAGCCAGTGGTTCCCGCTGATGGTGGCGATCCCACTGACCGGACTGCTGGTACTGGCCTTCGGCTGGATCGAGGACGTGGCCGCGAAGCGCTCTCCCCGGCTCTTCCCGTACCCACGCCGCGTCCGGGGCAGGCGCCGGGCCGGCGGCTGACGCGCGCCACCCGAACCGCAGACGCGCAGGGACGGCAGCGACCAGTGACCCGCGCCACCGATTCCGGTGCGCGGGTCACTGGTCAGGGCGTTCTCTCCTCCGCGCCGGAGTGCGAGATGCTCCGTATCCGCACCGCTTGCCCGTGCCCGCCGTAACGTGCGCCACGTGATCTCGAAACAGGACGACCTGTTCACCTCCGGCGCGGTGGGGCTGCTGCTGCGCATAGCCGTAGCCTCGCGCAACCCGGGGGCCGCACCGCTGGAGGACGGACTTCAGCGCCTGTCACGCTTCCTGCTGGATTCCGCGGCGACGTCAGCGGCGATGCCGCCCGCGGTGCTGGCCTCCCTGCTGGACCTTCTTGCCGACGAGGTCGGCACCGAGGTGTTAGAGACCAGGCCCGCCGAGTACCGCCAGGCACTGGCGCGGGCGGCCGGCGACGATCCGCCGGCGGACTTCCTGCGCTCGCTGGCCGAACTCATCCGCGACCGCCGGTTCCTCATGTACCCGGACATGACGGAGCTGCCGTTGTCCGACTGGGAGGCGAGCGGACGGTTCTCGCTGACATCGGCTTTCGTCTCGTCGACGGTCTCGGGGGAGTACGACAGCGTGGACGAGGCCTTGGGCGAGATCCTGACCAGCGAGCACCCCGACTGTCATGAGCGACTCGGCAACCTGGCAGGGGAGTTGCAGCGCATCCTGTACCTGTTCCGTACGCCTGCCGAGCTCGATGCCGCCTTCGCCACGGTCATGCCTCACGTGACCCACGTACGCGTCCGCCTCCTGCTTGACGCGGTCCACGCCCACTTCGCCGAGCAGCACTGACCCACCACCCCGGTGCCCGGCAAGAGCCGTCGCCGCGCCCGTCGATCCGAACCTCGCCGTCGCGGACGAGGACCCGAGGCGTCTCGCGGCGCGTGGTGGGTGCCGGGCGGTCTAGGTTGCCCGTCGCTCGCCGAGCTGGTCCTTGGCCCACCACAGGAACGCGGCGGCGTGCTGTCGGTTGGCGAAGCCGTCGCCGGCGAGGTCGAGCAGGAGGTTGTTGCTCCACAGGATGAGTCGGCCGAGAGTCCAGTTCACCGACTCGGGCGCCGGGAGCTCAAGACCGTAGACCATCCGCGCGATCTCCCGCTTGCCGCCGGCCTCGGTCGTGTACTTCAGGATCGTCAGGAAGCGGTGGGGGTACACCACACAGAGGACCCTCGTGAGGAGGGCCTCCTTGAAACCGGTGATGGCGAACGGCGTGGTGCCGGACAGCAGGTGCTGGAGTCGGTCCTCGAGCGGCACCTCCTCGGGCCCACGCAGGAGGTACTCGATCGTCTGGCGGGTCGCCTTCCCGGCCGCGGCGTCGCCCATGGTGTTCCACGCGGAGTTGAACGTGGCCTGGTTGCCGGGATGGGCGCCGACCTCGGAGTTGGCGAAGTCCTTGAGAGCCCTGGGGTCGCACGTCCACAGCCCGTCCGGGGAGAAGATCCGCTGGTACTTCGCCCAGTAGTCCACCGCGTCGCGGTCGAGGTCCGGTTTGACCGCGAGGTAGTGCTCCTTCAGTCGCGTCACGCGCTCCAACTGCTCGGGATCGACGTCCTCGGCCTTCGGGAAGCGGGACTTGAGCTCGTCGAAGGAGCGGAGCGGGTTCCGCTGCGGGATCACGGGCTCCCTGTGCTCCCATTCGAAGCCGCACCGGTGCTTCACGATCCGGCCCCCGCCGTCGAGCTCGCGGACCGCCTCGATGTCTTCGTCGTCGCTGCACAGTGGACACATGGCCAACGCCACGACTACCCCCCGCTTCCGTCGGTGCCGGACCCCGGCTTCGAGCCGTCGCAGGCTTCGGCCGGGCCTCGCATTCTCGCATTCGGCGTCGGTCAGTCGGACGGTCAGTCGGTTGATCGGTCAGCCGCTGAGTCGGTCGGCTGCTGAGTCGGTCGGCTGCGGAGCCGGTCGGGTGCGGAACCGCAGGGCCGCTCAGTCGGTCAGCCGCGGAGCCGCGGAGCCGCTCAGTCGGTCAGCCGGACTACCCGGTCGTCATCCGTCACCTCGTACACGTCGATACGCAGGAGCTGCCGCACATGGGCCGGGACGCGTGCGGCGGCTTCGGCCGAGGAGGACGGTACGACGAGGGCGTAGCGTGTACGGGCGTCCTGGCTCGTCATGCGGCGCAGTAGTCGGCCGTAGGCGATGTCGGCATCGGTACCCTTCTCGCTGGTGCGGCCCTTGGCCTCGCAGATCAGCCGTTCCTCGCCGCGTACGGCTTCCAGGTCGGTCCAGCGGTCGGTCGGATCGACAGGTGTCCACCCTTCGGCCGGCAGCCAGGTACGGAAGGTGTCGGTGACCCGGTCCTCGTCGCCGGCGCGGGCCAGGGCCTTCCGCAGTGCCGCGAGGTCGGCCTCTTCATTGCGGTGCAGGCGTCCGCGACCGTCCGCATCCAGGTCGGCAGGTCGGATGACGACCAGGCGGAGCCCGTGCGCGGGAATCTGCTCGTCGCGCCTGGCGTCGTACAGGGCTCTCTGCTCACCGCGGTGGACACCGCTGACGGTGAGGCGATCCGGCTTGTCGAAGTGAGGCGTCGGCTGGTCATGCTGCAGTTCGCGGTACTCGACCACCAGCTGGTGACCCGGCCAGTAGGCGTCGACCGGAAGCCTGATGCGCCGACCGCCCGTTCCGGGATCACCCAGCAGCCAGTCGAACCTGTGCTGCGTCAGAGCGCTCTCCCCGAGAATCCGGTCGCACAGCCCCACGACGTACGCCTCATCGCTGCCGTCTCTCCTCGCCATGACGAGGCATCCTGCCAGCCCGCACGCTCCGGCGGCACCGGTCCGGCCAGCCGCACCCCCGTACGAGCGAGGCGGGAGCGCGCCACGGTGCCGGCGACGGCGGACCTCGCGATCCCCAATGGCCCAGGACCAGACCCTGCGGATGCCCACGTCCGAACTGCCGGGCCTGCCCCCAGCCGTGACCAGGGACCCGGTGCAGTCACCGGCCGGTGGCCCCTGCTGTGCGCCTCGCCAACCCGGCTGATCAACCGGCGGGTCCGGACGGGAGCCGACGCGGCCTCCTCCGCCGCGGATCTGCTGGGGAGCCCGCGGGAGCGAGGACCGGCCGTGGTGGACAGGCCCACCGCAATACCCGACCTCGGCGACTCCAAGCAGCGTGAGACGACGGTACGTACGACGTTCCAGGCCGCGATCGCGGATCTGTGCAACGACAGTCGGGTGCGCTTCGCCGAACTGGGGTCTTCGATCACGATGAGGCCGCCCCCGGCCCGAGGCCGCCCCCGGCCCGAGGCCGCCCCCGGCCCGAGGCCCCACGCGTCCTCGTCGTAGCCCTGCTGGCGCGTGCCACGGCCGACCTCGACGAGCGGCGGACACGGGACCTGTGCGCGGACCTGAACGACCTGTCCTTCCGGACGGCACCTGCGGCACCTGGCTCGCCACCGCCACCGCCACCGCCACCGCCATCGCCACCGCGACCCACCGCGACCGCGACCGCCACCGCGACCGCCACCGGCAGCGGCAGCGGCAGGGACGACGGCACCGCGCGGGTCTGGGACCCGAGAGCGGGACGGGCCGTCACCGTGATGCGTACGGACGGGATCCTGTACGCTGGCGTCTGGAATCCCGACGGTCCTGGCCTCGTCGTCGGCGGTTCACGGGGCGCCTGCTTCTACGCATTCCGTCGCGGCGATCCCGACCCGCGATGAGTGCGCCCAGAGCCGCCATCTCCCGCAGGCGGATCGTACGGCGGGGTCAGCGGGACCAGTGGGGGTCGCGACCGGTGAACGCGAGGAGTCTTGCCGCGCGGCTCGCTCCTTCCGGGACGGACAGCGGCGGCGCGTACTTCCCGAACGAGTCGCGTACGAAGTCGACGAGCTTCGACGCGATGTCCTCCAGCGCCTCCGCCATCTCCTCGGGCAGTGGCAGATCCTGCCCGGTGGCCCTGGCGATGTCCCAGGCGTGGAGTCCCGCGTCGAGCGCCGCGGCGGCGGTGCCCATCTCGGCCGGCATCGGTCCCATCGGGGTGGGCACGCTCTCCGCGTCCCGCCCCGATTCCCACGCCGCGGCGGCCGCCTTCAGCGTCTCCGCCAGTTCCGCGACCGGGTCGCCGGCCACCGCGTCCACAGGCTCGAACGGGTCGCTCGCCGGCGGGAGACCCGTGATCTGCATGACCAGCGCCTGCTGGTCCAGGCGCGCGTGGTTCAGCACCTGACGTACCGTCCACTCCGAGCACGGTGTCGCATTGCCCCAGGCGTCGGAGGGGACACCGCGCGCGGCGGCAAGCAGGTAGTCGTGTGCGTCAGCGAGCAGTTCGAAACCGTCGACGGTCATCCGTCGCCCTCCCGTAGTTCCGCGATCGAACCGTCACCGTAGATCGGCACGGGCCCCGGCGTCCGGTCTTTCGCCATGAGCGACACGGGTGCTGACGGTCAGTCGCTGACCACGTCCGAACGGCGCCGGCAACGCTCCTGCCCGCGTGACGGGCGCGTACGGCAACGTCGTTGAGATCCGGAACGCGAGAGGAGATCCGGTCGGACGCCGCGCGCTCGCCGAGCGCCGGGAGGCCGTCACCGCCGGCCGGGCTCGGGACGGCCACGGGTGCCAGAGGCGTCGATGCCGACGGCCGCGATTCGCTCTTCGCGGCCGTCGGCGCGGGTCACGTGGACGGTGAAGGGCTGGGTCGCGCGGTCGGCGTCGACGATACGGTCGCGGCCCGAGCGGGAGACGCCGGTGACCCGGGCGCCGAGGCGCACCCTGTCACCGAGGGCGTCGGCGAGCGGCTGGAGGTAGACGGCCGTTTCGTTCATTCCCGGGTCGCCTGGTTCGATATATGTCAACATAGACGTATGTCGAATGTGGAGGCGCTGCCGCTCCTGGAGCCCGTCGTCGAGCCCTGCTGCCCGCCGCTCGCCGAGCGGCCGCTGACGGCCGAGGAGGCCGAGCGGACCGCGGTCATGTTCAAGGCGCTGGGCGATCCGGTCCGCCTGCGCCTGTTCTCGTCCGTTGCCTCGCACGAGGGCGGCGAGGCGTGTGTCTGCGACATCTCCGACGTCGGCGTCTCCCAGCCGACCGTCTCCCACCACCTGAAGAAGCTCAAGGAGGCCGGCCTGCTCTCGTCCGAAAGGCGCGGCACCTGGGTCTACTACCGCGTCGAACCCGCCGTCCTCGCCGCCATGGGCGCGCTCCTGACCAAGGCCGCCGGCGCGTAGTCCTGGGCGCGTAGCCCTGGCAGGGGCTCGACCGGCTCGGGTGCCCCGCCCCGGGGGCGAAGGCGATGCCGAAGGAAGGGGTCGCGATGAGTACCTGTGTACCGGACGCGTGCACCCTGCCCACCGCCGAGCAGCCCTTGCGGGTGGCTGAGTTCGACTCGTTCTTCGCCGAGCACCTGACCGACGTGGCCCGGCCTGACCGGCTCCGGTTGCGCCTTGTGTTCGCCGATGCCGATGCCGATGCCGATGCCGATGCCGATGCCGATGCCGATGCCGACGGTGGCGGTGGCGGTGGCGGTGGCGGTGGCGGCGTGGAGGAAACGCTCCGCGACGTGCTCGCGCGCGAGAGCGACTGCTGCTCGTTCTTCACGTTCACCGTGGGCACCGGCCCGGGGCTGATCCTTCTCGACGTCCTCGTCGACGGCGCCCGCGAAGCCGTACTGGACGCCCTCGAGGAGCGGGCCGCAGCCCACGCCCGCGCCCGACCCTCAGGCCGTTCCCGCGCCTGACCGCGGGAACGCGGAGCGGCAGAGCCACGTACGAGAGGTCCAGTTGGCAGACTCCGCCCCATGAGGATCAACACCGTGCATGCGGTCTCCGTGGTGCCGCTGACCGCCGACCACGCCGAGCAGGTCCTGGCGATCTACCAGGCAGGAATCGACGAGGGCAATGCCACCTTCGAGACCACCGCTCCGACCTGGGAGGAGTTCGACGCGGCCAAGCTGCCCGAGCATCGCTTCGGCGCCCTGGACGCCGACGGAACCGTACTCGGCTGGGCCGCCGTCACCGAGGTCTCCGACCGGTGCGCCTACGCGGGCGTGGTGGAGCACTCGGTCTACGTCCACCCCGACGCGCGTGGCCGGGGCATCGCCGCGAGCCTGCTCGACGCGCTGATCACGTCCACCGAGGCGGCGGGGATCTGGACCATCCAGTCCGGCATCTTCCCTGAGAACACGGCCAGCCTCGCGGTCCACGCCCGCGCCGGCTTCCGGGTCATCGGCACCCGAGAGCGCATCGGTCGGCACCACGGCGTCTGGCGCGACACCGTCCTGGTCGAACGCCGCAGCCCTCACATCGACTGACGGGCCTCGGCCGCGCCACGCCTCGCACAGGACGGCCGTCACCGGGCTCGCCGCGCTGTCGCCCGACGCGATGGCCCCGGTGGCGTACGGCCCGGAGGCCGTCGTCCTCGTCCTCGCGGCAGCCGGTGGACACGGGCTCGGCCTCACCCTGCCCGCCACGCTGGCCATCGCAGGCCTGCCGGCCGTCCTCGTGGCCTACCGGCAGGTCATCGCGGCCTTCCGTTCTCGTCTCCGAGGCCGAGCCTGAGCACCTGTGGCAGAGGGCCCTGCAGAACCAGCGGGGCGCGGTCGTCGCCCATGCCGTCCGCCGCGACACGAACGCCGTCGTGTGCCGCCTCCGGTTCCGCTGCTGACGGTCGGCTTCGACGCACGGGCCGCGCTCACTCCGCGGGGCGGGTGGAGGCGAGTTCCCTTTCGAATCCGGTCAGCAGCGCGTCGAGTGCGAAGTCGAAGCGCGTCCGGGCCGCGTCCTCTCCCGACTCGTGGGCGGCGCCGACCAGCAACGGGTATGTGTCCGGGTCCAACGAGGTCATGGTGTCGGCCCCGCCGACGTTGCCCGCCCGCGCGGCGGCGTGCCCGACGACGAAACCGGTCAGCGAGTACGAGACGTCGAGAGTCCTGGGCAGCGGGAAGCCTGCCTCGTGCAGCATCCCCACCACGGCCTCCATGGTCCCCAGGAGGCGGGGCGTCATGGCGGGCCGGGACAGCAGCAGCGGCACGGTGTTCGGATGTGCCGCGAGCGCGGCCATCAGCGCGTGCGCATAGGTGCTCAGGTCCGCCCGCCAGGTGGCGGCGCCGAACTCCGGGGGTACGGCCTCGGCGACCACCTGCTCGATCACCCCGTCCAGGAGCGCGCTCTTGTTCGGCACGTGGTGGTAGACGGTCATCGCCTCCACGCCCAGTTCGGTGCCGAGCCGTCGCATCGACAGGGCGTTGAGCCCTTCCCGGTCGACGAGTCGCAGGGCCGCCTCCAGGACGGCCTGCCGAGTGAGCCCCGCGCGCTGCCCGCGAGTCCTGTGGGCCGCCATGGCGCCCTCACCTTCCGTACCGGACGCCTCGCGATCCGATTGACGATTCTTACGATGTAAGTATAGCGTCCCTCGCTCAGCCTTACATCGTAAGAATCCCTGGGGTGTCCCGGGGTCGACGGGGACGAGAGGGCGATGACCACCACCGAGTGCACCGAGGCGATGAACCGGTCCGCGCGACCACCGGACGATGCCGGTCCCGAGCGGGGGCGGAGCCGGGAGAGGCGGGCCCGGGAGAGGCAGGGCGGGGCAGGGCCGTTGCGGCCGTACGTGGCGGGCTTCGTCGCCGTGATCGGCCTGCAGGTCCTGGGTGCGGTGGCGGGACTGGCGCCGCTGCTCGCGGTCGTCGAGCTGGGCCGCACCCTGCTCGCGTCCGGCCCGGTCGACCCCGGCCATGTCCGGTTCGTCGTGATCGCGGGCGCGGCCGGCCTGTTCGTCAGGCTGCTGTTCACGGCCGCCGCAGCGGCCGTCGGGCATCTGCTCGACGGGCACGTGCAGTTGGCGTTGCGCCGACAGCTGGCCGAGCGGCTCGGGCGGGTGCCGATCGGCTGGCTCTCCCGCCGGCGCAGCGGTGAACTGGCCAAGCTGGTGGGCGAGGACGTCGGAGCCGTGCACCCGCTGATCGCCCACACGCCCGGCGAGCTGGCCTCGGCCTTCGTCGTGCCCCTGGTGTCACTGGTCTATCTGTTCACCGTCGACTGGCGACTCACGCTCATCACCTTGATCCCGGTGGTCGCCGCGATGGCGTTGGTGCCGCTGATGACGACCCCGGCCCGGCTGCGCGAACAGGCCGACTTCGACGCGGCGATGGCACGGATCGGGAGCTCCGCCGTGGAGTTCGTCCAGGGCATCGCGGTGGTCAAGGCCTTCGGTGGAGGCGAGCGCGCCCACCGAGAGTTCCGCGCCGCCGCCGACGACTTCGTCGCCGTCTTCCGCCGCTGGGTGCACGGGATCTCCCCGATCGCCGCGGGGATGCAGCTCGTGCTCTCGCCCCCGTTCGTACTGCTGACCGTCCTGACCGGCGGCGCGGCACTGATCACCGGGGGAGGGACGCCCCCGGCCGATCTGCTGCCGTTCCTGCTGCTGGGAATCGGCCTGACCGCCCCGGTGGCGGCACTCGGGCACGGCTTCGACGACGTGCAGGCCGCCCGCCGTGCCGTCGGCCGGATCCGCGACGTGCTGGCGGTGCCACCGCTGCCGGAGCCGGCGAACCCGGTCGCGCCGCACGGCCACCGGGTGGAGCTGAACGGCGTCCGGTTCGGCTACGAACCCGGCCGGGACGTCCTGCGCGGGATCGACCTCACGCTGGAACCGGGGACGGTCACCGCACTCGTCGGCCCGTCGGGAGGCGGCAAGTCCACCCTGGTCCGACTGCTGCCGCGCTTCGTCGACCCGACGAGCGGATCGGTCCGCCTGGGCGGCGTCGACCTGCGCGAGCTGAGCAGCCGGGAGCTGTACCGGCGGGTCTCCTTCGTCTTCCAGGACGTCCGCCTGCTGCGCGCCTCGGTCGCGGACAACATCGCGCTCGCGGTGCCGGACGCCCACCGGGACGACGTGGAACGTGCCGCCCGCCTCGCGCACATCCACGACCGGATCCTCGAACTGCCCCGAGGATACGAGACGGTGATCGGCGAAGAGGCACGGCTGTCGGGCGGCGAAGCCCAACGCGTCGCGCTCGCCCGCGCCCTGCTGGCCGACACCCCCGTGCTGGTGCTCGACGAGGTGACCTCCTTCGCCGACCCGTACACCGAGCAGGCGGTACGCCACGCCCTGGCCACGCTGCGGGCCGACCGTACGGTCCTGGTCATCGCGCACCGCCTGGAGACCGTGGCCGGCGCCGACGCCGTGGCGGTCCTGGAGGACGGAGTGATCGTCGAGCACGGCAGCCCCGGCGAACTGCTGGACACAGGGGGCCGGTTCGCGGCCCTGTGGCGCTCCCGGCACGCGGCAGGCTCCGCGGGAGAGGGGGAGCGGCTGTGACGACGCACGGCCCGGACGAGCCGCAGGGGCCGCGTCCACGGACCCACCTCGGACTGCAAGGAGACGACCGCCGATGATCCGCATGCTGCTGCGCGTACTGGGCCACCGGTACTCCCGCCCGATGCACCGCACCCTCGCCCTGATGACGGCGACCGCGGTCGTCGAGGGGCTTTCGTACGCCTTGCTGGCACCCGTGCTCCGCGCGCTGCTCGGGGACACGCCGGACCGCGCCTGGCCCTGGCTGGGGGCCTTCGGGGCCGCACTGGCGGCGTACGCGGTGCTGCGCTACCTCAGCGACCTGTCGGGGTTCCGCGTCGGTACGGCGCTGCTGCGCGGCGTGTACCACCGCCTCGGCGACCATCTGGCCCGGCTGCCGCTCGGCTGGTACGGCACGAGCCGGGTGGGAGAGGTGTCCGTCCTGGCGGGTCAGGGCGTCCTGCAGGCGATGAGCGTCATCGCGCACCTGCTGGCGCCGTTCGTCTCCGCCGCCGTGACACCGCTGACGGTCGTCGCCGTGATCCTCGCCCTCAACTGGCAGTTGGGCCTGGCCGCGCTCTCCGCCGTCCCCGTCGTGGTGGCGATCCAGATCCTCACCGGACGCTCGACGGCGACCGAGGAAGCGGAGCGCGCCACACGCGACCGCGAGGCCACCGAGAGGGTCGTCGAATACCTCCAGGCCCAGCCGGTCCTACGGGCGGGCGGGCGGACCGCCGAACGCTTCCGACTCCTCGACGACGCCCTGCGGCAGGTCCGGCGCGCCTCCCGCCGTTCGACGCTGTCGGCGCTGCCCGGCGCGTTGGCCCTGGCCCTGACGGTGCAGGCGGTCTTCACCGCGGTGCTCGTCCTCGGCGCGTACCGAGCGCTCGGCGGGGACGTCGGGGCCGTGGAACTGCTGACGGTCCTGGTGCTGGCCGCCCGCTGCGCGGATCCGCTGTTGTCCCTGGCCGACCTCGGCGGCAGACTGCGCGCCGCGCGCGGCGAACTGGCCCGACTCGACGCGGTGTTGAGCACGGCACCGCTGCCGCAGGCCCCAGGCCCGGTCGAACAGCGCGGCCATGGACTGGAGCTGGAGTCGGTCGCTTTCCGGCACGACGGGCACACGGTGCTCGACGACCTGTCCCTGTCCGTCCCCGAGGGGCGGCGGCTGGCCGTGGTGGGTCCGTCGGGCGCGGGCAAGAGCACCCTGTTGCAGGTGCTCGCACGGTTCTACGACGTGGACGCGGGCGCGGTCCGCGTCGGCGGCGCGGATGTGCGCGCGATCGGTGCCGAGGCTCTGATGGCGCAGTTCGCCATCGTCTTCCAGGACGTGTATCTCTTCGACGGCACCATCGAGGACAACGTGCGCCTGGGCCGCCCCGACGCCACCGACGCCGAGGTGCGCGCGGCCGCGGCCGCGGCACGTCTGGACGAGGTGGTCGCGCGCCTGCCCGACGGATGGGCGACCACCGTCGGCGAGGGCGGCGCACGGCTCTCGGGCGGCGAACGCCAGCGCGTCTCGATCGCCAGGGCGCTGCTCAAGGACGCGCCGATCGTCCTGCTCGACGAGGTCACCTCCGCGCTGGACCCCGTCAACGAGGCGGCCGTCCACGCCGGCATCGAGCGCCTGATGGCAGGCCGGACCGTGGTGATGGTGGCCCACCGGCTGCGTACCGTCCGACACGCGGACCGCATCGTCTTCCTCGACGCCGGGCGGATCGTCGAGGAGGGCGACCACGACGCACTGCTGCGCCTCGATGGCCGCTATGCCGCGTTCTGGAAGCTGTCCCAGGCGCCCATGGAGGCGAGGCCGCCGACGGACCCTGCGACCCGGCCCGCGCTCGCGGACGAGGCGGCACCGGGGCGGCAGTGACGGCACGGCCGCGCCGGGTCCTCGGGATCGTGCCGGGGCCTCACGGCCGCGCTGGACCCCCACGGCCGCGCCGGGTCCTCGGGATCGCGACGAACCGGTGATGCCGTCGCCGGGGGCGTTCCGCCGCGGGGTACCTGGCACCACCGGGCGCATGGGGACTGCGGAGTCGTGGCCGCGCGGCGGTGTCCGCCACCGTTGCCGCGACGGTCGTGGATCGGGGTGGTGTGGATGGTGGGATCGGGGGCAGGTGGGGGGTGAGCGCGTGGGACCGCTCCTTGTGTCCACGGACTTGCCGTCTCCCCCTTTCCGGCAAGCCCGTGCACAGTCGAACGGCCCGCACCTGGCAGGGGTGCGGGCCCTTCGGCATGCCCCGCCGGCTCTGCGGGTGATAGGTGCGTGACCGGTCGAGCACTCCCCGTGGGAAGCGTGCCGGCGGGCTGGAGTGCGGGCGCGGTCCGGCCGATCACCCAGTTATGGCCTCCGAGAACACCCCCTCCGGTACACCGCCCACCGGCCCTCCCGGCGCCCTGACCGCCGACGCTCCCACCGAGACCGAACGGCACGCCTCCTGGCTGGAGTTGTTCTTCGATCTCATCGCCGTCGCGGGTGTCGCCCAGCTGGCGCACCTGCTGCACGGCACCCCGGCCGCGGACGACCTCGCCTTCTACTGCCTTCTGTACCTGGCGTTCTGGACCGCGTGGATGTGCTTCACGACGTACGGCAACGTCGCCGCGGACAAGGTGCACACGCGGACGGTCCTCATCGGCATGTTCGGGCTTGCCGTCATGGCCGCGGCCGTTCCCGGGATCCGCACGGACCACGCGCGCGCCTTCGCCCTCGCGTACGTGCTCGTGCGACTCCTGGCCTCGCGGGTCTGGCAGGGACGGGGGGAGGTCGTCGCGGACTGGCCGATCGCGCAGCTGTCGGCGGGGGTCGTCCCCTGGATCGTGTCCCTGTGGGCGGACCGGCCCGCTACTGGCTGTGGGCGGCCGGACTCGCCGTCGACCTGGGGCTCACGTTCGCCCGGTCCCGCAACCGGATCCTGGCCCGGGCCAGGGAGGACTGGGAGGAGCGGGCCGCCGGCCACGAGCGGCCGACCCGTCCGAGGCCGGTGGCCGCCCGCTTCGACGCCCGGCACCTCGACGAACGGCTGGGGCTGTTCACCCTGATCGTGATCGGCGAAAGCGTCGCGCTGGCGGTGGAGGCCTCTTCGGAGGCGGCGTGGACCTCCCGGCTCGGCGCGCTGGCGGTGGGCTCCTTCGTGCTGCTGCTCGCGCTGTGGGCACTCGCGGTGCGCCGTTCGTGCGGGGTGCCGTTGCTCGGCTTCGGCGTGCTCGCACCGCGGTTCGCGCTGCCGATGCACTGCGTGTCGACAGGTGCGCTCGCCGCGCTGGCCGCCTCTCTCGGTGGGGCGGTGGCGCATGTCGACGGACACCTGCCGCCCGGGATGCGCCGGCTCATGTGCGGCAGCATCGCCGTGTTCCTCTTCGTCGGCCTGCTGGCAGGAGTGGCCTCGGGCCGGGGCGTCCGCTGGGTCCTGGGGGCCGGCGTGCCCGTGGTCGTCGCACCGATCCTGCTGGGCGCCTTCGCGGGCCGCGGGTCCCCGGCCGCCCTGGTGTGGGCCCTGGTGGCGGTGGCCCGCTGGCCATGGCTGTACGAGAAGCTGACGGGGCGGCACGGCACTTCGGACGCCCGGTCGTAGCCGGGGACACCCGGGAGAAGCCGCTCTCCGCAGTGCGCGCCGACCGCAGTGCGCCGACCTCAACGGGCGCCGACCTCAGTGCGCGGACCTCAACGCGCGCCGACCGCTGTGCGCCGACCCCGGCGCGTCCGCCACGGAGCGCGCCGACCGAGCAGGACGGGATCCTCGTCGACGCCGCCGAACCCTGCTCCCGTTGCGGAGGCCGAGCCACGTGCACCTCGGCCCGTGGCGCGGGGGGCGGTGCCCCGTGTGGTCCAGGTGGCCCCCTGACCGTGCGAGGGACTGTCCGTCGCGTCACCATCGACGTGACACCGGAAGCGGGGGACGCGGGGGACGCGGGAGATACGGAGGCCGTCATGGCAGCAGGTTGGGATCCCCGGCCCTCGGACGGCGCCGGTGGAGACGGCGTCGGCGGGGCCGAGTGGCGGCCCGTTCTGGACGTGCCCCCGCCGGGGCGGCAGCGCCGGTGGACGGTGCTGCTGCGCTGGCTGCTCCTCCTCCCGCAGTTCATCGTCGTGGCCCTGCTGTCCTTCGTCGCCTTCTTCGTCACGATCGCGGGGTGGTTCAGCGCTCTGGTCCTGGGCCGGCTGCCCGACCCGATCGCGTCCTTCCTCGGCTCGGTCCTCGCCTACCAGACCCGGGTCTCGGCCAGCGCGGCCCTCCTCGTCGACCGCTACCCGCCGTTCGCCTTCGACGCCCCCGACTACCCGGTGCGCATCGAACTGCGCGCCACCCCGCTCAACCGGCTCGCCGTCCTGTTCCGGCTGATCCTGATGATTCCGGCGGCCATCGTCAGCAGCCTCGCGCAGTCCGGATGGTTCGCCGTCAGCTGGGTCTTCTGGCTGATCGGCATCATCCTGGGCCGCCTTCCCGAACCGGTCTTCGGAGCAACGGCGGCCGTCGTGCGGTACCGCATGCGGCTGGCCGCCTACGCGACGATGCTGACGCCCGTGTACCCCAAGGGGCTCCTGGGCGACGCCCCCGAAGCCGCCGCACAGCCCGCGTACTCCGCGACCCGTCCGCTACGGCTGAGCACCGCCGCGCAGGTACTGGTCTGGCTCTTCCTGCTCCTCGGGCTCGCGGGTCATCTGACCTCCGGCACGGTCGACTACGACGACTCGGGCGACGACCGGCCGGGCGCGGCCGCCGGCCGGGTCGCGGGGTGATCGCTCCGGCCGGCCGCCCGTGCACCTGCCGGACACCGTCGCGCGGGGAACACGGCTGACGCGTTCCCCGTGGTGCGATGGGTGAGCAATGCCTCGTTCTACGGTGGTTCGATGCGATCCATTCCCAGATAAGCCTTGTTGTCCTCGGGGTGTGCCCCGTTGCTGCTGGTCGGTGGCTGGACCGTCGCGGCGCTGCTCGAAGGGCCCGCCTACGACCCCGTCACCCAGACCATCAGCGTCCTCGCGGCCTACGGGGCCGAGGGGTCCTGGGTCATGACCGGGGCGTTCCTCGCGATGGGCGCCTGCCATCTCCTCACCGCCTGGGGACTGCGGCCCGCCGCTCCCGCCGGGCGCGTGGCACTCGCCGGTGGTGGCGTGGCGGCCTTCGGGGTCGCGCTGATCCCCGCGCCGAGCAGTGGGGGGTCCCTGAAACACGGGGCGGTCGTCGTGGTCGGCTTCACGCTGCTCGCGGTGTGGCCGGTGCTGGCCGCCGTACGCCGTGGCGCCGTGCCCTGGGGGCTGCGGCTGACGCCCTCCGTCGCCGTGTCCGCGCTGATGGCCCTGGGCGCGGTCTGGTTCCTCGTCGAGATGAACCGGCAGGGGTCCACCGGTGTCGCCGAACGGCTCGTGACCTGCATCCAGTCCATCTGGCCCTTGGTGGTGGTCGCCTCCTGCCTCCGCTATGCCGGTGACGTGAGGGGCAGGAGTGGTGCAAGTGTGGTGAGTGGTGCAAGAGGCGAGTACGACGGGAGTGGCGAGAGCGATGAGAGTGACGAGACGTCTGCACCGCCCCGGTGACCGGGGGTGCGGGAGAGCGATGACGCGGGCCGCGGCGGATCGATGGCATCGCTCGCTTGTGTGTTCGATTTGGGGGTAGGGTGGGGTCGTGACCGCAGCACGACCCGCCCTGCCCGGACTCCAGGGGTCCTTGTTCGACCAGGGCGACGAGATCCGCTTCGGCCCGCTGGACGGTCTCCGGCGGACGCCGCTCGACGGCGGTGCCTGGGTCGACCACCTCCCCGGCTGGCTGCACGGCGCCGACGCGCTGTTCGAGGAGCTCGCCGGCCGGGTGCCCTGGCGGGCCGAGGAGCGGCCGATGTACGACAACGTCGTCGCCGTACCCCGGCTCCTGGCCCACTACGGCGAAGGCGCGCCGCTTCCGCACCCCGCGCTCGTCGAGGCCCGGCGGACGCTCGGTGCCCACTACGCCCCCGAGCTAGGGGAGCCTTTCGTCTCCGCCGGTCTCTGCCTCTACCGCGACGGCCGGGACAGCGTCGCCTGGCACGGCGACCGCACCGGCCGATCCGCCCACCACGACACGATGGTCGCCATCCTCTCCCTGGGCGACCCCCGTGACCTCGCCTTCCGCCCGCGGTCCGGCGGCCCCACGCACCTCCGCCTGCCGCTCGGCCACGGCGACCTCGTGGTGATGGGCGGCTCCTGTCAGCGCACCTGGGAACATGCCGTCCCCAAGACGAGCCGCGCCGTCGGTCCCCGCATCAGCGTCCAGTTCCGCCCCCGCGGAGTTCGCTGAGACCCGATTCTGGACGGCGTCCTCGCACGGGCTCCGGCTCCGGCTCTGCGTCCGGTTCGGGCTCTGGTGTGGGCCCGGCCCCGGCCAGGGTCAGACCTCGGCCTCGACCTCGGCCTCGGTCGCCGTCTTCGCCCGGTGCGGGCGGAGTGCGACGGCGCACCAGACGGCTGCCGTGACCAGGGCCGCCGCAGCCATCGCGGCGACCAGCGGCGCCTCCGGGCGCCAGCCCAGGGAGAGCCGGGTGCCCAGGTACGTCAGCCCGGCCGCGATCCGGCCGGGGGCGTAGACCGGGACCTTGGCGGCGGTGACCCGCAGGACGGTCGCCACGGTGAGGCCGATCGCGGCCCAGGCGGCCAGGTACGTCCACGGCACGCCGGGCGCGGCGGGCGGAAGGCCGTACCCCTCGAAGCCGATCCGGAACAGGGCGGTGAACCAACCCGCCGCCACCGCGGCGGCGCTGATGCCCACCACCCAGAGGGCGTGGCGCCAGAGCGGGCCCGGTCGTACGGCCTCCTCCTCGTCGTCGAGGGGGTCGGGTGCGAAGAGTCCAGTCACGGTCGGTAGGACGTCGTGCGCCGGTACGGGGTTGCCCTGGGGCCGCCTCACGACCGGCGGCCGGTCAGCCGGCCCATCGGCCGGTCAGGTACGTCAGGGCGAACAGCGTCGACACGGGTGCGGCGAGGCAGAAGTACGCGGTCCTGAAGCGTGCCGAGCGGAGGGTCCAGGCGGCCAGCGTGATCCAGAGGGGCCACCACAGAAGGGTGGCCCGGGGTATGGACTGGTACCAGTACGACGTTCCCAGGGCCCACAGGCTGAGGCCGACGTAGACGGCTTCCGGCCAGCGACGGCGGCGTGCCAGGAGGGTCACCAGCGCCAGGCCGACGACCATGGCGAGGAGTTCGGCCTGGAACATGAATGCGTAGCCGGTCGTCTGGACCCGGTCGAACGCGGAATCCCAGGTGTTGCTCCAGGCGTCCCACGGTGCGTGGAAGTGGCGGTACCACCCCCGCTCCTGTGCGTGCTTCCAGGCCATCCAGTCGCCGGTGCGGGCGTGCAGGTACCAGGCGTACAGGGCCGCGGGAAGGGCCGGCAGGGCGAGCCAGGGCAGTGGCCGCCAGTCGGACCGGGTGCGGGCCGTCAGGACGAAGTGCAGGGCGAGGGCCGCGGAGAGGAACAGTCCGCTGATGCGGACGGTCGTCGCCAGGGCGGCCAGGGTGGCGGCCAGGGGCCAGTTGAGACGGTGGGCGGCGAGCCAGGCCGGCAGGGCGAGGGCGAGGAAGAGCGCCTCGCTGTACCCGGTGGCGAGGAAGACCGCACACGGTGAGGTCAGCAGGAGCTGCGCGGTCCGTCGCCCGGCATGCGCGTCGGGCAGATACAGGCGTGCGATCCGTACGAGTGCCAGCACCGCGATCCCGCCGGCGACGAACGAGATCAGCAGCCCGGCCGCGGTCCAGCTCGGTACGACGGCGTGGACGGCCCGCAGGGCGAGGGGGAACCCCGGGAAGAACGCCTCGCGGTTGTCCCACTCGGCGTTCCACGGGCCGCTCCCCGCCGGGAAGTAGCCGTCGCGCGCCACGTTCAGGAAGTGGCCCCAGTCCCAGCGTTCGAAGGGCGCGAGGACAGGGCCCGCGTCGCGCGCGCCCGCGTCGGACGGGAAGAGCCATCGCGCGCCGTAGGCGGTGATCCACAGGGCCGTGCGGGTGAGCAGATACAGCCACAGCACGTCCCGGTCCTCGGCGCTGAGCGGCAGCGGCAGTCGCCGTTTGCGGTCTGCGCGGGGGTGGGGGAGGAGCGGAGGGAGCGGCGTCGTCTTCTCCCGCGCCCTCGGGGACATCACGGACATGGGGGACCTTCGTCGAAGTGGGAGGGCATGGCGGATCGCGCGACGGCGGCGCGTCGCGGGGCGAGGGGCCATGCGGTGGAGGTCGGGGCGGGCCCGGGTGGTCAGGGGGCCCGCCCCGGTGTCAGCGGAGCCCGCCCGGGGGCGTCAGGGGCGCGGTTCAGCGGTCCGGACCGCGCGGTGCTCAGGGCGGCGAGGTCGTCACCCGTCCCGACGGCTGCGTCGTCGTCGCCGACGGATCGCCGGCGGGGCCCTCCTGGGTGGGCGAACCCGGTGCGGTCGAGCTGCTCGACGGCGGGCCGGTCGTCTCCGCCGGAGACGGCGCTTCGAAGGACGGGCTGACCGCCGGGACGACGGGAGTCGGCGCGTCCGACAGGAGGGCCGCCGCGGTCACCCCGCCACCGGCGAGGATCAGGCACGCGGCCCCCGCGGCCATGGCGACGCGGCGCCGGTGCGCGCGCCTGGCGCGTTCGGCGATGCGCGCGACGGGTACGGCGCGGGCGCGGGCCTGCCCGGAGGCGGCTGCCTGCCGGAACATCTCACGGAGAGGGTCCCGGGGGTCCTGGGCGTCCTGGGGGTCAAGCACCGGGGTCCTCCTCGACGTTCCGGGGCTGCAGACGGTCGGCGAGCGCGACCCGGCCACGGACCAGGTGCGTCTTGACGGTGCTGGCGGACTGTCCCGTCTCGCCGGCGATCTGTTCGACGCTCAGGTCGCACAGGTAGTGCAGAGTCACGGAGCGACGCTGCTGGGCGGGCAGGTCGCGCAGCGCGTCGATGAGCACGACGTACTCGGGGCCGGGGCCCTCGACGGGCGGCGGAGCGCCCGCGCGGTCCCACGCGTCCGACGTGCGCCGGCGGAAACGCCAGCGGCTCACCGCCAGGCGCCAGGCGACCGTGCGGATCCACGCCTCCGGCTGCCCGTCGCGGTCGAGCTGCCGTCGCCGGCTCCACCCCTTGACGAACGCCTCCTGTACGACGTCCTGAGCCTCGTGCAGATCGCCCAGCATCACGTACAGCTGCCCTGTGAGTCGCGCGACCGCCTGCTCGTAGAACGCCTCGAACTCCTCAACGGTCAACACTCACTCCCGGATCTTTCGCTTCACCACGCATACGCCCGGCGCCGGGCGTCCGGTTGACACGGTCCGCGTATCCACAGAGTGATGGTGATCACAGAACCGGGGCGGTCGCGCGACGTGCGGCGGACGGCGCGAAGGCGTGTCCGCAGCGGCCCGATCCGCCGCGGCGGCCCGGTCGGACCGCCCGGGGACGCCGGCTCGGCCAAGAGGGCGAAAGAGGTCCGGCCGCCGATGTCGAGAACCCGCGGTCGGCTCCGTCCCCGGGTCGGAAGCGACCACAATGGGCCGCACCGGCACCGAGGAGACGAACCATCATGGCCAAGTACCTGCTGCTGAAGCACTACCGAGGCGCTCCCGCCGCGGTCAACGACGTCCCCATGGACCAGTGGACGCCTGAGGAGATCTCGGCGCACGTGACGTACATGCAGGACTTCGCGGACCGCCTCAAGGAGACCGGCGAGTACGTCGACGGCCATGCGCTCTCCCCGGAGGGCACCTTCGTCCGGTACGACGGTGAGGGGCGGCCGCCGGTCACGGACGGCCCGTTCGCCGAGACGAAGGACGTCATCGCCGGCTGGATGGAGATCGACGTCGACACCTATGAGCGCGCGGTCGAACTGGCCGGCGAACTCTCCGCGGCGCCCGGTGCGGGCGGCAAGCCGATCCACGAGTGGCTCGAACTGCGTCCCTTCCTGTCCACGCCTCCCACCATCACGGAGTGACGAGCCCTCTCGTGGACGAGGCCCTGCTCAGGAGCCTCACGCCGGGCGTGCTCGGCATCCTCGTCCGCCGCGGAGCCGACTTCGCGGCTGCCGAGGACGCCGTGCAGGACGCCCTGGTCGAGGCGGTCCGCGGCCGGCCGGAGGACCGGCCCCGGGACCCGAAGGCCTGGCTCGTCACCGTGGCCTGGCGGAAGTTCCTCGACGCGACCCGGGCGGACACCGCCAGGCGCCGGCGCGAGGACCTGGTCGAGGAGGAGCCGCAGCCCGGGCCCGCGTCCGCGGTGGACGACACGCTCCAGCTCCACTTCCTCTGCGCCCATCCCTCGCTGACGCCGTCCTCCGCGGTCGCGCTCACGCTGCGCGCCGTCGGCGGCCTCACGACCCGCCAGATCGCCCAGGCCTACCTGGTGCCCGAGGCGACCATGGCGCAGCGCATCAGCCGCGCCAAACGCACCGTCTCGGGCGTGCGGTTCGACCGGCCGGGCGATGTGGCGACCGTGCTGCGCGTCCTCTACCTGGTCTTCAACGAGGGCTACTCGGGCGACGTCGACCTCGCCGCCGAGGCCATCCGGCTCACCCGGCAGCTCGCGGCCGTCATCGACCACCCCGAGGTGGCCGGGCTGCTCGCCCTCATGCTGCTCCACCACGCCCGGCGGCCCGGCCGCACCGCACCCGACGGCAGCCTGGTGCCGCTGGCCGAGCAGGACCGGGGGCGCTGGGACACCGCGCTGATCGCCGAGGGCGTCGAGATCCTGCAGGCGGCCCTCGCCCGCGACCGGCTCGGCGAGTACCAGGCGCAGGCCGCCGTCGCCGCGCTCCACGCCGACGCGCCCACCGCGGAGGAGACCGACTGGGTGCAGATCGTCGAGTGGTACGACGAGCTCGTCCGGCTCAACGACAGCCCCGTCGTCCGGCTCAACCGCGCCGTGGCCGTCGGAGAGGCCGACGGCCCGCGCGCCGGGCTCGCGGCGCTCGCGGAACTGACCGAGTCCGTCCCGGGTTCCCCGGCCCGCGGCCACGGCCGCCACCTGCCGCGCGCCACCGCGGCGGCGGCGTACCTGCACGAGCGGGCCGGGGACCTGGCGACGGCGGCGCGGCTGTACGTCGACGCGGCCCGAGAGGCCCCCAACCTCGCCGAACGCGACTATCTGACCCGCCAGGCCGCCCGCCTCAACACCCGCCGACGCGGGTGAGGTCCGTACCCCCGCCGACGAAGGACGGATGAGCCCGACGGATGAGCCCGGCGTACGAGCCCGGCGGACGGGCCCGGCGTACGAGCCCGACATACGGCAGCCCGGTCGGCGGGGAGACCGCGCGACCGGGCCGGATGCGGAGCCGGTCAGTTGAGGGCGTCGTCCATGGAGCCCTGCCAGTACGTGACGCGCAGCGAGCTGTCCACGTACACGCCCTTGCCTGCGAGTCGGGGACCGGCGGTCGTGCCGTCGGTGAAGCCGACCGTGAGGCTCGTCGTCGTGTAGCCGTGCTGTCCGCTGCCGTCGGCGGCGGACAGGATCACGCCCGCGTACCCGGACTCGCCCGGAGCGAGGGTCACGACCGCCTGCGGGTGGGTCTCCTCGATGACCGGCGGGACGGACTGGGCCTCGCCGAAGCGGGCGACCGGGTAGCCGAGGAGGTCGCAGAGGGCGGAGCCGGTGTTGGTGACGGTGAGCAGCATGTGATTGAGCGGGCGGGCGACCGGGGTGGCGGTGGTCTTGGTGTTGCCCGCGCCGCACTGCTTGTTCCGGGAGGGGCCGCTCGTGTCGTCGCCGCCGCCGGAGGCCGAGGCGTTCGACCCGCTGTTGCCGCCGGAGCCGTCGCTCCCCGCGGAGGTGGTGCCGCCGGACTCTCCGCCGGTGGTGGCGCCCGTGGCGGTACCGCCGTTCTTCGAACCGTCGGTCGAGCCGCTCGTCGAGCCCGCAGTCGAGCCCGCCGAATCGCCGGACGAACCGTCCTGGGGTTGCGTCGTCGTGTCGCCCGTGGGGGGCGTGGCCGGGGTCTCGGCCGACTGCGTGGCCGAGGCGGTGGGTGCGACGGACGTCGTGGCGGCGCCCTCGTCCTTCGCGGCGCCGCTGCCACAGGCGGTGAGCGAGAGCGCGGCGACCGCGAGTGTCGTGGCGGCGAGCAGACGGGTGCGGATGGTGCGTCCGGACATGGGAGTCCCCCTGGAGCATGGGTCGGAAATCGGTCGTCGTACGGCGCCGGCCGCCGGTTCCCCGTGGCGGCCTTGCTTTGCCGACCACAGCTTGTGACAAGATCCGTTCCAGCTGCCGCTCCTCCCGGGCGGTATGGGACGCTGGAATGAAAACAAGGCTCTGACCTGCACTGATGTCTCCGTCTGGGGACGCGGGAACGAACGCCGGAAGAGGGTGGAACGGTGGCGGGGGACGAGTTCGCGACGCTGTTGGGGCAGCTCAAGGAGCGCTCGGGGCTCAGCTACGGCACGCTCGGCAAACGACTCCACATGAGCGCCTCGACCTTGCACCGGTACGTCAACGGTGACGCCGTCCCGGTGGACTACGCGCCTGTGGAACGGCTCGCGCGGCTGTGCAGGGCGACCCCCGACGAACTCGTCGAGCTGCACCGGCTGTGGGTGCGGGCGGACGTGTCGCGCGGGCGGAAGGTCCCGGCCGCCCCGACCGTCGCAGCCGCCCCGGTCGACCCGGCGGTCGCACCGACCCCGACCCCGGCCCCGGTTGCCGCGACGGAGCCGAAGGCCGGGCCGTCGCCCGAGGTCGTGTCCGGGGACCCTTCCGAGCCGTCACCTGAGCCGTCACCCGGACCGTCGCCCGGGGCGCCGTCCACGGAGCCCGCCCCGTCCCCTCCGAGGCGCCGACGGCTCCGGCGTACCGCCGTGATCGCCGGCACCGCCGTGGTCGCCGCCGCCGTGGCGGTCGCGCTCGTCGTCGGCCTCACGGGCGGGGACGGATCGGAGAAGGAACGGCGGGCGGGCGACGCCCCCGTGTCCTCCGGAGCGCCGGGGCGGTCCGGGCCCTCCGGTGGCAGGGCGCCGGGGACGGCGCACGCGCCGACCGTCGTCACCGCGCCCCACACCTGGGAAGGGCCCTGCAGCCAGCACTATCTGATCGACCGTGAGCCCGAGCAGATTCCGCCGCCGCCCACGGAGCAGGACGCGCCCGGCTGGATCGCCGCGCTCGACGCGGTGCCGGGCGGGGACCAGCTGCTCCGGCTGACCGTGCAGGGCACCGGGAGGCAGACGGTCGTCCTGGAGGCCCTCCACGTCCGGGTCGTGAGCAAGAAGGCGCCCCTGGCCTGGAACGACTACGTGATGGGCGTCGGCTGCGGCGGCGAGGTGTCCACGAAGGCGTTCGCCGTCGATCTCGACGCCGGCCGGCCCACCGCCGTCCCCGTGGGCGGGCAGCGGACGTTCTCGTACAAGACGAGCGAGTCCGACCCCGTGATCTTCAACGTGGCCGCGCGCGCCCAGGCGCACGACGTCAGCTGGTACCTGGAACTCGCCTGGTCCAGAGGCGAGGAGCGCGGCACGCTCCGCGTCGACGACCACGGCCGCCCGTTCCGTACCAGCGGCAACCTCGCCCGGCCCGCGTACGCGTACCCCTTGGGCTGGACCGAGTGGATCGTCAACGACGTCGACACCGAGGGGCG
>NZ_JBVHZJ010000080.1:19689-33478 GCF_055574655.1 Streptomyces sp. NPDC029956 | reverse complement strand
GGACGAGCCCGCGCCGGGCACCGAGGCCGTGCTGTTCGGACCCGGGGACCGGGGCGAACCGACCGCCGAGGACTGGGCGGTGGCCGCCGACACCATCGCGTACGAGATCGTCACCCGGATCGGCGCGCGCGTCCCGCGCGTGTACCTGGGCGGATAGAGGGGGGCCCATGGGCGAGTCCAGCAGCACCGGTACCTGGCGCCGCGCCGGATTCGCCGGCGCCGCGATAGGCGTCCTCGCGGCGGGAGCCGCCGCCGGGGTGGCCGTCGAGCGCCTCACCGTCGGTCGGTCCGTACGGCAGAAGGCGCGGCTCGCCCTCGACTCGACCGGCCCGTACGGCGGGCTGCGCGGGACCCCGGGCCGGGCCCTCGCCGACGACTCGACCGTCCTGTACTACGAGGTCGACGAAGTGGCTGCGGACACTCCGCCGGCCCGTCGGCGGCGGCTCTTCGGGCGCAAGGAGCCCGCCCCCGTGACCGTCGTCTTCAGCCACGGCTACTGCCTCAACCAGGACTCCTGGCACTTCCAGCGGGCCGCGCTGCGCGGTCTCGTCCGTACCGTCCACTGGGACCATCGCAGCCACGGCCGCTCGGGTCAGGGCGTCGCCCAGACCGGCGCCGACGCTGTGCCCGTCACCATCGACCAGCTGGGCCGCGACCTCAAGGCCGTCCTCGACGTCGCCGCGCCCGAGGGTCCGCTCGTCCTGGTCGGTCACTCGATGGGGGGCATGACGATCATGGCGCTCGCGGACCGGTACCCGGAGTTCGTCCGCGACCGGGTCGTCGGCGTCGCCTTCGTCGGTACGTCCGCCGGGAAGCTCGGGGAGGTCTCGTACGGCCTTCCGATCGCCGGCGTCAACGCCGTCCGGCGGGTCCTGCCCGGTGTGCTGCGCGCGCTCGGTTCCCAGGCCGAGCTGGTCGAGCGGGGCCGGCGGGCGACCGCGGACCTGTTCGCCGGGCTCATCAAGAAGTACTCGTTCGCGTCGAGGGACGTGGATCCCGCTGTCGCCCGCTTCGCCGAGCGGATGATCGAGTCCACCCCCATCGACGTCGTCGCCGCCTTCTACCCTGCCTTCGCCGAGCACGACAAGTCCGCCGCGCTGCCCGTCCTGCGCGACCTCCCGGTGCTCGCGCTCGCCGGCGACCACGACCTCGTCACCCCCAGCTCCCACACGGAGGCCATCGCCGATCTCCTCCCGGACGCGGAACTCGTCATCGTGCCGGACGGCGGACATCTGGTGATGCTGGAGCACCCGGAGGCCGTCACCGACCGGCTCGCCGACCTGCTCGTCCGGGCGGGAGCCGTCCCCGAGGCGGAGGTCGCGACCGTCGCGGTGAGGCCGGAGACCCGCAACAGCTAAGTTGGCGGGTATGGAAGCAGCGCACCCGCCCGTCTCCGGCGCCACCCTCTCCGTCGACTCCCCCCAGCAGATGCAGGAGCTCGGCCGCCGCCTCGCGAAGATCCTCCGCCCCGGCGATCTCGTCATGCTCACCGGTGAACTCGGCGCCGGGAAGACCACCCTCACCCGGGGCCTCGGAGAGGGCCTCGGCGTGCGGGGCGCCGTCACCTCCCCGACCTTCGTCATCGCCCGCGTCCATCCGTCCCTGGTCGGCGGCCCCGCGCTGGTGCACGTCGACGCGTACCGCCTCGGCGGGGGCCTCGACGAGATGGAGGACCTCGATCTGGACGTCTCGCTGCCCGAGTCGGTCGTGGTCGTCGAGTGGGGTGACGGGAAGGTCGAGGAGCTGACGGACGACCGGCTGCACCTGCTGATCCACCGGGTGACCGGCGACACCGACGACGACCGGCGCACGGTCGTGCTGCGCGGGATCGGCCCGCGCTGGGCCGAGGAGGACCTGGGAGTGCTCTGACCGGCCGTACGGGCGGCCCCACGGTCGTACGTAGTTTCCGACAACGTGTCGGGAAGGTGTTGCGTCGTTCCCACGTGCCGTGGTCACATGGATGCACAAGCTGGTTAGGTGAACCTAACCTACGGGAGGCATGCATGGCGACGCCGAAGCGCGCGGAACCCGTCCGGGACCACGTCTCGATGAGTGAGCTGCTGGCATCCTGCGCGGCCGCCCGCGCCGTGTCGACCCCGCCGGGCGGGCGCCCCGACCGGGTGGACGAGGAGCACGGGGCGAGGGCCGGGCAGGTCGAGCGGATCGTGCGGGTCGTCCGCGGCAGAGCGGCGTAACCGCGGGGCGGCGCCGGAGCGCGCCGCCGGCCCTACGCGACGACGACGACCTTCGCGCCGATCGCCGCGAACGTCCACAGCGCGTCCCCGTCGGCCCGCTTCATGCGGATGCCGCCGGTCTTCCTCGCCGGATCCGGGCTCGGCGTCGAGCCGTCGACCGCCGCGCTGAAGCCGATCGCCACGTCCTGGGCCGTCGCGAACCGCACCACGTGCTCGATCTGCACGCCGTCCGAGCCGCGGACCGAGCCCGAGCGGGACGTCACGCTGTAGGCGCCCGGCGCCGGGTCCACCGTGCTCGGCATCACCGTGAACGACCGGGTGGCCTTGCCCTTCGCGCCGACCAGCCACACCCGGCGGTCGGCGAGGGAGTACACCACGCGCTCGCCGCTGCCGGAGGCCGCCGGCACGGCCAGCGGATCCTTCGGCGGCTGCTTCGGTCCGCCGCTCGGCGAGATCGACGGGACGGAGGTGCCGGGGGTCCGGGGCTCGGCCGCCAGATCCGAGGGGGCGTTCGCCGAAGCCTGGTACGCCAGGAAGCAGACCGCGGCGACGGCTGCCGCCGTGAGCCCGGCCACGAATCCCGAGCTGCTCCGTGCCACCGTGCCCACCTCTCGTACGAACGTATCGAAGGGTGACGGTAGCAGCCGACGGAACGAGGGGCGGGGCACCGTGCCCGGGAGCCGTAGGCTGTTCGCGTGCTGTTGCTCGCCATGGATACCGCCACCCCCGCCGTCACCGTCGCCCTCCACGACGGCGAGGCCGTCGTCGCCTCGTCGAGTCAGGTCGACGCCCGCCGCCACGGGGAGCTCTTGCTGCCCGCCGTCGACCGGGTCCTCAAGGAGGCCGGGCTGAAGCTCGACGCGGTCACCGGGATCGTCGTCGGCGTCGGCCCCGGGCCGTACACCGGCCTCCGGGTCGGTCTCGTCACGGCCGCGGCCTTCTCCTCCGCGCTCGGCGTCCCGGTGCACGGCCTGTGCACCCTCGACGGCCTCGCGTACGCCTCCGGGATCGACGAGCCCTTCGTCGTCGCCACGGACGCGCGCCGCAAGGAGGTCTACTGGGCGCGGTACGACGACTCCCGTACGCGCGTGACCGACGCGGCCGTCGACCGGCCCGCCGAGATCGCCGGGCGGCTCGCCGGACTCCCCGTCGTCGGCGCGGGCGCCCGCCTCTATCCCGAGGCCTTCCCCGACGCCCGCGACCCCGAGCACCAGTCGGCGGCCGCGCTCGCCGCGCTCGCGGCGGAGCGGCTCGCGGCCGGCGAAGGCGGCTTCCTCGACCCGCTGCCGATGTACCTGCGCCGGCCCGACGCGCAGGTGCCGAAGAACTACAAGGTGGTCACCCCCAAGTGACCGGGGCCGTGGAGCTGCGCGAGATGCGCTGGTGGGACATCGCACCGGTGCTGGCCCTCGAGGACGAGCTGTTCCCCGAGGACGCCTGGTCGGCGGGGATGTTCTGGTCGGAGCTCGCGCACGCGCGCGGGCCGCGGGCCACCCGCCGCTACATCGTGGCCGAGACCGCCGGGGGAGTGCTCGTCGGGTACGCCGGGCTCGCCGCGGCCGGCGGACTCGGCGACGTACAGACGATCGCCGTCGCCCGTGACCAGTGGGGTACCGGGCTCGGCGCCCGGCTCCTCACCGACCTGCTCCACCACGCCACCGCCTTCGAGTGCGAAGAGGTGCTCCTCGAAGTGCGCGTGGACAACACCAGGGCCCAGAAGCTCTACGAGCGCTTCGGCTTCGAGCCCATCGGTTTCCGGCGCGGCTACTACCAGCCCGGAAACGTGGACGCGCTCGTGATGCGACTGACCGTTCAAGGAACTGAGACTGATTCTGATGGCTGCTGACGAACCGCTCGTACTCGGCATCGAGACCTCCTGCGACGAGACCGGCGTCGGCATCGTCCACGGGACCACGCTCCTCGCGGACGCCATCGCGTCCAGCGTCGACACCCACGCCCGCTTCGGCGGCGTCGTGCCCGAGATCGCCTCCCGCGCCCACCTGGAGGCGATGGTCCCGACGATCGAGCGCGCCCTCAAGACCGCCGGGATCTCCGCCAAGGACCTCGACGGCATCGCCGTCACCGCCGGCCCCGGGCTCGCGGGCGCCCTGCTCGTCGGCGTCTCCGCCGCCAAGGCCTACGCCTACGCCCTCGGCAAGCCGCTCTACGGCGTCAACCACCTCGCCTCGCACATCTGCGTCGACCAGCTGGAGCACGGCAAGCTGCCCGAGCCGACGATGGCCCTGCTGGTCTCCGGCGGGCACTCCTCGCTGCTGCTCTCCTCCGACATCACCTCCGACGTGCGGCCGATGGGCGCCACCATCGACGACGCGGCCGGCGAGGCCTTCGACAAGATCGCCCGCGTGCTCGACCTCGGCTTCCCCGGCGGACCGGTCATCGACCGGCTCGCCAAGGAGGGCGACCCGGCCGCCATCGCGTTCCCGCGCGGCCTCAGCGGCTCCCGGGACCCCGCGTACGACTTCTCCTTCTCCGGCCTCAAGACCGCCGTGGCCCGCTGGATCGAGGCCAAGCGGGCGGCCGGCGAGGAGGTGCCGGTCCGGGACGTCGCCGCGTCCTTCCAGGAGGCCGTCGTGGACGTGCTCACCCGCAAGGCCGTCCGGGCCTGCAAGGACGAGGGCGTCGACCACCTCATGATCGGCGGCGGCGTCGCCGCCAACTCGCGACTCCGGGCCCTCGCCCAGGAGCGCTGCGAGCGGGCCGGCATCCGGCTGCGGGTTCCCCGGCCCGGACTGTGCACGGACAACGGCGCGATGGTCGCGGCCCTCGGCTCCGAGATGGTGGCCCGCAACCGGCCCGCCTCCGACCTGGAACTGTCGGCGGACTCGTCGCTGCCGGTGACGGACCCGCACGTGCCGGGCGCGCACGGCCACTCCCACGACCACGATCACGTGCACGAGGTCAGCAAGGAGAACCTGTACTCATGAGGCTCACCCTCATGTGGGAGGCGCGGGCCGCGCAGGGCCGCGGCGCCGAGCTCCTGGAGTGGGCCCGGGCGCGGGTCCTCGCCCGTGAGCCGGTCCGCCGGGAGGTCTTCCGGGCCCCGCAGGACCGGGTCCTGGTCCTCACCTGGTGGGACGCGGAGACCTTCGACGCCGAGCTGCCCGAGCTGCCGGAGCCGGACGCGGAGCTGATCACCCGTCCGGTCCACCGCTGGCGCTTCGAATCGGTCGAATAGCCGGACGGGCGACACCAGGCCGAGAATAGGGCAACCTTTCGATCGAATCCGGCATCCCACAGCGCGTGAAGAAGAAGATCGCGCTGTGGGCGGTGCTGACCGCCGCCGCCCTCCTGGTGACCGGCTGTGCGGCGGAGCAGCCGGGTCCCGCCGCCGCCACGGCGACGACGGACGCGCCCGCGGCCGACCCGTCCGCCGAGGGCAAGGCTCCCGAGGACGCCGGGGCCGCGGCCGCCGCCGCGTACCGCCGCTGGGGCCTCAAGCCCTTCCCGGCCCCGCCCGCCCCGCCGGCGGTCAAGCCGGTGACGCGCAAGCCGGGAGAGCCGGTCCCCGTCATCAGCGACATACCGACCACCGAGAAGATCGTCTTCATCACGATCGACGACGGGGCGGAGAAGGACCCCGCGTTCGTGAGGATGATGAAGGACCTCGGGATCCCGGTCACGATGTTCCTCACGGACTCGGCCGTCCGTGCCGACTACGGGTACTTCGCGCCGCTCGTCGCCCAGGGCCACGGGCTCGCCAACCACACCCTCACCCACCCGAACCTGCGCACCCTCTCCCAGGAAGCCCAGCGCCGCGAGATCTGCGGCCAGCAGACGAAGCTCGCCCAGCGGTACGGCACGACCCCGCGCCTCTTCCGCCCGCCCTACGGCAACTGGAACGAGGCCACGCGCGCGGCGGCGGGCACGTGCGGCGTCGACGCGATCGTGCTGTGGCGCGAGTCCATGCAGATCAAGAACATGCAGTACCAGCGCGGCGACAGGAAGCTGCACCCCGGCGACATCATCCTGGCGCACTTCCGCGGCCCGTCCGAGCTCAAGGGCAGGACGATGACCGAGATGACGGCGACGATGCTCCGCCGCATACAGGAGCAGGGCTTCACGGTGGCGCGCCTGGAGGACTACGTCTAGTACGTCTAGAAAGAAACTTCTGGCGGGTCGTCGATGCGGGGTCCGCCCGTTCGACGTATGTGTGGAAGGCGGGGAACGGCCCCGCCACCGCACCACCGAGGAGTCGTCATGCCCCGCTTCCTGTCCCTCGTCCGCATCGAGGAGAACACCATCGACATGGAGAGCGCCGACCCCGGCTTCGAGGAGCGGATGGGCGCGCTCTTCGAGGAGATCACCAAGGCCGGGGCCATGGTGGACACCGCCGGGCTCAGGCCGACCTCCGAGTCCACCCGGATCACCTGGTCGGACGGGAAGCTGTCGTTCACCGACGGACCGTTCACCGAGACCAAGGAGGTCGTCGGCGGCTACGCGATGCTCCAGTGCAAGGACATGGCCGAGGCCGTCGAGTGGGGGAAGCGGTTCCTCGCCGTGCACCCGCCGCAGTGGAAGGTCGGTCTCGAGGTCCGCGAGGTCGAGGAGATGCCGGAGGGCTGACCCGTTCCGGAGCCGTTCCTGTGCTGTCATGTGAGACGTGACGGCACAGACGGTCGAGGAGACGCTGGAGACGGTCTTCCGGATGGAGTCGGCGCGGATCATCGCCACGGTGGCGCGGACCGTACGCGACGTCGGCATCGCCGAGGAGATCGCCCAGGACGCGCTCGTCGCCGCGCTCGAGCAGTGGCCGCGGACAGGCGTCCCGGAGCGCCCGGGAGCCTGGCTGACGGCCGCCGCCAAGCACCGGGCCGTCGACCTGGTGCGGCGGCGCGAGACGTATGCGCGGAAGCTCGCGGAGGTGGGCCGGACGCTCACGGAGGAGTCGTACGATCCCGAGCCCGCGGGCCCCGGGGACATCGACGACGACGTGCTGCGGCTGATCTTCACCGCCTGCCACCCGGTGCTCTCCGCCGAGGCGCGCGCCGCCCTCACCCTGCGGCTCGTCGGCGGGCTCCGGACGGACGAGATCGCCCGCGCGTTCCTGGTGCCGGAGGCGACCGTCGCGGCCCGGATCACCCGCGCCAAGCGGGCGCTCGCGAAGGCGGGCGTGGAGTTCGAGGTGCCGTACGGGGAGGACCGGGCGGCCCGGCTCGGCTCCGTCCTCGAGGTCGTGTACCTGATCTTCAACGAGGGGTACGCGGCGACCGCCGGCGACGACCTGCTGCGGCCGGGCCTCTGCGAGGACGCGCTGCGGCTCGCCCGCGTCCTCGCCGCGCTCGTCCCGCAGGAGGGCGAGGCGCAGGGGCTCGTCGCCCTGCTGGAGCTCCAGGCCTCCCGGACGGCTGCCAGGACCGGGCCCGACGGGCGGCCGGTGCTGCTCGCCGCGCAGGACCGGCGGCGCTGGAACCGGCTCCTCATCCGGCGCGGATACGCCGCGCTCGAACGCGCCGGGGACGGGCGCTCGTACGGGCCGTACGCCCTCCAGGCCGCGATCGCCGCCCTCCACGCGCGGGCCGCCTCGTACGAGGAGACGGACTGGGCGACGATCTCCGCGCTGTACGGGAAGCTGGGAGCCCTCGCCCCCTCGCCGGTCGTCGAGCTGAACCGGGCGGTCGCCGTGTCGATGGCCAAGGGCCCCGCGGCGGCCCTCCCGATCGTCGACGCCCTCGCCGCCGAACCGGACCTGGCCCGCTACCACCTGCTGCCGAGCGTCCGGGGCGACCTGCTGGCCCGCCTCGGACGGGCGGAGGAGGCGCGGGCGGAGTTCGAGCGGGCGGCGGACCTCACCCGGAACGAGAGCGAACGGGCGCTGTTGCGGGGGAAGGTGCGGGAGTTGGACGCGTCGTGACCCGCCCGTAGGGTGCTTGGCATGTCCCCGCGTAACCCGTTGCCCCCGCCGCCCCCGCCCGCCGAGATCCGGAGCTGGCCCGACCGGGAGGCGCGGCTCGCCGACCGGGCACGGGCCCTGGACGAGCTCGGCAGGCGGCTGCTCGGGATCGGGCGACTCGCGATGTTCCTGCTCTGGTTCCTCCTGCTCCAACTGGGCTGGGGGCTGGTCGGCGTCCTGCTCACCTCGATCGGACAGCCCCTCCCGGACCCGCTGATGATGCTGACCGGGCTCGTCACGGCGGTCCTCGGCATCGGGGTCCTCGTCCCGACCGTGTGGCTGACGGTCCGCAGCCTGCGGCTCGACCGGACGGTCCGCGAGCGCCTCGCCCAGTGGGCGGCCCTGGACCGGCACGGCCCGACGGACGCCCGGCTGCGCGCCCCCGTCCTCAGTGCCTGCTGGCTGCTGCTGTCCTTCGCGATGTGCGGCCTGGGCCTCTGGATGGGCTTCGCGGTCCCGGCGGGCGTCAGCCGCGACGACGGCTACGGCCTGGTCGCCTACGGGATGGGCGTCGCCATGATCCTCTGGGTCACCGGGCTGACGGGTCTGGTGAAGGCCGTCGGCCACTACCGCTTCGCGGTGCGGCTGACGGGCCGCGGGCCGGCGGCCGCGTCCTGAGGGGCAGCCGCTCCGGGCCGTCGGCCTTCGTGGCGTCGCGCGTCGCGTCCCTCGGCCGCCGCGCGTAGGGATGCCCCGCCCGTCGCGTCCTGAGCGGTGGGGTCAGCGGCCGCCGCCCGCCGGCCGGCCGATCAGCATCGTCGGGGCTCCGGCGACCCGGGTGAGCAGGACCGTCGCCGCGTTCGGGCCCTTCGGCTTCACCCTGCGGCGGATCTCCTCGGGTTCGACCGCCGAACCGCGCTTCTTCACCGTCAGGGTGCCGACCTCGCGTTCCCGCAGCAGGGCCTTCAACTTCTTGAGGTTGAAGGGGAGTTCGTCGGTGATCTCGTACGAGGCGGCGTACGGCGTCGGGACCAGCTCGTCCGCCGTGACGTAGGCGATCGTCTCGTCGATCAGACCGCCGGCCAGCTCCTCCGCCACCTCGGCGACGAGGTGCGCGCGGATGACCGCGCCGTCCGGCTCGTAGAGGTAGCGGCCGACCGGGCGGACCGCCGGGTCGGGGAGGCCGCGGCCGACGAGGCCGGCGCCCGAGGGCAGCAGGGTGGCGCGGCGGGCGCCCGGTTCGGTGCCGAACCAGAGGACGGCCTCCTTGACGTCCCCGCCGTCCGAGATCCACTCGGCCTCGGCTTCCGCGGGGACCGCCTCGTGGGGGATGCCGGGGGCCACCTTGAGGGCCGCGTGCGGGGCCTTGCGGGCCGCCTCGACCGCCCAGGAGAGCGGCGGGGAGTACGCCTCGGGATCGAAGATCCGGCCCCGGCCGCCGCGCCGGGCCGGGTCGACGAAGACCGCGTCGTAGGGGGCGGTGTCGATCTCGGTGACGTCCGCGCACCGCACCTCGATGAGCTCCGCGAGGCCGAGCGCCTCGGCGTTGGCGCGGGCGACCTCCGCCGTCAGCGGGTCGCGGTCCACGGCGAGGACCGAGATCCCGGCGCGCGCCAGGGCGATCGCGTCGCCGCCGATCCCGGAGCAGAGGTCCGCGACGCTCCGGATCCCGAGCTCCTTCATCCGGCCGGCCCGGTAGGTGCCGACCGAGGCGCGCGTCGACTGCTCGACGCCGTTCGGCGTGAAGTACATCCGGTACGCGTCCTCCGCGCCGAACTTCGCCACCGCCCGCTGCCGCAGCCGTGCCTGCCCGACGGCCGCCGTGACCAGCTCGGCGGGGTGGTCACGGCGCAGCCGGGAGACGACCGCCAGTTCCTGGGCGGGGTCGTGGTCGCGCAGAGCCGTGAGGAGCGTCTGGCCCTCGGGGGTGAGCAGCGGGGCGAAGGAGGCGAGGTCGGTCACCCGTCCCATTGTGGGCCCTGTGATGCTGTGGGCCGGCCGGGGGACCGAGGGCACGTACGGCGGTGTCGTACCCGGGAAGAGGCGTCCGCGCTGACAGGATGCGGCGCCATACGACTCGTACGACAAAAGGAATAAATGATGGCAAAAGGTGTGCACGGTTCCTCCCGGGTGCTCGGGGCGGTGCTCGTCGTCGCCGCCCTCGCCTCCGCCGCCACCGGCTGCTCCGAAAGCGCCGAGCCGGACCGCGGCGCGCCCGCCCCCGCCGCCGGGCAGCAGGCGCGGGCCCAGGAGCAGGCCGCGGCCGGTGCGCTCAACGCGTACGTCGAGAAGGTCCGCAAGCAGCGCGCCGCCCGTGTGCTCGCCGCCAGGAAGTGGGGCCTCGCCAAGCCCCCGCTCGAAGCCCCGGCCCCGCCCGCCGTCAAGCCGAAGATCACCACCCGCAAGGGCTTCGAGACCGACGGCGAAGGCCTGCCCCCCGTCTTCACCACCGTCCCGACCAAGCAGAAGATCGTCTTCCTGACGATCGACGACGGCTCGGAGAAGGACCCCGAACTGCTGCGGATGATGAAGGAGCTGAAGATCCCCTACAGCGCCTTCCTCAGCGACTACGTCGTCAAGGACGACTACGGCTACTTCGCCCGGATGCAGAAGTCGCAGGAGGAGGGGGTGGCCCTGCACAACCACACCCTCAACCACCGCTACCTGCCCGGACTCTCGTACAAGCAGCAGAAGCGCGAGATCTGCGGCATGCAGGACGTCATCGAGAAACGATTCGGCAAGCGGCCCCCGCTGTTCCGCCCGCCGTACGGCAACTACAACGAGGACACCCTGCGGGCCGCCAGTACCTGCGGCGTCAAGGCCGTCCCGCTCTGGGCGGCGGAGGCCTTCCCCGACCACATGGAGTGGCGCGAGTGGGACCGGGACCTGCACCCCGGCGACATCGTCCTCACCCACTTCCGGGGCAAGGAGGACTGGAAGGGCAGCATGGCCGACATGGTCCGCCGGGTGATGAACGTGATCACGGCCAAGGGGTACGCGGTCGCGAAGCTCGAGGACTACGTGTGACCCGAGGACTGTGTGCGAGCGGACGTCGGGGGCCACGCGCGAGCGAGCGGCGCGGGCCGCGTGCGAGCGGGCGGCGGGCGGCGGTGCTCCTGGCCGCGGTGCTCGTGCTGGGGCTGACCGGATGCGCCTCGACCGTGGACTCGATCGAGCGGCTCGGCCGGAAGGCGGCGGAACGCGTCGGACCCCGCGACGCGAAGCCGGCACCGCCGGCCGACCGCGCCTCGAAGGGGCTGCTGCCGGTGCCGGACGTCCGGGGCGACTGAGGCCCCTCCCCGCCGGGACGGCACCGCCACGAGTGAGGAATTGGCACTCCGCTTGACCGAGTGCTAATCGCGGTCATAGTCTCGGCTCTGGCACTCACCACTGGAGAGTGCCAACAGAGCGACGGGCAGGTCCGGCACCCGCGACGACGGATCCACCTGGTCGCCACCTCAGACAGTTGACCCCGAGATCTCCGAAGGGGGAGGTCGGATCGTGACGACCACCAGCTCCAAGGTTGCCATCAAGCCGCTCGAGGACCGCATTGTGGTCCAGCCGCTCGACGCCGAGCAGACCACCGCCTCTGGCCTGGTCATCCCGGACACCGCCAAGGAGAAGCCCCAGGAGGGCGTCGTCCTGGCCGTGGGCCCGGGTCGCTTCGAGAACGGCGAGCGTCTGCCGCTCGACGTCAAGACCGGCGACATCGTGCTGTACAGCAAGTACGGCGGCACCGAGGTGAAGTACAACGGCGAGGAGTACCTCGTCCTCTCGGCTCGCGACGTGCTCGCGATCGTCGAGAAGTAATTCACCGACGTACCGAAGTACCTGAAGTACCGAGCACCCAGCAGATGCTCAGAGCTGCGCCCCGAGGCCCCTTCCAGGCGCCCCGGGGCGCGGTTCGTTCCACCCCGATTCCGAGAGGGCTGAACCGCTCCCATGGCGAAGATCCTGAAGTTCGACGAGGACGCCCGTCGCGCCCTTGAGCGCGGCGTCAACAAGCTTGCCGACACGGTGAAGGTGACGATCGGCCCCAAGGGCCGCAACGTCGTCATCGACAAGAAGTTCGGCGCCCCCACCATCACCAACGACGGTGTCACGATCGCCCGCGAGGTCGAGATCGAGGACCCGTACGAGAACCTCGGCGCCCAGCTGGTGAAGGAGGTGGCGACCAAGACCAACGACATCGCGGGTGACGGCACCACCACCGCCACCGTGCTCGCCCAGGCCCTGGTCCGCGAGGGTCTGCGCAACGTCGCCGCGGGTGCCTCCCCGGCCGCGCTGAAGAAGGGCATCGACGCCGCCGTCAAGGCCGTCTCCGACGAGCTGCTCGCCACCGCGCGCCCGATCGAGGACAAGTCCGACATCGCCGCCGTCGCCGCGCTCTCCGCGCAGGACCAGCAGGTCGGCGAGCTCATCGCCGAGGCGATGGACAAGGTCGGCAAGGACGGTGTCATCACCGTCGAGGAGTCCAACACCTTCGGTCTTGAGCTCGACTTCACCGAGGGCATGGCCTTCGACAAGGGCTACCTGTCCCCGTACATGGTGACCGACCAGGAGCGTATGGAGGCCGTCCTCGACGACCCGTACATCCTGATCAACCAGGGCAAGATCTCCTCGATCCAGGACCTGCTGCCCATCCTGGAGAAGGTCATCCAGGCCGGCGCCGGCAAGCCGCTGCTGATCATCGCCGAGGACGTCGAGGGCGAGGCCCTGTCGACCCTGGTCGTGAACAAGATCCGTGGCACCTTCAACGCCGTGGCCGTCAAGGCCCCCGGTTTCGGTGACCGCCGCAAGGCCATGCTCGGCGACATCGCCACCCTCACCGGTGCGACCGTCATCGCCGAGGAGGTCGGCCTCAAGCTCGACCAGGCCGGCCTGGACGTGCTCGGCACCGCCCGCCGCGTCACCATCACCAAGGACGACACCACGATCGTCGACGGTGGCGGCGACTCGTCCGAGGTGGCCGGCCGCGTCAACCAGATCAAGGCCGAGATCGAGTCCACGGACTCCGACTGGGACCGTGAGAAGCTCCAGGAGCGCCTCGCGAAGCTGGCCGGCGGCGTGTGCGTGATCAAGGTCGGCGCCGCCACCGAGGTGGAGCTGAAGGAGAAGAAGCACCGTCTCGAGGACGCCATCTCGGCGACCCGCGCCGCGGTCGAGGAGGGCATCGTCTCCGGCGGTGGCTCCGCGCTCGTCCACGCCGTCAAGGTCCTCGAGGGCAACCTCGACAAGACCGGCGACGAGGCCACGGGTGTCGCGGTCGTCCGCCGCGCCGCCGTCGAGCCGCTGCGCTGGATCGCCGAGAACGCCGGCCTCGAGGGCTACGTCATCACCTCGAAGGTGGCGGAGCTCGACAAGGGCCAGGGCTTCAACGCCGCGACCGGCGAGTACGGCGACCTGGTCAAGGCCGGCGTCATCGACCCGGTGAAGGTGACGCGCTCCGCGCTGGAGAACGCCGCCTCGATCGCCTCCCTCCTCCTCACCACCGAGACCCTCGTGGTGGAGAAGAAGGAAGAGGAGCCGGCGGACCACGGCCACGGCCACGGTCACGGCCACTCGCACTGACGCGTGCCGTAGCTCGCAGCTGCCGGTTCGTAGCTCGTAGCTCGTAGTTCGTAGTTCGACACCGAGGCCCGGGGGGCGGGAGGTGGGGGGGCCAGGGAGAGGTTGCGTGAGGGGTAGAACACGACTCCACATAAGACAGATTGGTACGCAGCCCAGAGGAGGGGTCATGCCC
>NZ_JBVHZJ010000080.1:0-19679 GCF_055574655.1 Streptomyces sp. NPDC029956 | reverse complement strand
GGGGGGGGTGTTGGGTGTTTTGTGGTTTTCTTGTTTTTGTTTTTTTTTTTGGTTTGTTTCTTCCCCCACCGCTCCTCGTCCCCCTCCTCTCCCCCCCCCCGGGCCTCGGTGTCGTCAGGGCCGCCTCACCCCTCCACGGCGCCGAGCTGTGCCATCAGCCCGAGCAGGTCGTACTGCCACCACCCCTCGACGATCTTCCCGTCGTCCCGGAAGCGGTGGACGACCGTCCCGGTCATCGTCACCTCCATGCCGGAGGGCTGGATCCCCATGAAGTCCCCGGTATGGGTGCCGGTCCAGGTCCAGCGGGTGCACACCCGGTCGCCCTCGGCGATCTGGTCGTCGACGGTGAAGGCGAAGTCGAAGCCGCCCCGCCACATCTCCACCTCGCGCCGGACCGCGTCCATGCCGATGACGTCCTGCTCATTGGTCGGATCGTGATCGTGGTACCCCTCGGCGAGCACCTCGTCCATCAGCGCGAGCTCCGGCTCGGCGGCGAACATCTCCATCAGCCGCCGGGCGTTGGCCTTGTACATCGCCTCGTCCCGGACCACGTCCAGGTCGGTGAACGTCGGCATCTCGTCACAGAGCGCGACCATCTCCCGGAAGATCCGGTCGGTCTCGGGAAGCTGCGAGTTCCGCATGGCCACGTCGTAGGACGGGAACTCCACGATCTCCACGAGATGCGAGGAATCGGCCCGGTCCTTGCCGAGGATGCTGTGCGTGGCGGTCCGCTTGCCCTTGGTCTGCTCGATCCACCGGTCCATGAGCCGGCTCATGTCGTCGATCCGGCTGGTCCTGAAGTCGATGATCTGCGTGAACGTCATGACGCCTCCCGACCCAGTGGGGATCCTTCCAGTCTAGGTTGGGCGCATGGAGCGGGCAGGGGGAGAGCAGCCGGTCACGGTCGACAACGCGGCGGGCGTCGTCGTGATCGGCGACGGAAACCGGGTCGGATTCGGTACGGGAACGGCCGTCCGCTCGGCCTACCGGGAACAGGTCCGGCGCATCGCGCCACCGGAACTCATCGGCCGTGAAGACGAGTTGGCCGAACTCGCCGCATTCTGCCGGACCGGGGACGGATACCGGTGGTGGCGGGCGGACGCCTGGGCGGGCAAGACGGCGCTCATGGCCCGGTTCACGCTCGACCCGCCCGCCGGGGTACGGATCGTGCCCTTCTTCATCACGGCCCGCCTCGGCTCGCAGAACGACGTCGCCGCCTACGTGGACGTGGTCCTTGAGCAGCTCGCGGAACTGGCCGGAGAAGGCCTCCCGCCCCACCTGACCGCCGCCACCAGGGAGGCCCACCTCTTCCGTCTGTACGGCGAGGCCGACCGGGCGTGTGCCGCACGGGGCGAGCGGCTGGTCCTGCTGGTCGACGGCCTCGACGAGGACCGTGGCGTGACGACGGGCCCGGAGGCCCGCTCGATCGCGAGCCTGCTGCCCGCCGACGGGCACGTCATCGTCTCCGGCCGGCTGAACCCGCCGCTCCCGGCGGACGTGCGGCCGGACCATCCGCTCAGGAACCCGGAGATCGTACGGATCCTCCCTCCCTCCCCGGCGGCCCGCGTGGTCAGGGCTGAGGCGGAGCGCGAACTCAAGCACCTCCTGGCGGCGGGAGGTCTCCCGTACGAACTCCTGGGCCTGGTCACCGCCTCGGGCGGCGGGCTCACGGCGGACGACCTCGCGGAGCTGACCGGAGACGTCCCCTACCGGGTGCGGGACCTGCTGCGCACCGGCCCCGGACGGACGTTCGCGCTGCGCGGCGAGGGCTATCTCCTCGCCCACGAGGAACTGGTCGTGCAGGCAGGGGAGATGCTCGCTCCGCGCGAGCAGGAGCGGTGGCACGGGATGCTGCGCGACTGGGCGGGGCGCCTGCGCGGCCGCGGCTGGCCCGCCGACACGCCCGCCTACCTGCTGCACGGGCGGTTCCCCGTGCTGCGCGCGGCCGGCGACCCGGACGCGATGGTGGAGTACGCGCTCGACCCGGTACGGCACGACCGGCTGCTGGCGGCCACCGGCGGCGACGGGGCGGCGCTCGCGGAGATCGGGACGGCGGGGGAGGCGGTGCTCGCCCGGGGCGACGCTCCCGGGCTGATCACCGCGCTGCTGCGGCTCGCCCTGCGGCGGGCCGCGCTACGGGACCGCAACGGCCAGGTGCCCGCCGAACTGCCCGTCGCCTGGGCGGAACTCGGTGAGAGCGACCGCGCGTCGGCGCTGGCGCGGGGACTCGAACCGGCGAGCCGCATCCGGGCGCTGTGCGCCGTCGCGGAGCTGCTGCACGCCGAGGGGCGCGTGGCGCGGGCCCACGCCCTCCTGGGCGAGGCCGACACCCTGGCCCGTGCGGAACACCGCACCCAGGAAAGGCCCTTCGCGCTGTGGGCCGTCGGCGACTCCTGGCTCGCGGTCGGGGAGGCGGACCGGGCGGAGGCGATCATGCACGCCCTGCCGGGGGTGATCCTGCGCCGCCGCCCGCTGCTGGCCCTGGTCGCCTTCCGCTGCCGCGTGGGCGAGTTCGAGCGCGCGCTCGACGCGGTGCGCGAGGTGAGGGAGCCCCGGACCCGGGCCCTCGGCCACGCGAGCGTCTGCGGTGCGCTCGCGGCATCGGACCGCGTGCCCGAGGCCCTCGCCCTGGCCCGGTCCGAGCAGGGCTTCGGGCGGGTACTGGGATTGCTGCGGATCGCCGAGGCCCTGGGAGCCGCCGGAGGTTCTGGGGCGGGCGAGGCTGCCGGGCTCGTCGACGAAGCGCTCGCCGTCCTCGCGGACGAGGCGCCCGCCGGTGGCAGCGAGCTCGCCGCCGAGCTGATCACCGTCCTCGTGGCGGCCGGGGCCGCCGGGCGGGCCGAGGCGCTCGCCGTCGAGCCGGGGGCCTCGCGGCACGTGGAGGTGATGCGCCTCGCCCTGGTCAAGGCGCTGGCACGGCAGGGCGACCCGGACCGGGCCGAGGGTCTGTTCCCCCTGCTCACCTCGGAGAGCAGCCGGAGCCACGCCCGCGCCGTGCTCGTCGAGGCCTGGGCCGGGGCGGACGACGTCGACCGGCTCCGCCCCGTCCTCGCCGCGCTGACCGACCGGTTCAGCCGTCCACAGGCCGTGCGCGCGGCGGTCGGGGCCCTCGTCCGGGCCGGCTCGGCCGAGGAGGCCGAGGCCCTCGCGTCGAGCGAACCGGACGTGGCCGATCCGCAGGGAACCGGCCTGAAGGTGACGCTCGTCCGTGCCCTCGCCGCGGCCGGGCAGCGCGAGCGGGCCGCCACGCTCCTGGCCCGGGTGGAACGGGCGAGCCGCGCGCCCCGGCGCGAGGAGGTCGCCCCCGTGCTCGCCGCCGTGGCGGAGGCGCTGGCCCTGGCGGGGCACCTCGCGCCCGCCCGGGCCCTCACGGACGGCCTCGAGGCGGGGACGGACAGGGAACCGGGACTGCTCCGAGTCGTCCGGGCCCTCCTCGCGACGGGCCGTTTCGAGGAGGCCGAGCGGCAGGCCGGGGGCGCCCGCGTGAATCAGCGGGAGTACCTGGCCGGGCTGATCGAACGGGCCCGGGCGGCCCGGGGGCCCGACGCGCTGCTCCGTGAGTTCGCCCGGCCGGTCGCGCGGCGGGGCTGCGTACGGCTGAGCGGGGACGGGGTGCCGCGCCCCCGGCTGCCCGCGCCCGAGACGGGGGTCCCGGTCGCGGAGGTGGAGCGGCGGGCGGCACGCGCCCGGGCGCTGCACGGGGAGGGCCGGGGCGACGAGGCGGCCCGGGAACTGGACCGCGCGGTGGCCGCCGCGCGCGGCGGCCTGCGCCGCACGGCGGTGCCGCTGGCCGAGGTGGTGCGGGCGCAGACGACCCTGGGCCGGCGGGACGAGGCCGCCGACCTGCTGGCCGAGGCGTCGGCGTATCTGCGGCTCGCCGACGGGCGCCGCGAGGTGTCGTTCGTGGCGCACGCGTTCGTCGCGGCGGGGTTCCACGACGAGGCGGAGTCGCTGGTGGGGACGGCGACCGCGGAGATGACCGAGGAGACCGCCGCGCTCCGGCTCGACCTCGCCGAGGCGCTGGCCAGGGCGGGTGAGCACGGCCGCGCGGAGGCTCTGCTCGACGGGCTCGCGCGCCTCGGTCTCGCCCGGGCCCGGGCCTACACGGTTCTGGCCCTGACGCACCCCGACCCGGTCCGCGCCCGTGAGACCACCGCGCTCGCGCTGCACGTCGGGCCCTGGTACGAGGCGCTGCCCGCGGTGCTGCGCCACGAGCCGGGCGCGCTTCCGCTCGTCCTCGACGAGGCCGACCGGCTACGCCGAGCGCTGGAGGTCTGACGCCCTGACCTCCTCCGCGAACGGTTCGCCCCGGACGTACCGCCCCACCTCCTCCAGCGCCTGGTCCGTCATCCGGTGGAGTTCGTTGCCCAGGGAGCCGGCCACGTGCGGGGTGAGCAGGACGTTCGGGAGGGTGTAGAGGGGGGAGTCGGGGGGCGGGAGTTCCGGGTCCGTGACGTCCAGCGTCGCGTGGAGGCGGCCGGAGGTCAGGTGGGGGAGGAGGGCCCGTTCGTCGATCAGGGAGCCCCGGGACGTGTTGATCAGGGTCGTTCCGTCGCGCATCGCCGCCAGCTGCGCCGCGCCGATCATGCGGTACGTGGCGGGGAGCTGGGGCGCGTGGACGGAGACCACCGTGCTGCGGGCGCACAGGTCGTCGAGGTCGGTCACCAGTTCCACGCCGGGGGGCGGGACGTCGACGTACGGGTCGTACAGGAGGATCTCGATGTCGAAGGGGCGCAGCAGGTCGATCACCCTGCGGCCGATCCGGGACGCGCCCACGATGCCGACCGTGCGGCGGTAGTTGCCCCAGGTGGCGGACTCGGTGAGCCAGCCGTGGTCGGCGCGGAGTTCGGCGTACCGCTGGGCCGATCCGAGGACCCGCTTCCCCGCGAAGAGGATCGCGGCGAGCGTGTACTCGGCCACCGGCAGTGCGTTGGCCGCGGCGGCCGAGGTGACGCGCAGGCCACGGTCCCAGCAGGCCTCGGTGATGTGGTGCTTGACCGAGCCGGCCGCGTGGACCACCGCCCGCAGGCGCGGTGCGCGGTCCAGGACGTCGGCGGTCAGCGGGGTCGCTCCCCAGCAGGTGAGGAGGATCTCGGCCTCGGCGAGCGCGGTGGTGGTCCGCGGGTCCACGGACGTCAGGTCGTGGGCGACCAGGTGCGGGTCCGTGCGGGTGAGGGCGCCGAGGCGGGCGCGGTGGGCGTCGGTGAGGAGGCGTTCGGCGACGCCCTCGCCCATCGCGAGCAGCAGCGCGGGGCGGTTGTCGGTGGTCGGGTGCATCGTGGTACCTGGGCTCCTCACTTGACGCTGCCGGCCGTCAGACCGGCCTTCCAGTGGCGCTGGAGGGAGACGAAGGCGACGACGAGGGGGACGACGGCGAGCAGGGATCCGGTGACGACGAGGGGGTAGAAGTCGGGTTCCGCGTGGGCGTTGCTGTTCCACGCGTACAGGCCGAGGCTCAGCGGGTAGAGCTTCTGGTCCGACAGCATCACCAGGGGGAGGAAGAAGTTGTTCCAGACGGCGGTGAACTGGAAGAGGAAGACGGTCACGAAGCCGGGCATCACCATGCGCAGACCGATGGACCAGAAGACGCGCAGTTCGCCCGCTCCGTCGATACGGGCTGCCTCCAGGGCCTCGTCGGGGATGTAGCCGCCGCAGAAGACCCGGGACAGGTAGACGCCGAAGGGGTTGACGAGGACGGGGATGAGGACGGCCCAGTAGGTGTTGACCACGCCGACCTCGCTGGCCAGGAGGTACATCGGCAGGGCGAGCGCGGTGGTGGGGACGAGCACCCCGAGGAGGACGAGGCCGAAGAGCTTCTCCTTGCCCCGGAAGTCGTAGACGTGGAAGGCGTATCCGGCGGCGACGCTGACGAAGGAGCAGGCGAGGGCGCCGAGTCCCGCGTACAGCAGGCTGTTGGCGTACCAGTGGAAGTAGATGCCGTCGTTGTACTCGGCGAGCCGGGTGAGGTTGCCGCCCAGGTCGAAGCCCTCGAAGGAGAAGGCGTTTCCGGCGAGGAGACCGCCGGCGTCCTTGGTGGCGGCGGTCAGCAGCCAGACCAGCGGGAAGAGCATGTAGACGACGGCGAGGACCAGGGCGCCGTTGACGGCCGCCTTGGAGAGCCAGACGGAGCCGGTGCGGGGTCGGCCGCTCATGCCGTGCGCTCCTTCCGTGCGGGCGCGGGCTTCCGGGCCGGTGCGGGGGTCCGGGCCGTTCCCGCCTTGCGGCGGCCCGTCATCCGCGTCACCGCGAACGACAGCAGTGCCGCCGTCAGGGCGAGGAGTACGGAGGCCGCCGCGGCGAGTCCGTAGTCGTTGCGGTCGAAGGCCGCGGTGTAGGCGTACATGTTCGGCGTCCAGGTGGAGGTGACGGCGGAGCCCGTGCCCTTGTTGAGGATCAGCGGCTCGGTGAAGAGCTGGAGGGAGCCGATGATCGTGAAGAGGGCGACCATGGCGAGCGAGGCCTTGACGAGCGGGACCTTGACGGAGAAGGCGATGCGCCAGGCGCCGGCGCCGTCGACGGTGGCCGCTTCGAGGACGGAGCGGTCGATGGCCTGGAGGGCCGCGTAGAAGATGACCATGTTGTAGCCGAGCCACTCCCACAGCGCGATGTTGACGATCGAGGGCAGGGCGCCTTCGGGGGAGAAGAAGTCGAAGCCGATGCCTCCGGCCTCCATGGCCTGGACGACCGGGCTGAGCTGGGGTGTGTAGAGGTAGACCCAGATCAGCGCGGCGATGATGCCGGGGACGGCGTGCGGGAGGAAGAGCGCGAGCTGGAAGAAGCGGCGGGCGCGGGCGAGCGCCGAGTCGAGCAGGAGGGCGAGGCCGAGGGCCCCGGCGAGCAGCAGCGGGATGTAGAACAGGCAGTATCCGAGCAGGACGCCGAAGCCCTCGCGGAAGGCCCGGTCACCCAGCGCCGCGGTGTAGTTGTCGAGCCCGGTGAAGACGGTCTCGGTGCCGCCGAAGCCCAGTCCGGACTGCTTCTCGGTGAAGAGGCTGAGCCAGACCGCGTATCCGATCGGCACCACCATCACCGCGGTGAACAGCAGGAAGAAGGGGGTCAGCAGGATCGTGGCGGCGCGGGTGCGGGCCTTCATCCGGTCAGCCCTCGACCTTCAGGCCGCGCTTGGTGAGTTCGGCGACGGTGGCGTCGTGACCGGCCTTGACGGCGTCGGTGATGCCGGGACCGCCCTGGGCGATCTTGCCGAAGTGGTCCTTGATGGTGGTGTTGGTGGTGCCGGTGGTCGGGCCCCAGGCCCAGTTCGGGCTGATGGAGGCACCCGCGGCCTCGAAGAGGGCGTAGATGTCCTGGCCGCCGTAGTAGCTCGCGTCGAAGGCCTTCTTGGCGACGGGGCGCAGCGCGGTGGCGGCGGGGAAGGCGGAGGAGGTGCCGGAGGCGATCCGGGCCTTCACGCCGGCCTCGGTGGTGGACATCCACTCGGCGAAGGTGACGGCCGCGGCCTGCTGCTTGCTGTCCTTGGTCACGGCGAAGGAGGTGCCGCCGAGCATGCCGCTGGCGGGCTTGCCGTCCCAGCTGGGCATGGGGGCGACGCCCCACTTGCCGTCCTGTTCGGGCAGGGTGCCCTTGAGGACGCCGGCGCCCCAGGAGGCGCCGAGGTAGCCGATGGTGGTGCCGTTCTTGAGGGAGCCGGTCCACTCGGGGCTGAAGGAGGCGTTCTTGTGGACGAGCCCGGCGTCGAGGAGGCCCTGCCAGTAGCCGGCGACCTTGGTGGTGGCCGCGTCGGTGGTGTCGATCTTCCAGGTGTCGTTCTCGGCCTTGAACCACTGGGCGCCGGCCTGCCAGGCCATCGCCTCGAAGGTGGTCGGGTCGTCGGGGAAGAAGGTGGCGATACGGGCCTTGGCGTCGGCCTTCCTGACCTGCTCGGCGGCCTTCTTGAACTCGTCCCACGTGGTGGGGACCTGGACCTTGTACTTCGCGAAGAGGTCCTTGCGGTAGAAGAAGGCCTGCGGGGCGGCGTCGAAGGGGACGGCCCAGGACTTGCCGCCGAGGGTGGTGAGTTCGACGGTCTGCGGGAGCAGTTTGGCGCGGTCGGCCTCGGTGAACGCGCCGCCGATGTCCTGGAGTGCGCCGGAGCTCACGAACTCGGGGAGCGAGGAGTACTCGATGGAGACGAGGTCGGGGGCGTTGCCGGCCTTCACGGCGTTGGAGATCTTGGCGTAGCCGCCGGCGGTGCCGGAGGGGATCTCCTCGAACTTCACCTGGATGTCGGTGTGAGAGGCGTTGAAGGCGTCGACGACGTCCTTGGAGCCCTTGGCCCAGCCCCAGAAGGTGATGGTCACGGGCCCGTTCGGCTTGTTCGCCGTGCTGTTCGCTGTGTCGTCACCGCTGCCGCCGCAGGCCGTGAGAACGGCGAGGGCGGTGGCGGTGCCGGCTATGACACGGGACGTTCTGCTCCAACTGCGGGTCACGGCACGACTCCTGAAGGGCGGCGGCGGGGAGGTTGTGGCCGTGATCCTGTGACCGTTCATGACCGAAGTCAAGAGCGAAAGATTGATTGATCGAAAAAAGATCAGACGTAAGTCGTCCGGGGTTCAGGTGGAGGTCGTCGTGCGCGCCCCGCACGAGTCCCGGACCCGCAGCCTCGGCAGCAGCCCCAGATGACGCCGTGCCGCGTCCTCGTCCGCCCCCTCCGTCAGCCGCTCCACCAGGAGTTCGGTGGCGTGCCGCCCCACCTGCCGCTTCGGCGGCGCGACCGCCGTCAGCGGGGTGTCGGCCAGAGCGGCGACCTCGTCGTCGTACGCGATCAGGGCCAGGTCCTGCGGCACCCGTACGCCCAGCTCGGCGAGGCGCTGCACGATCTCGATCGCGTCCACGTCGTTGTGCACCAGGGCCGCACTCGCCAGGCCGGACCCGACGGCCTCGTGCAGCGCCCGTACCGCCCGCTCGAAGCCCTCCGGATCGGCCTCCGCCGGTACGGAGTCGATGACCGGCCGGGGCTCCGCGAGGCCCAGGGTGCCGAGCGCCTCGGCGTACCCGGCGCGCACCGCGAGCGCGGTCGGCGAGTCCCCTCGCGCCACGAGCAGCGGGGTCGCGTGGCCGAGGGCGAGCAGGTGGCGCAGAGCGAGCAGGACGCCGTGGGCGTGGTCGGACGCGACCCGGTCGAGGCCGTCCAGCGGGCTGCCGGGTTCGGCCCGGCGCTCCAGGAGCACGGTCGGTACGGGCAGTTCGGCGAGCCAGTCCCCGTAGGCGCGCTGATCCTCGGGCCCCCGCCAGCCCGGTGCGACCAGGACGCCCTCGGCGCCGGCCGCGAGCAGGCCCTCGGTGCGGGCCCGGTCCTCCTCCGGCCGGTAGTCCGAGACGCGCAGGACGAGCCGGGCGCCGGCGCGGGCGGCCGCCTCGTGCGCACCCCGGATGACCTCGGCGAAGTAGTACGTGGCGGAGGGGGCGAGCAGGCCGAGGACCAGGCCCTCGCCGGTCCGGCCGCCGCCCGGGGCGCCCCGCCGCTCCGGCCAGGACACCTGTCCGTGCACCCGGTCGAGCAGGCCCCGGCCGGCCAGGAGTTCGACGTCCCGGCGGGCGGTGACGGGGGAGACCCCGAGCCGCTCGGCCAGTTCGGCGACGCGGGCGGTGCCGCGCTCGCGGACCAGGGCCAGCAGTCGGTCGTGTCGTTCGGCAGCACTCTCGCGCACGGCGCAGTTCCCCCTCGCGGTGGTGGTGGTTCCCCGACCTTAGATCACATGCGGCCCCTTGATGATCGAACGGAAGAAATTTCGATCATTCGCTCCGAATCTCTTGACGTTCGATCGGAGCCTGTTCAGGATTCCCCGCGACGCAGTCGTCACCGCAGGGAGCCCGAGGAAGCTCCCGAGGAAGCCCCAGGGAGCCACAGGGAGCATCATGCCCACGCCGCCCGAGAACCGTGAGCTCAGCCCGTACACCGGCTGGACCCGTGCCCACTGGGAGGCCGCGGCCGACCGACTCCTCCTCGCGGTAAGCCCGTTCGCCACCCCGCGGCACGGACTGATCGACCTGCCGGGCCCCCGGCCCAGCTGGTCCGGAGCCCGCTCCGACGGCCTGGAGGGCTGGGCCCGCCCCTTCCTCCTCGCGGCGTTCCGGGTCGCGGGCGCGCGGGGCGAGGACCCGCACGGGCATCTCGACCGGTACGCGGAAGGCCTCACCGCCGGGACCGCGAAGCCGGGACGTGCGGACGAGGACTCCTGGCCCCTCACCACCGACACCCGCCAGGCGATCGTCGAAGCCGCCTCGATCGCCCTCGGCCTGCGCCTCACCCGTCCCTGGCTCTGGGACCGGCTGGACGAGCGCACCCGGGAGCAGGTCGTCGACTGGCTCCGGCCCGCCCTCGGCCCGTCCCCCGTCGACAACAACTGGTGGCTCTTCGGCCTCACCGTCGCCGGCTTCCTCCAGGACGCCGGCGCCGAATCCGACCGGGCCGCCACCACCGTCGACCGCTCCCTCGCCCGGATCGAGGACTGGTACCTCGGCGACGGCTGGTACAGCGACGGCGACAACCGCGCCTTCGACCACTACAACGCCTGGGCCCTGCACTTCTACCCGGTCCTCCACGCCCACCTCGCCGGAGACCGGGAGCTCCTCGACCGGTACGGGCCCCGCCTGCGCGCCCATCTCGACGACTACGCCCACCTCTTCGACGGCAACGGCGCCCCCCTCCCGTACGGACGCTCCCTCATCTACCGCTTCGCCGCGGCCGCCGCCCCCTGGCTCGGCACCCTCACCGGGCACACCCCGCTCGCCCCCGGCGCCACCCGCCGCCTGGCCTCGGGCACCCTGCGGTACTTCCTCGACCGCGGCGCCACCGACCGGAACGGACTCCTCACGCTCGGCTGGCACGGCCCGTACGCGCCCCTGGTCCAGGAGTACTCGGGCCCCGGCTCCCCGTACTGGGCGTCCAAGGGCTTCCTCGGCCTCCTCCTGCCCGCAGGCCACCCCGCCTGGACCGACCGCGAGGAACCCCTGCCGGCCGAACGCACCGACACCGTCCGCCCCTTCGCCCCGGCCGGGCTGCTCGTCCAGACCACCGCCGCCGACGGACTCGTACGCCTCCACAACCACGGCAGCAACCACGTGCACAGCGCCGAGGCCGACGAGGACGACCCCGGTTACGCCCGCCAGGCGTACGCGACCCGTACCGGACCCACCACCGGGCCGGCCCCCGCCGACAACCACTTCGCGCTGCTCGTCGAGGGGAGGCCGACCACCCGGGGGCCCGCCGAACCCGCCGGCACCGGGCCCGGCTGGGCCGCCTCCCGGCACACCCCGTACCCCGGCGTCCGGGTCGTCTCCGCGACCCTCGCCCACGGCCGTGCCGAGGTCCGCGCCCACCTGGTCATCGGCGCCCCGGAGGGGACGCCCGTACGGCAGACCGGCTGGGCCACCACCCCCGGAGGGCCGCACGCGCAACTGCACCCGGTGCACGGCTATCCCGCGGACCACGGAGCCGCCGGCCCCGCCACCGAACTCCCCACCGGGGAGACCCTCCAGGGACCCGGCAGCCGCACCCTCGCCCTGCACGGCACGACGAGCGGGACGGCCACCCTCTTCGTCGCGCTCGCCTCCCTCACGGCCGAGCCCGCCCCGGCCCCCGTCGCGGACCTCGCGGCCGTCCGGATCACCGGCCACACCCTCCATGTGACCTGGCAGGACGGCAGCACCACGCGACTGGACCTCGACGCACGGACCGGGTGAGCGGGCTACCGCGGGAGCTGCCCCGGACCGGGTGAGCGGGCTACCTCGGCCCGTACTTCCGGCCCGCCTTGGAGGAGACCCCGCCGAGGAGTCCGCGCGGCGCCAGCTTCACCACGCCCATGAGGGCCTTGTAGCGGGGGTCGGGGATCGACAGCGTCTTCCCCCGGTCCAGGTCCGCGAGCGCCGCCGTCACCAGCTTGTCCGCGTCGAGCCACATCCAGCCCGGGATGTTGTCCGTCCCCATTCCGGCCCGCTCGTGGAACTCGGTCCGTACGAAGCCGGGGCAGAGCGCCATCAGCCGTACGCCGCTGCCCGCCAGGTCCCGGGCCGCGCCCTGGGTGAACTGCACGACCCACGCCTTCGACGCCCCGTACGTGCCGCGGGGCACGAAGGCCGCGACCGAGGCGACGTTGACCACGGAGCCCCGCCGGCGCTCCTTCATCGAGGCGGCGGCCGCCGAGGTCAGCCGCAGCACAGCCTCGCAGTGCACCGTGAGCATCTTCAGCTCGTCGGCCATGGACACCTCGAGGAAGCGGCCCTTGTTGCCGAAGCCGGCGTTGTTCACGAGCATGTCCACCGGCTGCTTCGGGTCCGAGAGCCGGGCCTCGACGGCGGCGATGCCCTTCTCCTCGGCGAGGTCCGCCGCGAGCACCTCGGCCTCGATGCCGTGGCGGTCGTGCAGCTCCGTCGCCTGCTCCCGGAGCCGCTTCACGTCCCGGGCCACGAGCACGATGTCGTGGCCGTCCGCGGCGAGCCTCCGTGCGAAAGCGGCCCCGATGCCCGCGGTGGCGCCCGTAATCAGTGCAGTCGTCATACGGGCACGGTAGTGCCACGGCGGAGGCCTTCTTGTCCGCGTACCGCCGACCAGACGCGGGCTACGCGCGCGCGTACTTCTCCGTGTACTGGCGTGCGAGCGCGAGGAGTCCGGACTCCATCCACTCGGCGGCGGCCAACGTGCGGGGGAGCAGGGTGCGTTCGGTGGTCGCGGCGCGGTGGAGCAGCGCGACGGTGATGTCGTGGTCGGGCCGGTGGACGACCGTGATCGGGTCGCCGGCGCGGATCTCGCCCGGCACGATCACCCGCAGCAGCGCGCCGGGACCGGCGTCCGACTGCGTGAACCGCCTGACCCAGCCCTTCTCCCCCAGGAAGCCGGCGAACGTACGGCAGGGGATGCGGCCGCCGGTGACCTCCAGGACGACCTCCTCGCCGATCCGCCAGCGCTCGCCGATCAGGGCGCCGTTCACGTCGAGGTCACGGGTCGTGAGGTTCTCGCCGAAGGAGCCGTCGGCGAGCGGGCGGCCGAGTTCGCGCTCCCACCGGTCCAGGTCCTCGCGCGCGAAGGCGTACGCGGCCCGGTCGTCGCCCCCGTGGAAGCGCAGGTCGCAGACCGTGTCCCCGGCGAGGCCGCTCGTGCCGACGCCTGGCGCCCCGGGCGCCTCGATCCGGACCGGCCCCTCGACGGGGCGCTTGTCGATGGCGGTCAGGCCGGACGCGGCCTCCGTGTAGTCCACGGCCTTGGCGCGGCCCACATTCACACTCAGCAAGGTCATGTGGGCACTTTACGGGCACACATCTCAAAGGTGAAGGTGGAAAAGTGGGACTCCATCCAAGATTCGCTTATGCTGGAGTCCATGATCGAGGCCCGTCACCTCCGCGTCCTGCGTGCCGTCGCCGCCACCGGCTCGTTCTCGGCCGCCGCGCGCGAACTCGGCTGCACCCAGCCCGCCGTAAGCCAGCAGATGAAGGCCCTCGAAGGCTCCGCCGGCACGCCGCTGCTGATCCGTACGGGCCGCGAGATGCGCCTCACCGAGGCCGGGGAGGTCCTGGTCCGCCACGCCTCCGGCATCCTCGCCGGGCTCACCGCCGCGGAGGAGGAGGTCGCCGCGATCGCCGGGCTCCGCGCGGGCCGGGTCCGGCTGGTCTCCTTCCCCAGCGGCAGCTCCACGCTCGTCCCCACCGCGCTCGCCGCGCTGCGGGCGGCGCACCCCGGCACCCGCGTCTCGCTCGTCGAGGCCGAGCCGCCGCGCTCGATCGAGATGCTCCGCGAGGGCGACTGCGACGTGGCCCTCGCCTTCCGGTACGGCGGCGGAACGGCCGGCCGGCAGGCCGACGGGCAGGCGGAGTGGGACGACCTGGTCGTCCGCCCGATCCTGGCCGACCGGCTGGTGGGCCTGGTCCCCGAGGGGCACCGGCTCGCCGGGGCCGAGTCCGTGGGCATGGCCGAACTGGCCGAGGAGTCCTGGATCGCGGGCTGTCCGCGCTGCCGCCGCCAGCTCGTGGACGTGTGCGAGGAGGCGGGCTTCACCCCTCGTATCGACTTCGCCACCGACGACTACCCGGCCGTGGTGGGCCTGGTCGGCGCCGGTCTGGGCGTGGCCGTCCTGCCGGAGCTGGCCATCGAGTCCGTACGGCCCAGGGGGGCGCGGACCGTGACCGTCGAGCCGGCCGTGGAGCGGGAGATCGTGGCCCTGACCCTGCCCGACCTGGCGCAGGTGCCGGCCGTCGCCGCCACGCTCGACGAACTGACCCGGGCCGCCACGCGCGCGTAGGACGCCGCCTCGCGCACGTGGGCGAGTCCGGTTGTTCGTGCTCCGGTTGTTCGTGCTCCGGTTGTTCGTTGAGGTTCGGTGCTTAGTTGAGGAAACGTTCCTTCACATGCGCTCCACAATCGGCCGGCCTGCTGCCGACGCCGATGTCGTCATGGATGTCACGGATGTCACGGAAGCCGCGGACGCGACCGACGCGGACGTCGGCGCCGCTGTGATCAGGCGATTGCGCGCGCGTCCCATGAGCTCTTCGCGTTCGTCCTCGGTGAGGCCGCCCCATACGCCGTAGGGCTCCCGCACGGCGAGTGCGTGAGCCGCGCACTCCGCGCGTACCGGGCACCGCATGCAGACCTCTTTCGCCGAGTTCTCACGCGCACTCCGTGCCGCGCCGCGCTCTCCCTCGGGGTGGAAGAACAGGGAGCTGTCGACCCCGCGGCAGGCCGCGAGCAGTTGCCAGTCCCACAGATCGGCGTTGGGTCCGGGAAGGCGGGAGAAATCTGCCATTGCGCTTGTCCCCTTGAAACCGTGTCGAACGGATAGGTGGGCGGGTTGATGGCTGATGGCCGGGGCTCCTCGCGGCCCCGTCGGTCCGGGTCGGTACACCTACTGTCGAAGTAGATGTAAATATGACTCATTGCGAATCTAGCCACAGACACCGCGAAAAGGGAAGAAATCCCGCTAAATGGGGCATAGCTTTCGATGATGGACGAACGAGCCGCGTCGCTCCCCTCCGCGTGCGAGCCCTCACGTAGAGTGCCGAAGGCTGCCGTCCGACCCGTAACTCTTTCGAGTGACCGTCGTTGAGAGTGCGGAGGCGGTTGAAGGAACAAGCGATCGGGCAGGTGTCCGAGAGCGTCAATCGCACAGGTGACGATTACGTACAGCCCTGGAGGCTCAAGGTGACGCGCTACAGCTGCGAGAGCCGCGGAGGTCAGGCATGACATCCGTCCTCGTCTGCGACGACTCCCCGCTTGCCCGAGAGGCGCTCCGCCGCGCGGTCGCGACCGTGCCCGGCGTCGAGCGCGTGACCACCGCGGCCAACGGCGAGGAAGTCCTCCGCCGCTGGGGCGCGGACCGCTCGGACCTGATTCTGATGGACGTGCGCATGCCCGGTCTGGGCGGCGTGGAGACCGTCCGCCGGCTGCTCTCCGCGGACCCCGGCGCCCGCATCATCATGCTCACGGTCGCCGAGGACCTCGACGGCGTCGCCCTCGCGGTCGCCGCGGGTGCCCGTGGCTATCTGCACAAGGACGCCTCGCGCGCCGAACTGCGGGCCACCGTCACCCAGGCGCTGGCCGACCCGACCTGGCGGCTCGCCCCGCGCCGGCTCCGTTCGGCCGAGATGGGCGCCGCGCCCACCCTCACCGCACGCGAGATCCAGGTCCTCGAGGGCATGAGCCACGGCCGGTCCAACGCCGAGATCGGGCGCGAGCTCTTCCTCTCCGAGGACACGGTCAAGACCCACGCCCGGCGACTCTTCAAGAAGCTGGGCGCCTCGGACCGGGCGCACGCGGTCGCCCTCGGATTCCGCTGGGGCCTGGTCCGCTGAATCGCAGGTCATCGGCCATTTCCCCGTCCTCACCCACGTCCGTCGTGGGGTGGACGGGGCAGGCTTGTGTCACTTCCCCGCGCGATGACGCATCCTTGAGATGTGGAGTTCCTCGGGGACGAGTCGATCGAGCGTGAGGGGAGGGCGCGGGAGATGAGTTCCGGCGCACCTGCTCATAACGCTTCGGTGCACAACTACGGACGCGGTGCCACGAACGCCGAGGCGTCGGGGCACCATGGAGCGATGCGCGACGACGAGACCGTGGGGTCCCCCATGCCTGCCGGGCAGGGGGAGATCGGCGCGCTCGTGCACCGTGCGGTCGAGGGCGACGCCCAGGCGACGCACGACCTGCTCGCACGGGTGCATCCGCTCGCGCTGCGGTACTGCCGCACCCGCCTCAACCGGCTGCCGGGCGACGCCCGGCACTTCGTCGAGGACCTGGCCCAGGAGGTCTGCGTCGCCGTCCTGATGGCGCTGCCGCGCTACAAGGACACGGGCAGGCCCTTCGAGGCCTTCGTCTTCGCCATCGCCGGACACAAGGTCGCCGACCTCCAGCGCGCCGCCATGCGGCACCCGGGGTCCACGGCCGTCCCCTCCGACGAGATGCCCGAGCGGCCCGACGACTCCCTCGGTCCCGAGGAGCGCGCGCTCCTCAGCGACGACGCCGAGTGGGCCAAGAAGCTGCTCGCCAACCTCCCGGAGAACCAGCGCGAACTGCTCGTGCTCCGTGTCGCCGTCGGACTGACCGCCGAGGAGACCGGGCAGATGCTCGGCATGTCCCCGGGGGCCGTGCGGGTCGCGCAGCACCGCGCGCTCAGCCGGCTCAGGGCGCTGGCCGAGCAGTAGCCGAGTGGCGGCCATGGCCGACCAGTAAGGCTCAGTGGGGCCACTCGTCCCTTTCGTACACGTGCGAATGTCCAAAGCTTGCGGCTGATCTTGATCGTGGAATGAGACACCGCTTCAGCCCGTTAGCATGGACATCCGCACCGATCAAGGCCATTTGGGGAAGGTGTCATGACTGCAAACGTCGACGGAGTGCCCGAGAAATTCGCGACACTCGGGCTGACCTACGACGACGTGCTGCTGCTGCCGGGCGCGTCCGAGGTCCTCCCGAACGCGGTCGACACCTCGTCCCGCATCTCCCGCAACGTCCGCGTGAACATCCCGCTGCTCTCCGCGGCGATGGACAAGGTCACCGAGTCCCGCATGGCCATCGCCATGGCGCGGCAGGGCGGCGTGGGCGTCCTGCACCGCAACCTGTCCATCGAGGACCAGGTCAACCAGGTCGACCTCGTGAAGCGCTCCGAGTCCGGCATGGTGACCGACCCGATCACCGTGCACCCGGACGCGACACTGGCCGAGGCCGACGCCCTCTGCGCCAAGTTCCGCATCAGCGGCGTCCCGGTCACCGACCCGGCCGGCAAGCTCCTCGGCATCGTCACCAACCGCGACATGGCGTTCGAGTCGGACCGCAGCCGCCAGGTGCGCGAGGTCATGACCCCGATGCCGCTGGTCACCGGCAAGGTCGGCATCTCCGGCGTGGACGCCATGGAGCTGCTCCGTCGCCACAAGATCGAGAAGCTGCCGCTGGTCGACGAGGCGGGCATCCTCAAGGGCCTCATCACGGTCAAGGACTTCGTCAAGGCGGAGAAGTACCCGCACGCCGCGAAGGACAGGGAAGGCCGCCTGCTCGTCGGCGCGGCCGTCGGCGCCAGCCCCGAGGCGCTGGAGCGCGCCCAGGGCCTGGCCGAGGCCGGTGTCGACTTCCTGATCGTCGACACCTCCCACGGGCACAACAGCAACGCCCTCAACTGGATGGCGAAGATCAAGTCCAGCGTCGGCGTCGACGTCATCGGCGGCAACGTCGCGACGCGTGACGGCGCGCAGGCCCTGATCGACGCCGGTGTCGACGGTGTCAAGGTCGGCGTCGGACCCGGCTCCATCTGCACCACGCGTGTGGTCGCCGGCATCGGTGTCCCGCAGGTCACCGCCATCTACGAGGCGGCGCTCGCCGCCCGCGCCGCCGGCGTCCCGGTCATCGGCGACGGTGGTCTGCAGTACTCCGGAGACATCGGCAAGGCGCTCGCCGCCGGTGCCGACACGGTCATGCTCGGCAGCCTGCTCGCCGGGTGCGAGGAGTCCCCGGGCGAGCTGCAGTTCATCAACGGCAAGCAGTTCAAGTCGTACCGCGGCATGGGCTCGCTCGGCGCGATGCAGTCCCGCGGCCAGGGCCGGTCCTACTCCAAGGACCGCTACTTCCAGGCCGAGGTCGCCTCGGACGACAAGCTCGTGCCCGAGGGCATCGAGGGCCAGGTGCCCTACCGCGGCCCCCTGGCCAACGTCCTGCACCAGCTCGTCGGCGGTCTGCGCCAGACGATGGGCTACGTGGGCGCGGCCACCATCGAGGAGATGGAGTCGAAGGGCCGCTTCGTCCGGATCACGTCCGCGGGCCTCAAGGAGAGCCACCCGCACGACATCCAGATGACGGTCGAGGCGCCGAACTACAGCAGGAAGTAACACAGCGCGACGCGTGGGGGCGGTTCCGGCATGTGGCCGGAGCCGCCCCTCACGCTTGTGTCGGGGATACTGGTAGGCGCAGACGTAGAGGGAAAGGCCACACATCGTGACTGAGATCGAGATCGGGCGCGGCAAGCGCGGCCGCAGGGCGTACGCGTTCGACGACATCGCCGTCGTTCCGAGCCGGCGCACCCGGGACCCGAAGGAGGTCTCGATCGCCTGGCAGATCGACGCCTACCGCTTCGAGCTCCCCTTCCTGGCCGCCCCCATGGACTCGGTCGTGTCGCCGCAGACCGCGATCCGCATCGGTGAGCTGGGCGGCCTGGGCGTCCTGAACCTGGAGGGTCTCTGGACCCGGTACGAGGACCCGCAGCCGCTGCTCGACGAGATCGCCGAGCTGGACGAGGCGACCGCGACCCGCCGTCTGCAGGAGATCTACGCGGCCCCGATCAAGGAAGAGCTGATCGGGCAGCGCATCAAGGAGGTGCGCGACTCCGGTGTCGTCACCGCCGCCGCGCTCTCCCCGCAGCGCACCGCGCAGTTCTCCAAGGCCGTCGTCGACGCCGGCGTGGACATCTTCGTCATCCGCGGCACCACGGTCTCCGCCGAGCACGTGTCGGGCGCGTCCGAGCCGCTGAACCTGAAGCAGTTCATCTACGAGCTCGACGTCCCGGTCATCGTCGGCGGCTGTGCCACGTACACCGCGGCCCTGCACCTGATGCGCACCGGCGCGGCGGGCGTCCTCGTCGGCTTCGGCGGCGGCGCGGCGCACACCACGCGCAACGTGCTCGGCATCCAGGTCCCGATGGCGACCGCGGTCGCCGACGTGGCCGCGGCCCGCCGCGACTACATGGACGAGTCCGGCGGCCGGTACGTGCACGTCATCGCCGACGGCGGTGTCGGCTGGTCCGGCGACCTGCCGAAGGCGATCGCCTGTGGCGCCGACGCGGTCATGATGGGCTCCCCGCTGGCCCGCGCCACGGACGCGCCCGGCAAGGGCCACCACTGGGGCATGGAGGCCGTCCACGAGGACGTGCCGCGCGGCAAGCTGGTCGACCTGGGCATCGTCGGCACCACTGAGGAGATCCTCGCGGGCCCGTCGCACATCCCGGACGGCTCGATGAACTTCTTCGGCGCCCTGCGCCGCGCGATGGCCACCACGGGCTACAGCGAGCTCAAGGAGTTCCAGCGCGTCGAGGTCACGGTCGCGGACTCGCAGCACAAGCGCTGACGTCCGATCCCGTACGCACGAGGAGGGGCCCCGCACCACCCGGTGCGGGGCCCCTCCTCGTCCGTCCGACGGCTACGAGGCCCTCTTTGTGCCGGAGAAAGCGGCGAAGGCGGCGATGTCGAAGAACAAGAACGTCAGCCCGTCTCTGGTCGCG
>NZ_JBVHZJ010000079.1:0-34237 GCF_055574655.1 Streptomyces sp. NPDC029956 | reverse complement strand
CCCCCCCCCCCCCCCCCCCCCCCCCCCCCCCCCCCCCCCCCCCCCCCCCCCCCCCCCCCCCCCCCCCCCCCCCCCCCCCCCCCCCCCCCCCCCCTGGCCCGGCTGTCGCCCCGCGAGCGGGAGGTCCTCGGATTCATCGGGCAGGGTCTGTCGAACGGCGAGATCGGTGCCCGCATGCACTTCTCGGTCGCCACGGCCAAGGACGACGTCAGCGCCGTCCTCGGCAAGACCGGTGTCGCCAACCGCGTGCAGGCGGCGGTGATCGCGGAACGCGCGGGCCTGCTGTGCACCGGACCGCACGACGGGACCGAGGGGATCGCCCCGCCCCGCCGAGAGCGAACATCCTTGGATCCGGGACCTGTTGTGTGAAAGCTGGCAGGACACATCCCGGATCCGGAGGCCCCCGATGACCGCCGAGCACACGAACACCCTGTACGAGGCCGTGGGCGGCGCCGAAGCCCTGCGCCGGCTCTCCGAGACGTTCTACGAGGGGGTGCTGGCCGACCCCCTCCTCGCACCGGTCTTCGCCGACTTCACCGCCGCCCATGTGGAGCACGTCGCGGTGTGGCTGGCGGAGGTCTTCTCGGGGCCCGCCGAGTTCACGACGGAGCTCGGCGGCCACCAGGCCCTGCTCCGCGCCCATCTCGGGCTCGGCATCACGGAGGAACAGCGCCTGCGCTGGATGGAGTTGATGACGGCGGCCGTGGAGAAGGAGCTGCCGGACGACGCCCTGCTGCGCCGCCGGGTGGTGGAGTACTTCGACTGGGGCACACGGATCGCCAAGGACGTCTCGGCCTCCGCGCCCGGCACGGACCTCGGCGAGCCCGGCCCCACCCCGCGCTGGGGCTGGGGCGGCCTCGCCTGATCCGAGAGGCACCGCCTAGGGTGCGGGGGTGCCTACGCGAACCCTCCTGACCAGCGCGTCTCTCGCCGACGCGGCTCTGCTCGCCCACACGGAGCAGGGCCGTGACTGGCCGCTGCTCGTGTGGGCGCCGGGGCCGGGCGTCCGCATGGTGTCGAGCGCGGTGCTCGGCGGCGGCATCGGCGAGCGGGGGTGGGTGATCAACGCCCAGGTGCCGCCCGGCTACGACCGGCTCGATCCCGTCGCCCACCTCCGGGACCTGGCCGCCGGGGCGGGGCTCACCGGCGCGGGCGTGGGTCTGATGACGGCCGCCTCGGTCGCGGACCGGTGCCACGCCGAGGACGGCGGTGTGCGGGCGGTGGTCACCGCGGGGATCGGCGTACGGGGCTGGGCGGCGGCGCCGGGCGTCGGTGGCGTCGCCGTCCCCCGCCCGGGCACGATCAACATCATCGTGTCGCTGCCGGTCCCCCTCACGGACGCGGCCCTGGTGAACGCGGTCGCCACCGCCACCGAGGCGAAGGTGCAGGCCCTGGTGGAGCTGGGTGCGGACGCCTCAGGCACACCGACGGACGCGGTCTGCGTGGCGGCCCCGTTGCCCACCGGCCCGCACCCCGGCACCGACACCGACACCCGCACCCGCACCGACGCCCGCCCCGGCACCGACCCGCACACCCACACCCACACCCACGCCGAAGCCCAACCGTTCGCCGGCCCGCGCTCCCTGTGGGGCGCCCGCCTGGCCCGCGCGGTTCACGGAGCGACGCACGCCGCGTGCGCGGGCCTGATCACCCCGTAGGGTCCGAGCCGGCCCGTGACACCGCGCGAAGCTCCGCCCACGCTCCTCACCCGTGCGACAGCAGCGCCGCCGTGAGTTCGGCCGCCCGCCGGTGCCACAGATGGGCGCCGCGGAGCATCGCGTGGCCGCCCGTCGGCATCGGGATGCCCGCCGCGTCCGCGCCCGCCGCGCGGGCCCTGCGGACGAAGTCCCAGGACGCGCGGGCCGAGGTGACACGGTCGCTCTCGTCGTGGAGCAGGTAGAGGCGCCGACCGCCCAGGTGCTCGACGGGCTCGTCGGTGGGGCACCAGGGCGCCAGGGCGACGACACCGCGGACGGCGGAGTCTCCCGCGGCGGCGAGTGCCGCGCGGCCGCCCATCGAGTGCCCGACGAGGACGACGGGGACGGACCCGGCCTGTTCCCGGAGGCGTACGAGCGCGCTCTCGGCGTCCTTGGCGGCGTCGGCGCGCTCTCCGTTCCAGCCCCGGTGGCGGTAGCGCACCTCGGCGATCAACACGTCCCGGCCCCGGACGGCCCGGCTCACGGCGGTGGCGAAGGGCCTCATGCGCAGCGCGGCCAGGTTGAGGGCGGGCGGCGGCCCGGGCCCGTCGGCGCGGCCGCCGTGGAGCAGCAGCACGGCCGCGGTCGGCACGGCGGGCGCGCTGCGGACGACGAACGCGCCGGGGTCCGCACGCCGGGCGGGGCACAGCGTCATCGGGCGCTCGCCCCGCTCCCGGGCCGGTGCGGTGGCCGGCGGGGCCGTCCGCTCGTGCGGGCCTCCGGCTGTCCGGGCTGCTGCGCCATGGTGGGCCTCCAGGAGTCGCTTGCCGCTTCCCCGGTGGAGCGGTCCGCTCACGACACGGGGGGAGACGACCGTGAGGCCCGCAGTCTGCCAGGTCGCACGGCCCGTCAGATACGGACCCCGGAAGTCGGGGAGGCGCCGGGCGCGTCACGGTGTGCCCCGTGTCCCGGTGGGCGCCGCCGGGGCGGGGCAGGCGACGGTGCCCGGCCGTACGGAGAGCTTGAGCCTCGGCGTGGTGAGGACGGAGGACCCGTACGGGTCCCGTCGAGCCGTCGAGCCGCACGACGGTCCGGTCGACGACGACGGCACCGTACCGCGTCCCGTAGAGGCTGCTGGTCGTGAAGTCGACGGGCCGGTCCTGGACCGGGAGGCCGACGGCGAGCGCGCCGCTCGCCGTGGCGGAGCCGAGGCCGCCGAGGTCGGAGACGACGAGCGAGACGAAGGACCGTCCAGCCCCCGGCGACGAGCCGGACCAGATGTCCAGGATCAGACACTCTCCTCATAACCGTAAGGAGGCGAACGCCCGATCCTGTGAACGGGACACAGCTCACCGCCGTACCTTCTGGCAGGAGCACAAGTGCACCGAACGTACGAGGGAAGAGGGGCAGCACATGAGCGGAGTGGCACGCCGGACGGTCGTCGCGGCGGCGGGCGGCGCGGGTCTGACAGCGGCGCTCACCGCCTGCGGGGGCGGCGGCACGAACGACAAGGGCGCGGCGGCGGAGGGCGAGACGCTCGCACGGACCGCGGACATCCCGGTGGGCGGCGGGAAGATCCTGGCCGACAAGGGCCTGGTCATCACCCAGCCGAAGGCCGGTGAGTTCAAGGCCTTCTCCTCGAAGTGCACCCACGCGGGCTGCGCCGTCAGCAGCATCAAGGACGGCGTCATCGTGTGCCCGTGCCACCAGAGCCACTTCGACGTGTCGGACGGCAGTGTGAAGTCCGGCCCGGCCGGCTCCCCCCTGCCGCCGACACCGATCCAGGTGGTCGGCGACGCGATCAGCCTCGGCTGACGACGCCTCCGGCACTGCCGCCGCTTCCGGTACCGCCGGTGTTCCCGGTCCTCCCGGCGCCCGGTGTGCTCGCCGCGGCCCCGGACCGCCGGGGAAGCTTCCAGCAGGCGAGTATCTCGTCGGTCGTGGTGATCGTGGCGACGAGCGCGAGGGTGTGACGGATCATCGCGGGGGTGTAGTCGGCCGGCACCCCCGCGATGGCGTCCCCGGGCACGACGACGGTGTAGCCGAGGTTGACGGCGTCGAAGACGGCGTTGGGCACGGCCACGTTGGCGGAGACTCCGGTGACGATCAGGGTCCGGCAACCGAGGTTGCGGAGCAGCGGGTCGACATCGGTCCCGGCGAGCGGCGAGAGTCCGTGCAGGCGGCGTACGACGAGGTCCTCCTCGGCGACCTCGATCGGTTCGGCGATCCGTACCGCAGTGCTCCCGCTGTGCTGCTGTACGGGAAGCCGTGCGGCGGCCCGGAAGAGCCGGGCGTTGCTGTTGGCCCCCCGCCCGTCGGGGCGCCGTTCGGCGACGGCGTGGAGGACCTGGACGTCCGCCTCGTGCGCGGCGGCCACCAGTCGGGCGACGTTCCGCAGGGCCCCCGACGCACGTGCGGCGGCGGCCAGTTCGGGCAGGGCGCTCTCCGGTCCGACGACTCCCTGCTGACACTCGACGGTGAGCAGCACCACCCCACCGTCCGGCCGGATCCGCTCCCCGAGCCGCTCTCTCGCCCTCTGTTCCATGGTCTCTCCCCTTGCACGCGCGCGATGGGCCCCCCATGCTTTCTGACGTCTCATCAGAAATCTAGAAGGGTGCGGACGATGACCGTCGCACAGCGCCGTGGACGCCGGATCATGATGACCCCGGCGGAGCTCGACTCCTTCCTCGCCGAACAGCGCACCTGCCGGGTCGCGACCGTCTCCGCCGACGGCCGCCCGCACGTGAGCGCGCTCTGGTTCGCCTGGGACGGCTCCTCGCTCTGGCTGTACTCGCTCACGCGCAGCCGTCGTTGGGCGGAGCTGCGCGCCGACCCGAGGATCGCCGTCGTGGTGGACGACGGCGAGGACTACGGCGAACTGCGCGGCGTGGAGCTGTCCGGCACCGTCACGTTCATCGGCGAGGCACCGCGTACGGGCGAGCCGTGCCCCGAACTGGACGTGCCCGAACAGCTCTTCGCCGCCAAGAACTTCGGCCTGGACGCGATGCCGCACGACGGCAGGCACGCCTGGATGCGCCTGACGCCGGACGCGGTCGCGTCCTGGGACTTCCGCAAACTCGCGGGCCTCTGAGGAGAGGCGGGGCGGGAGTCAGAGGCGAGCGGCGAGCGAACGAAGGGGACGAGCCCGGGTCAGCTCGCCAAGGTCTCGGCCGCCGCCCGCAGGGCGCCGACGACCGCCCGCACCGAGGGACGGCGGCCCGCGTCCGCGCGCCAGGTCGCGTAGATGTGGCGCCGCACCTGCTGCCGTACGGGCACGAAGACGACCCCCTCCGGCACGGGCCGCCCGAGCCTGGGCGTGACGCACACCCCGAGCCCGGCGGCGACGAGCGCCAGCTGCGTGTGGTGCTCCCCCGCCAGGTGACCGATCCGCGGCTCGATGCCCTGGGAGCGCAGCGTGAACATCAGCCAGTCGTGGCAGAACTCGCCCTCGGGCCAGGACACCCACTCCTCGTCGGCGAAGTCCACCAGGTCCAGGTCCTCCCGCCCGGCCAGCGGGTGCCCGGCGGGCAGGGCCACGTCGGCGGAGTCGTCGAGGAGATGGGCGCGCTCGAGGCCGCCGGGCACGGGCGCCCGCTTGTTGCTCCAGTCCAGGACGAGCGCGAGGTCCGCGTCGCCGCGCAGCACCGCGCGCACACCGTTCTCCGGCTCCAGTTCCGTCGTACGGACCCGGAGGTCGGGGTGCCCCTCGCGCAGGGCGGCGAGCGCGGCGGGGAAGAGTCCCCGGGCGGCCGTCGGGAAGGCGGCGACCCGTACCTCGCCCACGACCTGGCCGCGCTGGGCCTCGATGTCGGCCTGGGCCATCTGGACCTGGGAGAGGATCCGGGCGGCGTGCTCGGCGAGCAGCTGCCCGGCGTCGGTGAGCCGCACTCCCCGGCCGTTCTTGGCCAGCAGCTGCTGGCCCACCTCGCGTTCCAGCTTGGACAGCTGCTGGGACACGGCGGAGGTGGTGACGTGGAGTCCGTCGGCCGCGCCGCTGACCGAGCCGTGCCGGGCGACGGCGTCGAGGGTGCGCAGGCGCTCCAGATTCAACATGTAAGCGATACTAAGGGAAGGGGTCGAGGAATTCTCGCTTGTTCTAAGAGGTCGGGGCGGTCACCCTGAGTGCATGAGCCCCGCAGCCCCGCCCACGGCACCCTCCGCCCCATCCCGCGCCCCACGCCTGCTCGACTGGCGCGTCCGCTTCGGCGTACTGGCCCTGATCTGGGGTTTCAGCTTCGTATTCATCAAGGTCGGCACGGAGGGCTTCGCGCCGTTCCAGGTGACCTTCGGACGGCTCCTCTTCGGTACGGCGGTACTCGCCGTCGCCCTGGTCGTGAAGCGTGACCGGCTGCCGCGCGGCGCCCGCGTCTGGGGCCATCTGACGGTCGCGGCCTTCCTCCTCAACGCGCTGCCGTTCTCCCTCTTCGCGTACGCCGAGCTGACCATCCCGTCGACGCTGGCGGGCATCTGCAACGCCACGACCCCGCTGTGGGGCATGCTGCTCTCCCTCGTGGCGCTCTCCGAGGACCGCCCGACCCGGGTCCGCGCAGCGGGCCTGGGCATCGGCTTCATGGGGGTGCTCACCGTCCTCGGCGCCTGGCAGGGCTTCTCGGGCGTCGACGTCACCGGCACGGCTCTGGCCCTGCTGGCCTCGTTCAGCTACGCGGTCGGCTGGATCTACGTCCGCAGGACGCTGAGCGGCACGGGCGCCTCGAACCTCTCGCTCGCGGGCTCCCAGGTCGGCCTCGCGACCCTGCAACTGGCGGTCGTCACCCCGCTGTTCACCTCGCTCCCGAAGTCGGTGGAGGTACTGCCGCTGCTGGCCGTGATCGCCCTCGGCGCCCTGGGTACGGGGTACGCGATGCTGCTGCAGTACGGGGTGGTCGCCGAGGTCGGCCCGACGACGGCCGCGATGGTCACGTACTTCATCCCGGTCATCGCCACGGCGGCGGGAGTGGCCCTCCTGAACGAACAGCTCGCCTGGAACACCCCGGTCGGCGCGATCATCGTCCTGGCCGGCGCAGCCCTCACCCAGACCCGCACGTCCCTCCGCACAACACCACCCCCTGTGGCGGGCAGTCGCCCCGCCGGACCGGAACGGGCAGGCGCATCGGACGTCACCCACCCCGTCGCGGGCAGTCGCTCCTCAGGAGCGGAACGGGTGGGCGCAACGGACGGCGCCCCCGGCCGGCCCTAGGCCCCCTGCGCCTGAACCCGCACACCAGGTGCGGTGCACTGCGGGTGCGGGCCCGGGCACGAGGAGCGGAGGCGCCGCCAGGAGACGCCGCCCGCACCACACACCCCCGCCTCACCCATAGCTCCGCGCCACCACCGGCCCCACCGCCCCCGCGACCGCATCGGCCAGCGGCTCCACGTCGGTCACGGCGAGTCCCGACACCGTGAGCCGCACCGCCGGCCCCGTCTCCATCCGGAACCGCGCGCCCGGCGCCACCGCCCACCCCGAAGCCACGAGACCGGCCACCGCCCCGGTCTCGTCGGGCACCGGCACCCATACGTTCATGCCACTGCGCCCGTGGGCCTCGACGCCCCGCCGGGCCAGGGCCCGTACGAGTCCGTCGCGCCGCTTCCCGTACGAGCGCGCGACGACCGCCGGGTCGACCGCGTCCGTGGCCCAGAGGTGCGCGACGGTCCCCTGGAGGAGCCGACTGACCCAGCCGGGACCGAGCCGCTGCCTGCCGAGCACCCGGTCGACGGTCTCGGCGTCGCCGGTGAAGGCGGCGATCCGCAGGTCGGGGCCGTAGGCCTTGGCCACCGAGCGGATCAGCACCCAGTGGTCGGTGCCCCCGGCCAGCGGGTGGAGCGCCTGCGAGACGATGCCGTGCCCGTGGTCGTCCTCGATGAGCAGCACACCGGGATGCCCGGCGAGCACGCGCCGCAGCTCCCCCGCGCGGGCCTCGGTCACACACGCACCGGTCGGGTTCTGCGCCCGGTCCGTCACGATCACCGCCCGCGCCCCGTCCCTCCTGATCGCGCGCTCGACCGCCTCCGGCAGGGGCCCCTCGTCGTCGACGGCGATCGGCACGGGCCGCAGCCCGAGCGCGGGCACCAGGTCGAGCAGGCTGCCCCAGCCCGGGTCCTCGACGGCGACGGCGTCGCCGGGCCTGAGGTGCACGGCGAGTACCCGCTCGACGGCGTCGAGGGACCCGGACGTGACGCCGACGGGCCCGTCCGGCACCCCGTCCGAGTCGAATGCGGCGCGCGCGAGGCGCCCGAACCCCTCGTCGACGGGAGCCTCTCCGTACATGCCGGGCCGTTCGGCGTACCTCCGCGCGACCTCGGCGAAGGCCTCGCCGAGCGGGGGCAGCAGGACGGGGTCGGGGCTGCCGTTGCTGACGTCCCTGACCCCGGCCGGGGCCTCCACCCGGATCGAGCCGCGCGCCGTCGTGGCGGGCCGCGGGCGCACCCGACTGCCGCGCCGCCCGTCCGTCTCGATGACCCCGCGTTCACGCAGGGTGCGGTAGGCGGCGGCGACGGTGTTCGGGTTGACGCCGAGCACGCCGGCCAACTCTCGCATGGGTGGCAGGAGTCGCCCTGGCTCCAGAGCTCCGAGCCCCACTCCCCGCTCCACACTCGCGGCGATGTCCGATGCGCGACGACCTTCGATCCGATACTCTCCTAGCACAAACACAAGTATGCACTAGTGCAATGGAGAACGCAATGAGCACCGCCGCCGACACCGCCGCCGATACGGCCGCTGACAGGACCTCCACCGGGATCTCCGAGACCGCTGCCACTGCCGTCGCCGACACGTACACGCCGACCGACCGGACCGTCCCCACCCGTTCCCGCCTGCGCGCGTCGTACGACAAGGCCCTGGTGCACTCGATACTCGACGAGGCGTACGTCTGCCACCTCGGGTTCGTGCGGGACGGCGCGCCGGTCGTGCTCCCGACGCTCTTCGGGCGCGTCGACGACCGCCTCTACGTGCACGGCTCGACCGGCTCGCGGCCGCTGCGCGCGGCCGGCGACGGCGTGGCGGCCCCCGGTCTGCCCGTCTGCCTGACCGTGACCCACGTCGACGGCCTGGTACTCGCCCGCTCCGCGTTCCACCACTCCCTCAACTACCGCTCGGTCGTGGTCCTCGGCACCGCCCACCAGGTCACCGACGCCGAGGAGCTGCGCATCGCCCTCGACGCGCTGGTCGACCACGTCGTCCCCGGCCGCTCCGCCGACTCCCGCCCGGCGAACGCCAAGGAGCTCGCCGCCACGGCCGTGATCCGCCTGGACCTCAACGAGGTCTCGGCGAAGGTCCGCACCGGCGGCCCCAACGACGACGTGGAGGACCTGGGCCTCCCCCACTGGTCCGGCGTGATCCCGGTGCGCGGCGGCTACGGCGCACCGGTCCCGGCGGACGACCTCGACCCGGCCGTGGCCCTGCCCGACTACCTGGCCGCGCTCTAGAGAAGCCGCGAACCGCAAGGTCACGCGTGGCAGAACCACGAACGACGAAGAACCGGACGACGAAGGGACGTACGGACGATGCCGAGGACGGTCGGACGATGCTGATCCACCCCTGGGACGCCCCCCACGACGAGAACGAGTGGCGCGACTGGCTCGCCCGGCACGACTTCGGCCAGCTCGCCGTCAACGGCCTGCCCGGACACCCGCCGTGGGTGCAGCCGATGCACTTCCGGTACGAGGCCGAGCCCGGCCCGTACGGCCGGGTGCTGACCCATCTGGCCCGGCCGAACCCGCTGTGGCGCGCGCTGGAGGCCAACCCGACGGTGCTCCTCGGCGTGGTCGACGACTACGTCTTCGTGCCGGGCACCTGGATGGCCCCCGAGGGCACGCCGAGCGCCCACGGCACGCCCACCTCGTACTACGCCTCCGTCCAGCTGCGCTGCACCGCGCACGTGGTCGACGATCCGGCGGAGAAGGCGGAGCTGCTCAACCGCCAGGTCGCCCACTTCCAGCCGGACGGCGGCACGGCCCCCGCCGTCCCCGGCGAGGCCCCGTTCGGCCGCATGCTGTCCGGGATCCGGGTGCTCCGCCTGGAGGTGACGGAGGTGCGGGCCAAGTTCAAGTACGCGGGCAACAAGCCGCAGGAGGTCCAGGAGCGGGTCATGGAGCGGCTGGCCGAGCGCGACGGCCTCCGCGACCGTGCGGCGCGCGGCCACCAACTGCGCCGCCGCGCCACCGGCTGACAGGGGTGGGGGCCCGCGCCCCCCACCGCGGGTGACGGCCCGTACCCCCACCGCCACCGCCACCTCGGTCTACACCGCCACGGCCTCCCGCCGCCGCTCCGCCGTCGCCGTCCGCGCCTCGGCGAACGCGAGGCCCGTGACGGCGGCGAGCAGCAGCAGCGTGCCGAGCACGACGGCGGTGGTGAGCCGCTCACCCAGCAGCGAGACGGCGATCACGGACGCGCTGACCGGCTCAAGGAGCATGATCACGGAGACGGTGGCGGCCCGGACGACCGCCGCCCCCGCGAAGTACAGCGCGTAGGCGAGCGCGGTCGGGACGGCGGCCACGTAGACGAGCAGGAGCAGCACGCTCACCGGCGCGTCCGTGTGCGGTACGAATCCCTCCGCGAGCGCTGCGGGCAGCAGCCCGACGGCCCCGATCGCGAAGGCCCAGGTCGTGGTGGACAGCGCGTCCGTACGACCGCCGTCACGGCCGAGGTAGCGCGTGAGCAGGGTGATCGCCGCGTACCCGGCCGCCGAGACGACCGCGAGGACGACACCGAGCGGCCTGACCTCCGCCGCTCCGCCGCCGAGGACGAGGACGACGAGCCCGGCGAGCGCCCCGGTGACGGCGGTGATGCCGCCGCGGCCGAGGCGCTCGCCCATGGTGATGCGTGCCCCGACCGCGATGAGGACGGGTCCTGCGCCCAGCGTGACGACCGTGCCGACCGCGAGACCGGTGGCCTCGACGGCGGCGAAGTAGGCGCTCTGGAAGACGGTGAGCCCGATCCCCGTGCCGAGGATGCGGGCCGTCCTGCGTCCTCGTGATTCCGCGACCGTACGGGCGGCCCGGCGCCGGGGCCGCAGGGCGAGCGCCCCGAGCAGCAGGACGAGGCCGCCGACGCAGCGCCAGAAGGACAGGGCCAACGGGCCCATGTCGCTGATGCGGAAGATCAGCGAGGCGGCGGCACCGGCCGTGCCCCAGGCGATCCCGGCGACGATCAGATAGAGCAGGCTCCGCCCGACGGACAGGGCGGATTCCGAAGAGTTCGACACGTGACTTCTCCGTGGAAGACAGGAGGGAAGGGTGGTCGCTCGGCTCCGCGCGCGGGCAGCGACGAACCGCTCGGGGGCGAGAGGTCGCCCGGCCGAGCCCGGTCTTCGTCGAGGAGAGTCTCCGCGCGCGCTAGGCGGCGGGAGGCGGAAGCACGGTCGAATGCATGATCGGCACCTTAGGGCCCGGCCCGCCGGGCGGACAACTCGGTATCACAGTCCGTCACACCAGCCGTGTCCGTGACACCGCCCGCTTCCGTGACACCGCCCGCTTCCGTCACACCAGCCGCACCCTTCATGCCTGCCACATCCACCACACCGGCCACATCCACCACACCGGCCGCGCCCACCACACCGGCATCCGCCGCCGACCCCGCCACCGGTGCCGCCGCAGGCGCCTTCGGCGTCGACGACTGGGCGATGAAGGCTCCGACCAGGACCACCGCACCGCCGATGATCTGCGGGGCGTCGAGGTACTGCCCGAGCAACACCCAGGCGAGCACGGTCGCGATGACGGCCTCGAGGCAGGCCACGACACCCGCCACCTGCGGCGAGAGCCGCCGCACCGAGACGACGCCGGTGACGTACGCGAGCACCGTGGCGATCAGCACGATCCAGCCGAGCAGCAGCCACGCGGGCACGGAGGTGCCGTCCATGTCGGCGCTGCCGCCGAGCAGCACCCAGTCCATGCCCCACGGGCGGGCGACGACGGTGAGGACGAGCGCGCCGATGAGCAGCCCGTACGCGATGACGCCGATCGGGTCGGCCTGTTCTGCCTCGCCCGAGCCCTGGTCGGAGAGGACGAAGTAGCCGACCTGGCAACAGGCGGCGGCGAGCGCCAGGAGCAGCCCGACGAGGTCGAAGCTGAGCCCGGACCAGACCTGGACGACGGACGCGAGACCGCCGACGGCCAGGACGACACCGAGGGCGGCGGCGCGGGTGACCGGCCGGCGCTGGACGAAGCGGACCCAGCCGAGCACGAGGGCAGGGGCGAGGTACTCGATGAGCAGCGCGACGCCGACCGGGATCCGGGAGATGGAGGCGAAGTAGAAGGCCTGGACGCCGGCGACGGCGAGCAGCCCGAAGCCCACGAGGAGAGCGGGTTTGCGGCGCAGGAGGTCCCGGTGGCGCCAGGCCACCGGGAGCATGACGAGCGCGGCACCGGCGACCCGGAGCCACACCACGTGGAGCGGGTCGAGTCCCGCCTCGATGAGCGGCTTGGCCGCCACTCCTGAACCACCGAATGCGAAGGCCGAGGCCAGGGCTAGTCCCAGGCCGGCGCTTCTCCCCTGAGACGCGTGCATCGGGCCATGATGACAGGGCGCGGTCAGGGGCGTAACCCCCGTTACACCTGTTGAGACGGCTCCTCGCCCCGCCATGGAACGGACCCTTCCGCCAGGGCGGCCGTACCGGCGTCGGCACGGGCTCCGGCGGAGGCTCCGACACGGGCGCTCAGCGCGGCCGGATCGACGCCGGCCCGGCGCAGCACCTCGGCGGCCCGGCTCTCCGGATCGGCGGCGACGACGGCGAGGAGGTCGAGGCCCCGCGCCTGGGTGTCCCCGCGTTCGACGGCCCGCCGGAAGGCCTCCTCGAGGGCCGCGGTCGCGGCCGGCGACCAGCCGGAGGCCCGGCCGTCCCGGGCCTCGGGCCCGCGCGTGGCGGGCAGCAGGCGGCCGGCCCCCGACTCCTCGACCGAGCGCTGCCAGCGCAGCCCGTATCCGATGGACCGCTGCACGAGGTAGCCGAGGATTCGGGCGCGCTGCTGTCCGCCCTCGAAGGCGGCTCCGGCCTCGGGGTCGGACTCGATGAGCGAGTGCAGGAGGTGGGCGGTGTCGATCTGCCGGTCGCCGTCCCGGAGGGCTCTGCGGCGCGCGCCGGTCACGACCGTCATGAGGGACGGCGTCAGAAAGGGCGCGAGTTCGGCGCGCGGGGCGGCGGGCTGCCGGAGTGGCTGCTGGGGAATCGGGACGGGACGATGCACCCTCTCACCTCATCAGGTCCGGGCCGACGGGGCATCGCCGGGGAGAAGCATGTCCGCATCCCACCGGAGTTGGGCACGCGCGCACGGTTCCTCCTCCTTACGGATGAGATCGCGCGCGTTGCCCTCCCCGGGCGCGCGCCGCCTTGCCTTGCGCCCCCGACGCAACCACGGGCCCCGCCCGCCACGTCTTTCGATCGTGTTCTGGATGGTGGCCCTGCTCGCGCGCGACGGGCGGCAGTACGTCTACCGGGTGTACGCACCCCGGGAGGCACTGCCGGCCGATCTGTTCTGGGCGGCCTTCCACTGTCACGAGGAGGACGGGGCACCCCGCGCCTCCGACTGCTTCGACGCGTCCGAGATCTGGTGGATCGGCGACGGGGCGGGACCGGCCGCCGCAGAACTGACGGTTCATCAGTATTGAATGTTCACGGCCGCCCGGCTACGTTCCGCGACACCGGAACCCAGCAGCACGCGTGAAGGGGTGGTCTCATGGCCGAAGTCAGCGCGGAGGCACGGATCGAGGCACCGGCCGGAAAGGTCTGGGCGCAGCTCGTGGACTTCCCCTCGTACGGCGAGTGGAACGCCACCCACACCAGCTTCCCGAACGGCGGCCCGGAAACCCTCGAGGCGGGTGCCACCTTCACGGAGAACATGAAGCTGATGGGCTTCCCCGCCGAGGTGCTCTGGACGGTCGAGGAGCTGGAGTCCGAGCGCGCGTTCGCCATCAAGGGCAAGGGCCCGATGGGGGTGCTCGTCACCACGCGCTACTCCCTGGCGGCGGACGGGGACGCGACGACCGTACGGATCGACGGCGAGTTCACCGGCGCGGCGGTCTCCCTGATGGCGGGCAAACTCAAGGACTCGGCGACGGCGGCCCTGACGGAGTCGCTGCGCAAGCTCTCGGGCCTGGTGGCCTGATCGAGGAGGACGGCCGGCGACCCGATCCGGACAGACGGCCCACGGCCTGACTCAGGCGGACAGGCAGGCAGGCGAAAGGGCCCCGCGGCGAACGCCACGGGGCCCTTCGACCGCTCCCCGCCCTCGACGGGCGCGGGCTCAGTCCTCGTCGGCGAGGATCAGGTACAGCTTCTTGCGGGCCTCGTTGATCACGCCGACGGCCTTCTTGCGCTGCTCGGCGCTGCCGGCCTTCCAGACCTGCCCGAACGCCTCCATCAGACCGAAACCGGCCTGCCGGATCTCGTTCATGGCCTCCCAGTCGACTCCGCGTCCGGCGTCCTCCCAGGGCGCGTCGGGACCTTCTTCCGCCTCGGCGCGTCCGGTGTCGGTGAGCGTGAACAGCTTCTTGCCGCCCTCGCTCGCGCTGGTGATCAGGCCCTCGTCCTCCAGCATCTGGAGGGTGGGGTAGACCGAGCCGGGACTGGGCCGCCAGGCCCCGTCGCTGCGCTCGCCGATCTCCCTGATCATCTCGTAGCCGTGCATCGGGCGGTCCTTGAGGAGCGCCAGGATCGAGGCGCGCACGTCGCCGCGCCGCGCCCTTCCCCGGCCGCCCCCGTGACCACGTCCGCCACCGAAGGGCCCGCCACCGCCGAAGCCCGGCCCGAAGGGGCCGAACGCGGCACGCCGCCCCTCGAAGCCACCACGAGGCCCGGGGCCGAAGCCTCCACGGCCGGCTCCGTGTCCGTTTCCGTACTCGTGTCCATGTGAACGCATCGCAACGCTCCTTCCATCGGGTTTCATTCGTTGAACTGTCGCGATGCCTCAACGATATATCGGAACTGTTCGCCGAGCAACCATGCCGACTGGATGCCCGCCGAAGGACCGCCGACCTGCGGCCCACCGGTCACGCTCCACGAGGTCCGCGGCCCTCGTGGGCGTGATCGGCACGCTTCCGGTGCGGGGCCGGTGACCTGGTCGGACCACTCGGTCCAGTTCTCCGCGATTGGCCTTGGCCCGCCCGATTCCGCCCCCGGTACGGTCGGCGCCATGAGGATCCGAATCGTCGACGCCTTCACCGACCAGCCCTTCTCCGGCAACCCCGCCGGAGTCCTCCTCCTGGACTCCTTCCCGGAGGACGCCTGGCTCCAGCGGGTCGCCGCGGAGGTCAACCTCTCCGAGACGGCCTTCGCCCACCCGCTGCCCGGCGGCGGCGAGGCCGACTGGGCCCTGCGCTGGTTCACCCCCACCACCGAGGTCGACATGTGCGGCCACGCCACGCTGGCCACGGCCCACGTCCTGCACTCCACCGGAACAGCGAGGGGCCCCGTCCGCTTCGCGGCCCGCTGCGGCATCCTCGGCGCCACCGCCGAGGCCGACGGCACGATCACGATGGACTTCCCGACCTCCACCCTCACCCCGGTGCCCGTCCCGGACGGTCTGGAGAAGGCGCTCGGCGCCGAGGTCGTCGCCGTCCACGACACGGCCGACCACATCGGCGACCTCGTCGTCGAGCTGCGCGACGAACCGACCGTGCGCGCACTCGCGCCCGACCACGCCGCCCTCAGGACCCTCTCGACCCGCGGCATCATCGCCACCGCCGCCGCCCGGAACCCCGACGGCGGCTACGACTTCGTCTCCCGCGGCTTCTTCCCCGCCGTCGGCATCGACGAGGACCCGGTGACCGGCAGCGCCCACACCGCGCTCGCCCCCTACTGGTCGGCCCGGTTCGGCCGCGACGACCTGGTCGGACTGCAGGGCGGCGCCCGCACGGGCATCGTCCGTACCCGGCTCCGCGGCGACCGCACCCTCCTGAACGGTCACGCGGTCACGGTCATCGAGGGCGACCTGCACGCCTGACCACGCGGCCGCGAAACACGCGAGGGGGGTACGGAGAACCCGTACCCCCCTCACCTCGCCCGCCCTCACCCAGGCCGAGTCCAAGCCGCGGCCGTGTCCAGGACCGCGACCGAACCTCATACCGTGGGCAGCCACCCCACCTTGCCCGCGAGCAGCCCGTATCCGACGAAGGCAACGATGTCGAGCAGCGCGTGCGCCACGACCAGCGGCCCGACCCGCCCCCAGCGCCGGTACAGCAGGACGAAGACCACGCCCATCACCACGTTGCCGACGAACCCGCCGATCCCCTGGTAGAGGTGGTACGAGCCGCGCAGCACCGAACTCGCCACCAGCGCGGCCATCGGCGTCCACCCCAACTGCCCGAGTCTGCGTAGCAGATACCCGACGACGATGACCTCCTCCAGAACGGAGTTCTGGATCGCCGACAGGATCAGCACCGGGTACTTCCACCACACGTCCGGCAGCGACTCGGGCACCACGGTGAGGTTGAAGCCGGTCGCCCGCGCCCCCAGGTAGAAGGCGAGCCCCGCGCTGCCGATGCCCGCCGCGACCAGCGTCCCGCGCCCGAGGTCGGGCCAGGGGCGGGTCCGGTCGAAGCCGATGGCCTTGAGCCCCGAGCCCTCGCGCAGCAGCAGATGGGCGACGAGCAGGACCGGCACGAGGGCCGAGGCGATGCCGAAGAGCTGCCAGGACAGGTCGAGCCAGGGCCGCCCCGGCGCGTACGAGCCGTTGAGCGTGGCCGCCTGCTCCTTCAGCGCCCCGGACTTGGTGAGCGAGCCGATGAAGCTGATGAGGGACGACAGGGCGCTCGCCCCGAGCGAGAGCGCGAGGACGATGAGCGTCTCGTTGCGCAGGACCCGGCGCGACAGCCCGTCGGGGGGCAGGGAAGCGTCACTCACTCGTTGGTCCGACACCACACCTGTCTCCACTTCCCGGTCGCGGACGGACGCCGTTCCGGCGGCATCCCGATCACTGTGCCATGATCGGCCACCGCCCCCGCCCGCGACCCCGGGAGGCGCGCTCAGTCGATGCCGATCGGCCAGGTGTGCACCGGCTCCCCCGCACGCATGAGGCTCCGGTAGCGGCGGGTGGTCGCCGCGAGCGCCGCCTCGCGGTCGAGGCCCGCCTCCAGCGCCTTGTGGAAGGTGTCGGCCTGCCACGAGGCACCGTTCACCCGCCGCAGACAGCGCTGCTCGATCACGCCGAGGTAGAAGTCCCGGTCGGCGGGTTCGATGTGCCAGGCGTCGAGCCCGGCCGCGGCGAGCGGCAGCAGTTCGTCGAGGACGAGCCGTACCGCGGGGACGGTCGCGATGCCGCCCGCCCGGCCGGAACGGGGCCAGCGCAGCTCCGCCTCGATGCCGTGCCGGCAGGCCGTGTCGAAGTTGGCCTCCGCGTCCTCGAAGGCCATCCGCTTCCAGACCGGCCGGGGGTCGTCGGCGAGGGAGCGGACGAGCCCGTAGTAGAAGGCCGCGTTGGCGATGACGTCGGTGACGGTCGGCCCGGCCGGCAGGACCCGGTTCTCGACGCGCAGATGCGGTACGCCGTCGACCCAGCCGTACACGGGCCGGTTCCAGCGGTAGACCGTGCCGTTGTGCAGGACGAGCTCCTGGAGGCGCGGCACCCCGCCCTGGTCGAGGACGAGGAGCGGGTCCTCCTCGTCGCAGATCGGCAGCAGCGCGGGGAAGTAGCGCAGGTTCTCCTCGAAGAGGTCGTACACCGAGTCCACCCACCGCTCCCCGAACCAGGTGCGCGGCCGGACGCCCTGGGCCTGGAGTTCGGGCGGCCGGGTGTCGGTGGCCTGGGTGAAGAGCGGCGGCCTGGACTCGCGCCACAGTTCACGGCCGAAGACGAAGGGGGCGTTGGCGCCGAGCGCGATCTGGACGCCCGACACCGCCTGCGCCGCGTTCCACACGGCGGCGAAGCGGGCCGGCGTGACCTGGAGGTGGAGCTGGACCGAGGTGCAGGCCGCCTCGGGAACGATCGACTCCGAGGTGCAGAGCAGCCGTTCCACCCCGTGGATGTCGAGCGTGAAGTCCTCACCCCTGGCGGCGAGGATCTGGTCGTTGAGGAGCGTGTAGCGGTCCGCTGAGGAAAGGTTCTCGGGGACCAGGTCGTCCTGGGTGAGCGTCGGCAGTATGCCGATCATCACGACGCCCGCGTCGAGTTCCGCGGCCTTGCGGTCGGCGTATCCGATTCCGGTGCCGATCTCCTCGGCGAGCCGGTCGAATACGCGCCCGTCGAGCTGGTGGGGCGCGATGTTCACTTCGAGGTTGAACATTCCGAGTTCTGTCTGGAAATCGGAGCTTGCGATCTTTTCGAGAACCGGCCCGTTCAGCATGCGGGGCAGTCCGTCGGCACCGGCCAGATTGAGTTCGATCTCCACGCCCATGAGATTGCGGGGACGGTCGAACCTCTTCTCCGCCAGAAGCCTCGCGAGCCCCGCGAGACACTGCTGGAGCTTTCTCCGGTACTGCTGTCGGTCGGACGGGCCGAACCCGTCGGCCACGACCTTCTCCCCCATCGAAGCGTCCCTCCGCGAATGGACGGCCGCCAGGACGGCCGCGCGTCACGGACCATGATGCCCACCCCGCTGATCCACAACGCCTGCGAAGGAGGGCCGTCGGAGGATAGGCTGGATGCTGCGCTCCACCGTCACATCCCAAGGGCACGGAACAATCGACATATACCAATGTCCTATTGTCCCGGGACCGGAGGCATGAATTCAGCCGTCCGCCCCCGCGAGGAATACGCAGGTGGGAGCACCACCACCCTCGGATTCCGCTTCTACGACCCTTGTTTTACGGCTTGATGACGCCTTGCCAGGAATATCGACGTCGTCTAGCGGAAACACTCCGTGAACACGTGTCGTATAAACTCCGCGGACGAGGCAGAGTGTTGGCGCCCGGTCATGGCCTCATGGCCCTCCTCTGGCCCCGCCGCCGACAGCGCCGTCGTACCTGCCCACGCATCACCGTGTCTCCTGAGTGAGAGGCGACCCACCATGCTCCGACCCTCCCCGGCCCCTGCGCCGGCCCTCCGCAGCGTCCTCGCGGCCCTCGGCTCACCGACCGCCGTCCGTGAGGCGCGAACTCCCGCCCTGCGGGCCGCGCAGGGACCACTGAGCCCCGAACTCCCCCTGCCCGTACATGTCCTCGGCGTCGCCGGGACCCCCGGGCAGGCCCCCCGCACCCGTCTCGCCGGCTGGCGCTTCCTGATCAGGAACGGGGGCCGGGCCATCGCCGCCGCGGACACCATGCTGACCCCGGACGGCTGGTCCTTCTCGCACTTCTTCGAGGGGCCCTACGTCACCGCGACGGAGCGGGCGCTGCTCCAGGCCGAGGCGCTGCCCGGCCCGTACCAGCCGCGACTGCTCTCCGTACCGGAGCTCTACATGCTGACCCTCTGGCTGCACGCCGAGCCGGAGGCGGACGGCGCCACCACCACCCCGGCCGCGGCGGATCTGATGGTGCCACTGGCGCCCGCCCCGCCGGGGATCGCGGCCCACCGTCCGTACCCCGTCGCCGACCTCCTGCCCGTGCTCAGTACGCGCCTCGCGCCGCCGCCCCTCCTGGGCTCGGCGGCGCCCGCCTGATCCACCGCACGAGCGTCACCGCCCCGTGACCCGCCCGGGTCACGGGGCGCACTGCTGTCCGAGCACCCGGCCCGAACGCGCCGCCCGAACACCCCTCCCGGACGGACTAGCCCACTGGGACCACTCCGAACCACCCAAAGAGACCGTGCAGTTGACCTGAACCGCCCCTGCGGGTGATGCGTCTTCCCAGGAAAGGACGAGCTGCCGCGAAATCCCTGCGGAAGACCGTCCATGGGGCAAGACTGGGATCGGAACCGAACCGACCGACGGGGGCGGCGATGAGCGCGAAGAGCCGCAGGACATCCACTACGACGCAGCGAAAGAACCCACCCATGTGCCAGCACCAGCCTGCCTGTCCCACCGCCGACTCCGCCGACCGCGAGGCGGCCCGACTGACGGCGCACCACCCGGAGCAGGGCTGGAGCCTGCTGTGCAACGGCGTCCTGCTCTTCGAGGACACCGGTGAACTGCTGCCGGACGGGCAGATCATCGCTCCGCACCGGCCGTTGTCGACGGGCCAGGTGACGACCGCCGCCTGACGGCACGCGCAACGCCCGAGGGCCGGCCCGGAGACGTCCTCCGAACCGGCCCTCGATTCACGCTCGACCGTCGTACGCGGCCGAGGTCATGCTCAGTTGTCGTACTCGTCCAGCGGCGGGCAGGAGCAGACCAGGTTCCGGTCGCCGAAGGCACCGTCGATGCGGCGCACCGGCGGCCAGTACTTGTCGGCGGCCGAGACGCCGGCCGGGAAGACGGCCTCGTCACGCGTGTACGCGTGGTTCCACTCGCCGCCCAGCGCCGCCGCGGTGTGCGGGGCGTTGCGCAGCGGGTTGTCCTCCGCCGGCCACTGGCCCGAGGAGACCTTCTCGATCTCGGCCCGGATCGCGATCATGGTGTCGCAGAAGCGGTCGAGCTCGGTCAGGTCCTCGGACTCGGTCGGCTCGATCATCAGCGTGCCGGCCACCGGGAACGACATCGTCGGTGCGTGGAAGCCGTAGTCGATCAGGCGCTTCGCGATGTCGTCGACCGTGACGCCCGTCGCCTTGGACAGCGGACGCAGGTCCACGATGCACTCGTGGGCGACCAGACCGGCCGGGCCCGTGTAGAGCACCGGGAAGTGCGGCTCGAGGCGCTTGGCGATGTAGTTGGCCGCGAGGACGGCGACCTGCGTGGCGCGCTTGAGGCCCTCGCCGCCCATGAGGCGCACGTACGACCACGAGATCGGCAGGATGCCCGCGGAGCCCCACGGGGCGGCCGAGATCGGGCCGACGCCGGTCTCCGGGCCCGCGGTGGGCTGGAGCGGGTGGTTGGGCAGGTACGGGGCGAGGTGCGCCCGGACACCGACCGGGCCGACGCCCGGGCCGCCGCCGCCGTGCGGGATGCAGAAGGTCTTGTGCAGGTTCAGGTGCGAGACGTCGCCACCGAAGTGCCCCGGCTTGGCGAGACCGACGAGCGCGTTGAGGTTGGCGCCGTCGACGTACACCTGGCCGCCGGCCTCGTGGACCTCGGCACAGATGTCGGCGACGTGCTCCTCGAAGACGCCGTGCGTCGACGGGTAGGTGATCATCAGCACGGACAGCTCGTCGCGGTACTGCTCGATCTTGGCGCGCAGGTCCGCGACGTCGACCTCACCGTCGTCGGCGGTCTTCACGACGACGACCTTCATGCCGGCCATCACCGCGGAGGCGGCGTTGGTGCCGTGCGCGGAGGACGGGATGAGGCAGACGGTGCGCTGCTCGTCACCGTTGGCTCGGTGGTAGGCACGGACGGCGAGGAGGCCGGCCAGCTCGCCCTGCGAACCGGCGTTCGGCTGGATCGACACCTTGTCGTAGCCGGTGACCTCGGAGAGGCGCTCCTCCAGCTCGGTGATGAGCGTGAGGTAGCCCTGCGCCTGCTCGACCGGGGCGAAGGGGTGCATCTGGCCGAACTCGGGCCAGGTCACCGACTCCATCTCGGTCGTCGCGTTCAGCTTCATCGTGCAGGAGCCGAGCGGGATCATGCCGCGGTCGAGCGCGTAGTCGCGGTCGGCCAGCTTGCGCAGGTAGCGCAGCATCGAGGTCTCGGAGCGGTGCGCGTGGAAGACCGGGTGGGTCATGTACGCGTCGGAGCGGAGCAGCCCGGCGGGCAGCGTGTCCTCGGCGGTGGCGTCCAGGGCCTCGACGTCGGCGGTGACGCCGAAGGCGCCCCACACGGCGGCGAGCTGGGCCCGCCCGGTGGTCTCGTCGCACGACATGGACACGTGGTCCGCTTCGACGCGGTAGAGGTTCACACCGGCCTCGCGGGCGGCGGCCACGACCTCGTCGGCCTTGCCGGGCACGCGGGCGGTGAGGGTGTCGAAGAAGGCACCCTGGGTGAGCTCCACGCCCCCGGCGGTGAGGCCGGCGGCCAGGATCGCGGCGTACCGGTGGGTACGGCGCGCGATGCCCTGGAGGCCCTCGGGGCCGTGGTAGACGGCGTACATGCCGGCCATGACGGCGAGCAGCACCTGAGCGGTACAGATGTTGCTGGTGGCCTTCTCGCGGCGGATGTGCTGCTCGCGGGTCTGCAGGGCCAGGCGGTACGCGCGGTTGCCGTCGGCGTCGACGGAGACACCCACGAGACGGCCGGGCAGGGAGCGGGCGTGCTTGTCCTGGACGGCCATGTAGCCGGCGTGGGGACCGCCGAAGCCCATGGGAACGCCGAAGCGCTGCGTCGTACCGACGGCGATGTCGGCCCCGAGCTCACCGGGCGAGGTGAGCAGGGTGAGCGCGAGCAGGTCGGCGGCGACGGTGACGATCGCACCGAGCTCGTGAGCGGCGTCGATCAGCGGCTTGATGTCCCGCACGGCACCGGAGGCACCGGGGTACTGGACGAGCACACCGAAGACACCGCGCTCGGCGACCTCGGCCGGGATGCCGTCGCTCAGGTCGGCGACGACGACCTCGACACCGGTCGGCTCGGCGCGGGTCTCGATGACGGCGATCGTCTGGGGCAGGGCGTCGGCGTCGATGAGGAAGACACCGTTCTTGACCTTGCCGACGCGCCGGGAGAGCGCCATGGCCTCGGCGGCGGCGGTGCCCTCGTCGAGCAGCGAGGCACCCGAGGTGGGCAGCCCGGTGAGGTCGGCGACGACGGTCTGGAAGTTCAGCAGGGCCTCGAGGCGCCCCTGCGAGATCTCCGGCTGGTACGGCGTGTACGCCGTGTACCAGGCCGGGTTCTCCATCACGTTCCGGAGGATCACCGGCGGCGTGAAGGTCCCGTAGTAGCCGAGACCGATCATGGGCGCGAGGACCTGGTTGCGGTCGGCGAGGGTGCGCAGCTCGGCGAGCACCTCGGCCTCCGTGCGCGCGGCCGGCAGGCCCAGCGCCTCGGTGTTCTTGATGACGTCCGGCACCGCGGCGGCCGTGAGCTCGTCGAGGGAGCCGTAACCGACCTGGGCGAGCATCTTGGCGCGCGCCTCGGCGTCGGGCCCGATGTGCCGCTGCTCGAACGGGATGCCCTGTTCGAGTTCGGAGAGCGGAATGCGGTTGGCGGTCATGTACGGAGGCCTCCTGGTCGTCACGACCTGCGAGGGGCACCACGGCGCGGGTACCCGGACGGCCTCCCCCTCTGTCATCTCAACCTGAGAGTTTCACCGGCACGCCTCATGGCACGCCGGCTTTCACCGTCGGTGAGAGCGCATGCCGTCGGACACCGCTCTGCTTTCCAGAGTGACCTCGTCCGCGCGGTACAGGGGCCTGAGAGATTCCGGGGAGGATTTGCTCCTTCGGCGCCCACCGGAAGGTTTCTCCGGGGGACTCTCCCGCACGGGGTCGACAGCCACAGCCAGCCTACCAGCGAGGTTGCGGCTTCCATCGCTCAAGTGGCCGACATCCCAGTTGTGCACTTTCGTAGGGGTGTAGAGCAGTTGCGACCAGTTGGAGGGACCGTGCAGACCGATATCGATCCGCGCAGCCTGATCGGCCGCAAGGCGTACGACCGGAACGGACACAAGATCGGAACCGTGGACGAGGTGTACCTGGACGACGCGACCGGCATCCCGGAATGGGCAGCGGTCCGCACGGGCCTGTTCAGCCGGGACGCCTTCGTCCCGCTCGAACCGAGCGAATTGATCGACAACGGCCTCCACATCCCGTACGAACGCGCCCTGATCAAGGACGCCCCCGACTTCGGGGTGGGCCGCCACCTCTCCCCGGAACAAGAGCTCCAGCTCTACCGGCACTACAGCCTGGCCCTCCCCTCACCCCCGTCGGACGCTCCGGACACGGACTTCGGACACCTGGCAGGCCAGTAGGAGACCACCCGCACCAGCCGCGCAGCTGCACGGCCGGTGCGGGTGGGAACACAAGCCCGGCCGCAAGGCCGGGCACACCATCGCGGCACCCGGCACCCGCCACCGCGCGAACCGCCGGCTCACCCCCGCCCCACCAACGGCAACGCCTCCCCCGGCTCAAGCTCCGGATCGTCCACCGCGAAGGTCCGGACCCGCCCCGGCGCCGATCCCGGCTCCTCGAACCGCACCGTCACCCGCCCCACCCCGCTCCCCTGCACCCACCCTGCGCCGTACACGGCGTGCCGGACGTCATGCCCGGGCGACCAATGCCGCTCCACAGGCGCAGGCACAGGAGCCTCAGGCTCGACAGAGGCCACAGCAGACCCGGCGGTCGCGCCCGCAGCACTGTCACCCGCGGTTCCCTCCACAGACGCCGAGGCCGTGACCGAGGCCCCCTCCGACCCCACGCTCGGCCCCGCCTCGGCCCCCGCCTGAGCGAACAGATCCTCCTGCGTGTAGTCCGCGAGCCCGCTCACCCCGACCCCCAGCAACCGCACGCCCCCGGTCGTGTCCACCGCTTCGAGCAGCCGCCCCGCCGCCTCCCGCACCACACCCGGATCGTCCGTGGGCCCCCGGAGCGTCTCGGACCGCGTGAGCGTCGAGAAGTCGAAGCGCCGCACCTTCAGGACGATGGTCCGCCCGGAGTGCTTGGAGGCCCGCAACCTCCCCACGCACCGCTCCGCGAGCCGCTCGACCTCGAACCTGATCCGGACCCGGTCGTGCAGGTCGACGTCGAACGTGTCCTCGACCGAGACCGACTTCGCGTCCCGCTCGGCCACCACGGGCCGATCGTCGTACCCCCGGGCCATCAGGTACAGCGAGGCCCCGTGCGCCCGCCCCAGGAGCCGCACGAGCTCGTCCTCGCCCGCCTCCGCGAGGTCGGACACGGTGGTCATCCCGGCCCGCCGGAGGTGCTCACCGGTCGCCGGCCCGACACCGGGCAGGATCCGCACCGACCGCGGCGCGAGAAGCTCCTGCTCAGTCCCGGGTTCGATCAGCACGAGGCCGTCGGGCTTCGCCTCCTCGGAGGCGATCTTCGCGATCATCTTGGATCCCGCGAGCCCCACGGACCCCGAGAGCCCCGTCGTCGCCAGGATGTCGACCCGCAGCCGCTCACCGGCCGCCCGCGCGCTCGCACTGTCGTCGGCCACGCCCCCGGCCTCCAGGTCCACGAAGGCCTCGTCGAGGCTGAGCGGCTCCACGAGCGGTGAGAGCCGTCCGAGCAGCTCCATGACCTGCTCGCTGATCGACCGGTAGAACGAGAAGCGGGGTACGAGATAGGCCGCGTTCGGCGCGAGCCGCCGCGCCTGGCCCATGGGCATGGCCGAGTGGACTCCGAAGCGACGCGCCTCGTACGAGGCGGTGGCGACGACGCCACGGGGCCCGAGACCGCCGACGACCACGGGCTTTCCGCGCAGGCTGGGCTTCGACGCCTGCTCGGCGGCGGCGAAGAAGGCATCCATGTCGAGATGCAGGATGGTGGGCGCGGCTCTCACACGTCCGATGCTGCCTCACACCACTGACAACGGCCCCCACCACACCGCACGGCCCGAGTCGTGAACCCGGGGGCCAAGCCCCACCGGCCCCCGAAGGGCCAGGTCCCAGCCCCTCAGACGGCCCGGTCCCGACGCCTCCGCGCCAGCTCGTCCCCCGGGTTGTGTCCCACGAGCGTCTCGCCCGTGTCGACCCGCTCCCCGTGCAGCTGCGAGAGCGCCGCCTCGACGTCCCGCCAGACCACGCCGACGGCGATGCCGAAGACACCCTGCCCGCCCTGGAGCAGGTCGACGACCTCGTCCGGCGAGGAGCACTCGTACACCGTGGCCCCGTCGCTCATGAGCGTCATCCGCTCCAGATCGCGGAAGCCCCGCGCACGCAGGTGCTGCACCGCGGCCCGGATGTTCTGCAGGGCGACCCCGGTGTCGAGGAAACGCTTGACGATCTTCAGCACGACGACGTCGCGGAAGCTGTAGAGCCGCTGGGTCCCCGACCCGTACGCGGGCCGCACGCTCGGCTCCACGAGCCCCGTACGCGCCCAGTAGTCCAGCTGGCGATAGGTGATCCCGGCCGCAGCACAGGCCGTGGGGCCGCGATAGCCGACCGTCTCACCCGCCGCGCCGGGACCGGTACCGGAAGCACCCCCGGGGCCCGCGGCCGCGCCGCCGCCCGCACCGGCGTCCGTACCCGAACCCGTACCGAAGTCGCCCACACTGCCGTGAAGCGGATACGGACCGCTGTCTCCGGACACGCGTCCGAGCGAGCTGCCTGCCGTACCGTCCGCGCTGCTCATCACGCCGACCCTCCGTCCTTGACCTGCCCACACGAAGGTAGGCAGTCACTCGGGGTGCGTCAACGATCGCCACACTCGGCACGCCGAGTGATAATCACCCTGAGAGTGGTTTCGCGTCTCTCTCGCCGGGGAAAGGCTACTCGAATGCTCTGACAGCACTCCGCGAACGGCCAGCGGCCGCGCCGCTTCGACTCACTGACTGTTGGTCCCGAAATCCTCCGGTGAGATCTGGTCGAGGAACTCGCGGAACTTCTCCACCTCGTCCTCCTGCTCGTCCGGAATCGCGATGCCGGCATCGTCCAGCACACCGTCACTGCCGTAGATCGGCGTTCCGGTCCGGAGGGCCAGTGCTATCGCGTCCGAAGGCCGCGCGCTCACCTCGACGCCGCTGGCGAAGACCAGCTCGGCGTAGAAGACCCCGTCACGCAGATCCGTGATGCGGACTTCGGTGAGTTCCTGTCCCACAGCCTCCAGCACGTCCTTGAAAAGGTCGTGCGTCAGCGGCCGCGGAGGGGCCATCCCCTGCTGGGCGAAGGCGATCGCGGTCGCCTCACCCGGTCCGATCCAGATGGGGAGGTACCGATCGCCTCCCACTTCACGCAGGAGCACGATCGGCTGGTTGGAGGGCATTTCCACCCGGACACCCACAACGTCGAGCTCGTTCACACAGCAACCCTAGGACGTGCCCGACCGGTTTGGATAGTCGGGCCCACCCAAGCCCACCCCCGCACACGCCCCGAACCCGGTACGAACCCGACAAGAACCCGCCCCGAACCCGGCACGAATCGGCCCCGAGAACTCACGGGCTCACTGCAGCCGAATGCCCAGCGCGGTCTGTACGAGTGCGGCGTGCAGCCGCACCGACTGTGCGGCGAGCTCCTGCGCGGTGGCCTCCGCGTGGGCTCTGGTCTGCGGGTTGCGGTGCCGGCGCAGCGGCGCGACGACCTGCTCGATCAGACCGGCCTCGCGGTCCGCGGCGGCCTTGACGGCCCTCAGATGCCGGGGTTCGAGGCCGAATCGCCCCAGATCCGCGACGAGCCGCGCGACGGTCACGGTCTCGGGGTCGTAGCCGCCGCCGTCCGTCTCGGAGATCAGACCGTACGACTCCCACGCCAGGAGCTCCGTCTCGGTGACCTCGGCCGCGGCCATCAGTTCGGCCCGCCCGATCCGCGCGGCGGTGGGGGGCTCGGCGTCCTGCGCCCAGGCCCCTTCGATCAGATCCCGCCGGCGCCCGGGCGCCGGGAGCTTGATCGTCTCCCCGCGCGCGAGGGCGTCGAGGTGCTCACGGATGACCTTCAGCGGAAGGTAGTGGTCCCGCTGCATCCGCAGGATCTGAGCGAGCCGCTCGACATCCTGCGGGCTGAACTTCCGGTACCCGGAGGCCGTACGCCGGGGCTCCACGAGCCCCTCGGCCTCCAGGAACCGGATCTTGGAGATGGTCACTTCGGGAAATTCGTCGCGCAACTGGTTCAGCACCGTGCCGATGCTGACCAGCCGGTCGCCCGCGGTGGCGGTGCCGGCACCGGCACCGCCCGTCGGTGTTCGCAGCATGGACCTTCCCTGAAGGCTTCTCCGAGGCGCTACATGCCCCGCTGGCTCGAGTAGAAGACCAGGCGGTACTTACCGATCTGCACCTCGTCGCCGTTGGACAGGACGACCGATTCGATCGGCTCGCGGTTGACGTACGTGCCGTTGAGGCTGCCGACGTCGGCGACGGTGAAGCTGCCGTCCTGGGCCCGCCGGAACTCGACATGGCGCCGGGAGACCGTGAAGTCGTCCAGGAAGATGTCGCTCTGCGGGTGACGGCCGGCCGTCGTCAGCTCACCGTCGAGCAGGAAGCGGCTGCCGGAGTTCGGCCCACGACGCACCACGAGGAGCGCGGAACCGGACGGCAGGGCCTCGACGGCCGCCAGCGCCTCGGGAGAGAGCGAGGGCAGCTGGGTCTGGCCGGTGACCTCCGCGTCGTAGGCCTCAAGGCCCGAGATGGAGATCGTGGACGTCGTCTCGGAAGCACGCTCGGGAGCGACTCCGCCCCGCAGCGGCGTGCCGCAGTGGGAGCAGAAACGGCTGTCGGCCGCGTTGCGGTGACCGCACCTCGTACACACCGGCATGGACGCATCCTCCTGCCGCGGCTGACCCGCCGAGGTCTGTGTCGCATACGGATCGGGGGTGAACCCTCCACCCGTACTTGAGGTTGATGGTTCTCCGAAACCTATGCGGGCGGCCCCGGCAGGGTCAACAGACGACGCGCCGTACGCGCCGGGAACGTCACCGCCCTGGCCACCGACCTCGTCGCGGAAGAGCGGGCGTTCGCCGCCCTGCTCCTCGCTCTGGGCGTGGCGCGACGCGCGGTGCTTGGCGTTACCGCCGTCCTCGCGTCCGCTCTTGCCGAACAACTTCGCAAAAAAACTCACGGGCGATTCCCCTTGACCGAAACAGACCCGCCCGTGGGGCAGGACGAACCGAGATCCATCACACCTGCCGACCCGGACACCTTCACAACGTCCGTATCCTCCGGACAGTTTCCACCACGCACCACCGATGTGGTGCGCCGACCCCCCGCAACGTCTTGCCCTTGTCGCGGGACCCCCTGTGTCTCCCTCTCACTGCGAGGACGACTGAGCGTAGTCAGGCCGCTTCGCGGGTCGCAAGGCGTCGACGACGATCTTCGCCGACCGCTCCACCGTGGCCGTGGCCTGCTCCTTCTCCAGGGTCTGCACGACACCGCCGGGGATGTTGAGCGCGGGCTCGAGATCCTCCGGCTTGCCGATGACCTTGAAGACGTACGGAGCGGCCACCTTCGTTCCATCGATCTGCATGTCATCACCGCTACCGGTGAAATAACTGTCCGCGACCACCCGGACACCGTTGACCTGGATCGCCTCGGCGCCGGCGGCGCGCAGCTCCTGGATGGCGTCGAGCAGCATGTCCGACTCGACGGCCCCGCTCGGGTCGCCGACGGTCAGCGTGATGCCGGGCCCCTCGGCCGCGACGGTGCCTGCCAGGATCCCGAGCTGCTGCTCCTTCTCCTGGGTCTGCTTGCGCGCCTCCTCGGCCTGGTCCGAACTGGACTCCAGCTCGGTGCGCTGCTTCTCCAGGCGGGACTTCTCGTCCTCCAGGCGCTGCGTACGGTCGTCGAGCTCGTCGAGGATCCGGACCAGGTCCTCCTGGCGCGCGCCGCGCAGGGCGCTGTTGTCGCTGGTCGAGGAGACCTGGATGGCCAGGCCCAGACCGAGGACGAACAGCAGCAGCGCGACGACGAGTTGGGCGCGCGTCACCCGGGGCGGCCACAGCGCGGAGGCGAGCCGCCGCCGTCCGCTCGGCTCGGCCGCGGGGGCGACCGGCGGCACGGGTACGCGGACGTCGTGGTCCGCGGCCGTGTCACGGACCGAGTCCGAGGGCGGCTCGTGCTCTCGCGACGTGCCGCCGGGCACGGGCTCGCCCACGCCCTCCGGCCGACCCGCGCTCTCCGGCTTCCCCACGCGCTCCGGTCCGCCGGCACTCTGCGGCTTCCCGAGGCTCCCGGGCTCCCGGTCGTTCTCCGAGTTCTCGGCGTGGCCGGACTTCTTCGGGCTCTGCGGGTTCTGAGGACTCTGCGAGCTCTCAGGACTCTGCGAGTTCTGGGGTTCCTGCGGATTCTGGGGGCCCTGCGGATTCTGGGGGCCCTGCGGGTTCTCAGGGTTCTGCGGGTTCTCGCTCATCGGCCTCACGCCCGGAAGACATGGCGCCGGATGGCGGCCGCGTTGGAGAAGATCCGGATGCCCAGCACGACGACCACACCGGTCGACAGCTGCGCGCCCACGCCCAGCTTGTCGCCGAGGAAGACGATCAGGGCGGCCACGACCACGTTGGAGAGGAACGAGACCACGAAGACCTTGTCGACGAAGATCCCGTCGAGCATGGCCCTGAGGCCGCCGAAGACCGCGTCGAGGGCGGCGACCACGGCGATCGGAAGATAGGGCTCGACCACCGCCGGAACCTCGGGGCGGACCAACAGTCCGACCACGACTCCGACGATCAGGCCCAGTACGGCGATCACGATGTGCCCTTCCCTGTGTCGGCCGTGGCCCGACCGGACGGCGTCGCCGCCCCGGCCCCCCTCGGCTCTGCGGTACGTACGGTCAGGCTCGGCGCGGCCGGCAGGCGTACGTCGCCCTCGGTCGTGATCCCGCTCCTGATCCCGAAGTTCTCCACCAGCGCGTGCAGATACTGCCCGTCGGCGCTGTCCTGGAACGCGGTGCTCAGCCGCTGCCCGTCCCCGATCGCGAGGATGGTGTACGGCGGCACCAGCGGCTTGTTGTCGACCAGTATGGCGTCGCCCGCGGCCCGGATCGCGGACAGTGAGGTGAGCCGCTGACCGTTGATGGCGACGGCCTCGGCGCCGGACTCCCAGAGCCCGTTGATGACGCGCTGCATGTCCCGGTCGCGTACCCGGCCCGTGTCGGCGAAGCCGCTGCTCTCCCGCGGCCCGCCTCCCCCGGTGTCGGTGTTCTTGGCGTCGTTGACGACGAGCTTCACGCCGGGGCCGTGCACGGGCGTCGCGCCCGAGAGCAGCCCCACGAGCTCGGCCTGGTCGCCGCCGTGCTGCTGCAGTGCCTGCCGCTGGCGTTCGCCGACCTCGGACCGGATCCGTTCGACGTCCGCCTCCAGCTGATCGGCCGAGGACGTCTCCTCCTCGATCCGGTCGATCAGCTCCTGCCGCTCCTTGGCGACGACGGGCGCGGAGATCCGTGCCTCGGCCGCGCCCACGGTCACCACGGCGGCGGCGAGCACCAGGCCCGCGGCGACACCCAGCTTGGCCCGCAGGCTACGGGGCAGCCCACCGCCCTCGGCCGCACGCCGGGCGGTCGCCTCCGCGTAACCGTCGTCGAGCGCGTGGTCTATCACGTTGTTCAGCAGCGACATGGACGCGTCCGGGCGCGGCGGCGGTGATCCGGTGCTCCGAACGGGGGGCTGCTGCGACATGCCGCACATCGTCGCACGTCGCACGGCCTACCGCCGAATGGCCCCTCCAGCCGTCGGGGAGGCACCCCGTGGGTGCCTCCCCGACGACCGGTCCGATCCGCTCAGCTACCTGCGCTGTCGACCACCGCGGCCCATTCGTCGAGCAGGGCTTGGGCGGAGGCGTCGTCGGGCCCCTCGGCCCACAGATGAGTGACGGCCTCGGCGGGGTCGGGCAGCACCATCACCCACCGCCCGTCGGCCTCGACCACCCGCACCCCGTCGGTGGTGTCCACGGAGCGGCTGCCCGCCGCCTCCACCACCCGACGCATCACGAGTCCCTTCACGGCCCACGGCGTCGCGATGTCCCGCTTGAGGACGTGCGCCCGTGGAATCCGCGCGTCGATCTGGCTCAGCGTGAGCTGCGTCCGCGCCACGAGGCCGATCAGCCGCACGAACGCGGCGGCCCCGTCGAAGACGCTGCTGAACTCGGGCACGATGAACCCGCCGCGCCCGTCGCCGCCGAAGATCGTCGACTCCTCGCGCCCGACCCTCGTGAGGTCGTCCGGCGAGGTCGTCGTCCACTCCACCTGCGTGCCGTGGTACGCGGCGACCTGCTCGGCGATCCGTGTGGTGGTCACCGGCAGGGCGACCCGTCCCGAGCGCCGCTCGGCCGCGACCAGGTCCAGCATCACCAGGAGCGCCCGGTCGTCCTCGATGATCCGCCCCCGCTCGTCCACGAGCGAGAGCCGCTCGCCGACGGGGTCGAACCGCACCCCGAACGCGGCCCGCGCCGAGGCCACGATCTCCCCGAGGCGTACGAGCCCGGCCCGCCGGCTCTCGACCGACTCGGTGGGTCTGGACTCGTCGAGCCCCGGGTTGATCGTCAGCGAGTCGACCTGGAGGCGTCCGAGGAGGCTGGGCAGTACGAGCCCGGCGCTGCCGTTGGACGCGTCCACGACGACCTTCAGTCCGGCCTCGGCGATTCCGGAGGTGTCGACGTTCCGCAGCAGGGAGCCGGTGTACGAGTCGAAGACGCTCGCCGGGAAGGACAGGTCGCCGATCTCTCCGGGGAACGCACGGCGGTACTCCTGGCGCGCGAACACCCGGTCGAGCTTGCGCTGCCCGCCCTGCGACAGGTCGGCACCACGCTCGTCGAAGAACATGATGTCCACGGAGTCGGGCACTCCGGGCGAGGTCCGCACCATGATGCCGCCGGCGCTTCCCCGCGCGGTCTGCTGCCGCGCCACCGGCAGCGGTACGTTCTCCAGGTCCCGTACGTCGATGGCGCTGGCCTGCAGCGCCGAGATCACCGCCCGTTTCAGCGCCCGCGCACCCCGGGAGTGGTCACGGGCCGTGGTGACGGTCGCGCCCTTCTTCAGGGTCGTGGCGTACGCGCCCGCCAGCCGGACGGCGAGTTCCGGGGTGATCTCCACGTTGAGGATGCCGGAGACCCCTCGGGCTCCGAAGAGGTGGGCCTGCCCACGGGACTCCCAGATGACCGAGGTGTTGACGAAGGCGCCGGCCTCGATCGTCTTGAACGGGTAGACCCGGACGTTGCCCTGCACGATCGATTCCTCACCGATCAGGCACTCGTCCCCGATGACGGCTCCGTCCTCGATCCGGGCGGCCCGCATGATGTCTGTGTTCTTCCCGATCACACAGCCGCGCAGATTGCTCTGCTGCCCGACGTAGACGTTGTCGTGGACGACGGCCTTGTGCAGGAAGGCGCCGCTCTTCACGACGACGTTCGAGCCGATGACGGTGTGCTCACGGATCTCGGCACCGGCCTCGACCTTGGCATAGTCACCGATGAAGAGCGGTCCCCGCAGCACGGCGTCGTGGTGCACCTCGGCACCTTCGGCGACCCACACGCCCGGCGAGATCTCGAAGCCGTCGATGTCGACCTGGACCTTGCCTTCCAGGACGTCCGCCTGGGCCTTCACGTAGCTCTCGTGGGTGCCCACGTCCTCCCAGTAGCCCTCGGCGACATAGCCGTAGATCGGCTTGCCTTCCTTCATCAGCTGCGGAAAGACATCACCCGACCAGTCCACCGAAACGTCCGCCTGGACGTAGTCGAAGACCTCGGGCTCCATCACGTAGATGCCCGTGTTCACGGTGTCGGAGAAGACCTGGCCCCAGGTGGGCTTCTCAAGGAAGCGCTCGACCTTGCCTTCTTCGTCGACGATCGTGATTCCGAATTCCAGCGGATTCGGCACACGGGTGAGACAGACCGTGACGAGGGCGCCCTTCTCCTTGTGGAAGGCAATGAGATCGGTGAGATCGAAATCGGTGAGTGCGTCCCCCGAGATCACGAGAAAAGCGTCGTCCTTCAACGCTTCCTCGGCGTTCTTCACACTGCCCGCTGTACCGAGTGGCTTCTCCTCGTTGGCATACGTGAGCTCCATCCCGAGCTCCTCGCCGTCGCCGAAGTAGTTCCTGACGAGCGAGGCGAGAAACTGCACGGTGACGACGGTCTCGTTGAGACCGTGCCTCTTGAGCAGTCGTAGGACGTGCTCCATGATCGGCCGGTTCACCACCGGCAGTAGAGGCTTGGGCATGCTCGAGGTCATAGGGCGAAGGCGAGTTCCTTCGCCACCGGCCATCACAACGGCCTTCATGTCGGAAGCGTCCTCCTTGAAGAGACGACGGTCCTGCCGACTTCACCTGTCCGCTCAGGGGCCCTCGGACGTCCTCGATGTTGCCGGCGACGCTGCTCGGCACAGGACAGACGGGCTCAATCGGCCGCGGTATCCGCCTTCACGAGTCGACGGACCTGGACCACGTAGAGGATCCCTGCCCACCAATACAGAGTTGTACCCCATCCTGCGAAGGCCCACCCGAAAACTTCAGCGAGTGACGAAAGCCAGCCCGTTCCGTCACTGAGAAGCAGCAACGGGAACGCGTACATCAGGTTGAAAGTCGCAGCTTTGCCGAGGAAGTTCACCTGCGGCGGCGGGTAACCGTGCCGACGGAGGATTCCCACCATCACCAGCAGCATGGCCTCGCGCGCCAGGAGGGCGGCGGTCAGCCACCACGGCAGGATCTCGCGCCAGGTGAGACCCACGAGAGTGGACAGGATGTACAGCCGGTCGGCGGCGGGATCGAGCAGCCGGCCAAGGTTGCTGATCTGGTTCCAGCGCCGGGCCAGTTTGCCGTCGAGATAGTCGCTGACGCCGCTGAGCATCAGGACGAGAAGCGCCCAGCCGTCACTGTTGGGGCCACCGAACTCCGGACGGAGAATCAACCACAGAAACAGCGGCACGCCGGCGAGACGCGCCATGCTGAGAATGTTGGGGATGGTGAGGACCCGGTCGGTCTGAACGCGGGTCTCCTGGACCTCCACCCGGGGGCCTCCTGCTGGGAACGTACGGACGATGCCTCCTGACCTTACCCTCAGCCACAACGCCCCGGTGCACAGGGGGGCGCCGACCGGGCCCGGAACGCAAAAATGCCTCAACCCCCGGACAAGGTCCGGGGGTTGAGGCTAAAAATTGTTCGGCGGCGTCCTACTCTCCCACAGGGTCCCCCCTGCA
>NZ_JBVHZJ010000078.1:0-37645 GCF_055574655.1 Streptomyces sp. NPDC029956 | reverse complement strand
CCCCCCCCCCCCCCCCCCCCCCCCCCCCCCCCCCCCCCCCCCCCCCCCCCCCCCCCCCCCCCCCCCCCCCCCCCCCCCCCCCCCCCCCCCGCGGCCGTACGACCGGAACGGGGCGCCGTGGGGCCGGGGGCCCCGGGCCGGTCCCGGTGCGCGCGGTTACAGTCCAGATATGAGCAAGCCCCGGTCCCTCGTCCTGCCGCCCGGCACCCGCGCCCACCACCTCGTGACCGCGCGGGGCGACTTCGCCGTGCTCGACACGGAGCCCCGGGGCGAGCGGCGCGGGACGGTGCTGCTGCTGCCCGGGTACACGGGCAGCAAGGAGGACTTCCTGGCCCTGCTCGGACCGCTGAGCGAGGCCGGCTACCGGGCCGTGGCGGTGGACGGCCGCGGCCAGTACCAGTCCCCCGGCCCCCGCGGCCGGGCCGGCTACCGCCGCAGGGCGCTCGCGCTCGACGCGGTGGCCCAGGCCTCGGCGCTCGGCGACGGCCCGGTCCATCTGCTCGGCCATTCGTTCGGCGGCCTGGTGGCCCGCGCGGCCGCCTCGCTCGCCCCCGCCGCCTTCCGCTCCCTCACCCTGCTCTCCTCGGGCCCCGGCCGGGTGGCCGGGCCCCAGCGCGTCCGGGTGCGCGTGCTGCGCGTCTCCCTGGCGTTCCTGCCGAAGGAGCGCGTGTGGCAGGCGATGTGCTGGCTCGACAGCCGGGGCGAGGAGCCGGACACGGACGACGCGCCGCAGCTCGCGGGCTTCCTGCGGCGGCGCTGGATGCGGAGCCGGATCGCGCAACTGGCGGGCGCGGGGCGGCTGCTGCTCAGCCGTCAGGACGGTACGGCGGACCTCGCAGCGCTGCGGATGCCGCTGCACATCGCGTACGGGGCGGACGAGATGGTCTGGCCCACGGCCACGCTCGCGGCGACGGCCGCCCGCACGGGCGCGCACCACACCGTGGTGGCGGGTGCCGGCCACTCCCCCAACGTGTCGCACCCGCAGGAGCTCACGGACCGCCTCACCGGCTTCTGGGAGCGCACGGCGGCCCCCACCGGAGTCGGCAGCACCCACTGACCCCGGTCCCGCTGAACCAGGGCCGCGCCGGCCCCGCCCCGCGGACCCCGTCCCCGCGGGCAGCCGTCAGAACTGCCCCTTGAGGTGCTGCCAGAAGCCGTCCCGCAGGGCGCGCCGGAGTGCGGCGTGGCCGCGCAGGGAGCGGCTGAGGAGGCGCTCCGCCTCGACGAGCAGGTCCTGGTCGACGGCCCCCGGCAGATAGGGCGCGCCCGGCAGGAGTTCGGCGAGCCGGTCCCGGCCGCGCTCGCCGAGCCAGGTCGCCGCGATCTGGGCGCCGACGAAGCGCACCTCCTCCCGGGAGGGCGGCGGCTCGCCCTCGTTCTCGTACGTGGTGACGGGGCGGCGGGTGACGTACGGCCGGCAGAAGTCGAGCTCGAAGGTGCGCTGGCTGTCGACCTCCCAGAGGAGCGCCTCGGCCTGGTTGCGGCCCTCGGCGGCCTCGATGCCCCAGAGGTGGACGCGGGCGCCGTAGCCCTGGGCGGCCTCGACCGCCGACACGAGGTCCTCGTCGCCGCCGACGAGGGCGGCGTCGCTGATGGCGCGGTGGCGGGCGAGGGACTCCAGGTCCGTGCGGATCAGGGAGTCGACGCCCTTCTGCTGGTTGTTGGCGTTGAGGTTGCCGAGGCGCACCTTGACGTCGGGCAGTTCGGCGATGGCCTGCTGCTCGGGGGTGTGGATTCGGCGTCTGGCCCCGTCGTACCAGTAGACGCGGAGCAGTCTGCTGTCGGCGAAGATCGTGCGGGCCTTGTCGATGAAGGCCTCGATGAGGCCCTCGGCGTCGAGGTCGAAGGAGCGCCGGTCCTCGGTTCCCGTCACCAGCAACCCGGCCGCAGCATGGACGTAACCCGCGTCGACGAAGATGGCGTGGGTGGAGGGGGTCTTGGCGACCTCGGCCAGCATCCGCTGGAGGAGCTCATTGGTGCGCTCCAGGCGCACGTCGAGTGCGCGCAGGCGGGCGTCGGTCTCGGTCACCTGTGTGGTGTCTGCGTCGTTCATACGGGGCTCATTGTCCGCCGCTCGGGGCCCGGCCGCCACACCCTCCTACCCGTCAGTAGTTAGGCATCCGAAAATTTTCCTTAGCGTAAGGAATGTTTGCAGGATGCATGTCGTTGGAGCCATACGTAACGCAGTTCTCCACCAGGAGGATCAACTCAGACGAAGGGAGAAGCCTGTGCGCTTCGAAATCCTGCGACTCGACGACATCGACGGCACGCCCGTCGACCGGACCGTCGTGGACGCCGCCTCCGTCAACCGGATCGTGCAGCAGGCCGCCTCGATCGGCCAGCGCATCTGGATCCGCCCCGCCGAGACCTCGGCCTCGTAACCGGCCAGGTCCACACCACGCACCGCGCCCCCGCACGGACTTCGCAAGAGCGGAATCCGTACGGGGGCGCAGTGGTGTCCGGGGTCGGGTGCACCGGCGGGCGCTTCGCCGGCGCGTCAGGAGCCCTGGATCACCTGCGTGACTCCGTTGATGATCTGCTGCACCGCGATGGCGGAGAGCATCATGCCGGCGAGCCGGGTGACCAGGACGACGCCGCCGTCCTTGATGACGCGGATGATCAGCAGCGAGTACCGCATGGTCAGCCAGAGCACGACGTGCATGGCGACGATGGCGGCCCAGACGGACACCTGCGCGGCCGCGCCGTCGGCGTTCTGGACGGCCAGGATGACCGAGACGATCGCGCCGGGGCCCGCGAGCAGCGGCATGCCGAGCGGGACCAGGGCGACGTTGACGTCCTTGGTCTGCTGGGGCTCGTCGGTCTTGCCGGTGAGCAGGTCGAGTGCGATGAGCAGCAGCAGGAGACCGCCGGCGATCATCAGCGCGGGGACGGAGACGTGAAGGTAGTCCAGGATCTGCTGGCCGAGCAGACCGAAGACGGTGATGACGCCGAAGGCCACGGCGACGGCCTGCCAGGCCATCCGGCGCTGCACCTTGGCCGCACGGCCGGAGGTGAGGGCGAGGAAGATCGGGGTGATCCCGGGGGGATCCATGATCACGAAGAGGGTCAGGAACAGCGAGCCGAAGACGGCGACGTCGAACACGGTGGGGTGCCTTGCGGGAGATGCGAACGGTGGGGTGTGGCCCGGCCGGGCGGAATGCGGCATTCCGAAGGCGGGGCAGGAAGAACGCCACCCGCGTCACGGCGTGGAGCCGTGAGGGGGCGGACCAGGAGGAGGAAGGCCACGGGGCAGGCGCGGGACGGGCCGCACGACCCGCACCGGGACACGGCGCAGGACACGGAGCGCGCCGGACCTCCCGGCCGACCGGCCGGGAGACGGGTCCCGCGAAAGAGGTCCGGACTCCCTGGAGCCCGGTGGCCTGAGGCTAGGCGGCGGGTCCCCCCGCGCCGGGGACCGGGAAGGCCCCCGCGGCACGGCGGGTGATCTCGCCGTAGATCTCGGGGTCGGTCGTGTACTCGCCCAGGCGGCAGGTCTTGCGGCTGCCGTGGTAGTCGCTGGAGCCGGTGGTCAGCAGACCCAGCTCCTTGGCGAGTCCGCGCAGTCGTGCTCGCGTCGCCTCGTCGTGGTCCATGTGGTCGACCTCGATGCCGTCGAGTCCGGCCTCGGCGAGCCGGGCTATCGAGGCCTCGGGCAGCACCTGGCCGCGCTTGACGGCGAGCGGGTGCGCGAAGACGGTGACGCCGCCGGCCGCCTTGACCAGGCGGATGGCGTCGATCGGGTCGAGCTCGTGCTTCTGGGCGTACGCCCGGCCGCCGTCGGCGAGCCACTCGGGCGTGAACGCCCCGGACACGTCCGGTACGACCCCGAGCTCGACGAGTGCCTCGGCGACGTGCGGACGGCCCACGGAGCCGTCGCCGGCGATCCGGGCGACCTGATCCCAGGTGACGGGGACGCCGAGCTCCTGGAGCTTGCCGACCATGGCACGCGCGCGCGGGACCCGGTCGTCGCGGACGAGTTCGCGCTCGGCGAGGAGCGCGGGCTCCTCGGGGTCGAAGAGGTACGCGAGCATGTGCAGGCCGATGCCGTCGACCCGGCAGGACAGCTCGGCCCCGGTGACGAGGGTCAGCCCCTCGGGCAGTGCGGCGATCGCCTCGGCGTGGCCCCGGGTGGTGTCGTGATCCGTCAGCGCGACCACGTCGAGCCCGGCGGCTGCGGCGTTGCGGACGAGCTCGGCCGGGGAGTCCGTGCCGTCGGAGGCGGTGGAGTGGGTGTGCAGGTCGATGCGCACGCGGTACTCCAGGACTTCGGCACGGACGAGGGACGCTCCAGCATAACGGGCGAATCGAACACGCCCGTACGGAAGGAGCCGGCCGGAGCGGCCGGTCGCGCGTCAGCTCAGCAGCCTCGGTGTCAGCGCTCCGCACGGCAGGAGTTCGACCTCGGCGCCCGCGTCGCGCAGGTCCGTCAGGACCAGCTCGTCGTACATCAGGAGCCCGGACTGCTCGGGCCAGACGATCGCCCACAGCCAGAGGCCACGCGCCTCCCCCGCGAAGACCGCCCGGTCCGTCGGGGCGCCGCTGACGTGCCAGAGCGGGGTCGGGCGTCCGGCGGCGAGGACCTTCGTCTGCGGGGGTCTGTCGATGGCCATGCCGGCGCCGGGGTCGGGGCCGTCGATGCCGGCGTACCGCGCGCCGAGGCCGACGCCGAGTTCCTCGGCGACCAGGAGCAGTTCGCCGATGCCGCCGAGCGGTCCGGGTCCCGAGCAGGCGACGGCGGTCGCGCGGCCGCCGCTGCGGTCGTCACCGGCGTACGCGACTCCGGTGAAGAGCCAGCCGACGGGCAGGGGCCACGGCATCCACACCGGCACATGGGACCGGTGCACCACGACGCCGAGGGCTTCGACGCTGGGCGGGATCACGGGCTGGAGCGGGTGCACCGAGCCGTGCACATCGCACTGCCAGGAGTCGGCGAACAGCCCGGGCGCCCTGACCCGGCCACCACACTTCGGACAACTGGGTTCGCCCCTCATAGGGCTCAACGGTCCTACCACCGGGGCCCCGCGTCAAGGACGATCACCCGTCCGGACCGCGGCGTTCACCCCCTGCCACCCGCAAATATAGATGTAACTTGCACTCATTAGTTGCTCTAACTTATTCTGTGTATATAGCAACCATCTCGACGCGGAGGAGCGGCACCCATGGAGAGAGCAGCAGAAGACGCCGGCGGGGGCAGCATCCTGCGGCAGCCACCGGCCGTCTGGGCCACCGCCGGCGCGTCCGTCGTCGCCTTCATGGGCATCGGCCTCGTCGACCCGATCCTCCCGTCGATCGCCCGGGGCCTGGACGCGACGACCGGCCAGGTGTCGCTGCTCTTCACCTCGTACTTCCTCATCACCGCCGTCGCGATGCTGGTGACCGGCTTCGTCTCCAGCCGCATCGGGGGACGCCGGACCCTGCTCGCCGGACTCGCGCTCGTCGTCGTCTTCGCGGCCCTCGCCGGCACCTCGGACTCCGTCGGCGAACTCGTCGGCTTCCGGGCCGGCTGGGGACTCGGCAACGCGCTCTTCGTCTCGACCTCGCTCGCCGTGATCGTCGGCGCCGCGGCCGGCGGCAGCGCGGCAGCGATCCTGCTCTACGAGTCGGCGCTCGGCCTCGGCATGGCCTGCGGGCCGCTGCTCGGCGCCGTGCTCGGCGACGCCAGCTGGCGCTACCCCTTCTTCGGCACGGCCGCGCTGATGGCGATCGGCTTCCTGTGCATCGCGGTCTTCCTCAAGGAGCAGCCGAAGCCGGCCCGCAGGACCTCGCTGCTCGACCCGATCCGGGCGCTGGGCCACGGCGGACTCGCCTCGGCCGCGGCGGCCGCGTTCTTCTACAACTACGCCTTCTTCACGGTGCTCGCCTTCACCCCGTTCGTGCTGGACATGACTCCGTACAAGTCCGGCGCGGTGTTCTTCGCCTGGGGGGTGCTGCTCGCCGTCTTCTCGGTCCTGGTCGCCCCCCGACTCCAGCGGCGCTTCGGCTCGCTCACCGTCCTCGGCGGCTCACTGGTGCTGCTCGCGGTCGACGTGGTGGTGCTCGGATACGGCGATCACACGACCGCGATCGTCTGCACGGTCCTGTCGGGCGCGTTCATCGGCGTCAACAACACCGTCTTCACCGAGCTCGCCCTCGGCGTCTCGGACGCCCCGCGCCCGGTGGCCAGCGCGGGCTACAACTTCGTCCGCTGGTTCGCCGCGGCCGCCGCCCCGTACTTCGCCCCGAAGATCGAGGAGTGGAGCGACGTCCACATGCCGTTCGTGGTGGCGGGCGTGGCCGCGGTGCTCGGCGCCGTGGTCGTCCGGATCCGCCGCGCCGCCCTCACCCTCGAGGTCGTGGAAGCGGCCCCCGGGCACGCCGCGGAGGACGGCGTCGGGGTCTTCGCCCGCTGACCCCCGGGGCGCCGCGCCGAAGAGTCCCCGGACGCCGCGGCCACGACCCGGGACCGGTCCGATGACGGGCCGGCCCCGCCGCGGCCGGTTTGCCCCGCGAGGCTCGGGCAAGACGGAGTCCATGAGAGGCATCGACTCCGTCATGAGAACCGTGGCCCGCGTCCTCGCGGGCATCCTGGTCGTCTGGATCGTCCTGGATCTGCTCGACGCCAATCGGGGAAACACCGTGGTCGGCTGGTTCCGCGCGGCCGCGGACTGGCTCGCCGGCTGGTCGATCGGGCTCTTCGACGTCTCCCAGCACGCCCTTCAGGTGCTGCTCGACTACGGCATTCCGGCGATCGTCTACGTGGCGCTCGCCCACCTCGTGGCCGGCAGGACCGCCGCCCGGACCTGAACCGGAGAAGCCCGGTGAACGGAACGCCGCCCGGCCCGGGGGTTCCGTCAGTCCAGACTCACGGACCTGCGCAGTGGATCGCGCAGGTCCGTGCCCTGCGTCAGCCACCGCTCCTCCAGGGCCTGCGCTCCGTGGACCCGCTTCCACGCCGCCTCGTTCGAGGTCATCGGGAGCAGCGGCAGGAACCGCACCGGGTCCATCGGCTCGTCGAGCTCCAGATCCTCGACCAGGCCACCGGACTCGGCCACCAGGACCGAGCTGAAGGCGGCGCCCGGCCAGAGCGGGTCGCCTACGTCGAGCGAGGCGCCCGCGGCCACGATGACGCCCTCGACCTGCGGGGTCGCGGCGAGGACCGCGAGCGGGCGCAGCACCTTGTCGGTGTCGGCGAGACCGGCCCGTACGGTCAGGACGAGCTCGGCGCGGGGCCCCTTGACGGGGTCGGCGAGCGCGGCGGTCGGGTCGGCCATCGGTTGTGCGGACATGCCGAGGGTCGCGTACCGCACGAGGTCGCCGTCGATGAAGCGGAGCACCTCGATCCGATCCGTGCCGAGGAACGTCACCGCGGCCCGCGCGTCCGGTTCTCCGAGCGCCGTCCGCAACCGGGCCTCGACCAGAGCAAGAACTTCTCCCATGTCTTGAGCATAAAGCGCGTATGGAACGGGCAAAGGAAGGGATTGACCCTCAGTCGGCTGATAGTCTTGGCCGCTGGTCGGGAGTCCCGAACTCCCGACTACTCGTCAACGTCATCCCTCACGAGGGACCGGCCGGAGGAGGTGGGGCTGCGATGGACCGAAGTCGATCGGGCAGTACCAGCCGCTCTTCCGCCCCGCACCCGAGCCCGGTGCGTACGTACTTCCGGTGATTCCCGGCCCGTAGCCGTACGGGCCCGCCTCTCCGGCATCTCGCGCGACGGAAGAGCATCTCGCCTTTGCCTGTCTGTAGCGAACGCCGTCACCGCGATCTCTCGGTGCCGCCCGCTTTGTGGACGACGTAGCTCCACGTCCCCATTCCGGGCTGTTCCACGCTCGCCGACGGCTTCTCCGTGAAGGAGCATGCCCATGTCGATGATCCGTGACCTGCGCGCCGCCGTCCGCCCGAGCCTGCGGCACCCCCTGCGCAAGACCCCCACCACGTACACCTCGTACGACCCCACCCGCGACCACACGGCCTCCAGCGCCGTGGTCGACTGCGCCGTCTACCGCGACGGACGACGCGTCGACGACCGCGAGTGCCTCACCCCGCGCGGCGCCATGAGCCGGGTCCGGGAGAACGGCGGCTTCGCCTGGATCGGTCTCCACGAGCCGACCGAGGCCGAATTCGCCGGTATCGCCGCCGAGTTCGGACTGCACCCGCTCGCCGTCGAGGACGCCGTCCACGCCCACCAGCGGCCCAAGCTGGAGCGGTACGACGACACCCTGTTCACCGTGTTCAAGACGATCCACTACGTCGAGCACACCGAACTCACCGCGACCAGCGAGGTCGTGGAGACCGGCGAGGTCATGTGCTTCACCGGCCCCGACTTCGTCATCACCGTCCGGCACGGCGGCCAGGGCTCCCTGCGCAACCTCCGGCACCGCCTCCAGGGCGAGCCCGAACTGCTCGCCAAGGGGCCCTCGGCGGTGCTGCACGCCCTCTCCGACCACGTCGTCGACGGCTACATCGCCGTCGCCGACGCCGTCGAACTCGACATCGACCAGCTGGAGATCGACGTCTTCTCGCCGGCCGCGAAGGGCTCGACACGCGGTACGGACACCGGCCGGATCTACCAACTGAAGCGTGAGGTACTGGAGTTCAAGCGGGCAGTCACCCCACTGCTCCGCCCGATGCAGCTGCTCTCCGAGCGGCCGATGCGGCTCGTCGACCCCGACATCCAGAAGTACTTCCGGGACGTCGCCGACCACCTCGCGCGCGTCCAGGAGCAGGTCGTCGGCTTCGACGAACTGCTGAACTCGATCCTCCAGGCCAACCTCGCGCAGGCGACCGTCGCGCAGAACGAGGACATGCGCAAGATCACCTCGTGGGCGGCGATCGTCGCCGTCCCCACGGCGGTCTGCGGCGTGTACGGCATGAACTTCGACCACATGCCCGAGCTGCACTGGAAGTACGGCTACCCGATGGTGCTGACCGGCATCGTCGCGATCTGTCTCACCATCCACCGCACGCTGAAGCGCAACGGCTGGCTGTGACCGCCGGGGGCTAGGCTTCGGGCCATGACTGAAGAGCTGCTCGGGTCCGCCCTCGTCGAGGAGGCCACCAAGAAGTCCGGCCTGGTGTGGGTCCGCGGCACCGGCCCGGCCCGCGCGCTCTGGCACGTCTGGTTCGACGGCGCCGCGTTCGTCGTCGGCGACGGACCCGGCGAGCAGCCGCTCCCGGGCCTGGTGGACGGCGGGACGGCCGAGGTCACGGTCCGCAGCAAGGACAAGGGCGGCCGTCTCGTCGCCTGGACCGCCACCGTGCGCGAGCTCGCGCACGGCACCGAGGAATGGGACGCGGCGGTCGCCGAGCTGAAGGGCAAGCGGCTCAACGCACCCGACGGCGAGGCCATGACGGGCCGCTGGGGGCGCGAGTGCCGGGTCCTGCGGCTCTCCCCCCGGTCCTCGACCACGGAGCTGCCGGACGGCTCCCTGGCGGCCGTACCGCTGCCCTCGGCGGCCACGACCCGCGACCCGGTGCCGTCCGGTCTCCCTAAGCTGCTGTTCAAGCGCCGCAAGCGCCGCTGAGCGGGATCGGGTCCACCCGCGGTGCCGCCCCGGGCCGGCACCGCGGAGGCGGGCCCGGGATCAGGTCCTGGGCAGCTGCTTGCCGTAGTCGAGGATCTCTTCCTTCGACGGCTCGGTGAGCGGGAAGTCCTTGTTCCACTCGGAGAGGACCACCAGTCCCGCTCCCCCGCCCCGCGCGAACTGCAACGGGTACGGATCGCCCTGCAGCGCCACGTCGAGCGTGCCGCCCTCGCCGTCCGCGCCGCCCTTGACCTTGATCGTGCGGACCCCGCCGATCTGGTCCCGGTCGCCCTTGACCTTCTCCCCGTGCAGCCCGGTCAGCCCGGCGAGCAGCAGGTCCATCTCGGTGAAGCCGCGCAGCTGCTTGTACGCGGGGTCTCCCTGCGGCACCTTCACGTACTTGTCGTCGAGCTTGTCGGCCGCCTCGGCGTCCGCCTCCGTCGGCTTGTCGCCGCCCTTGTTCTCGTGGGACCAGAAGTCCGCGTCCGCCTTCAGATAGAGCACCTCGCCGACCCGCAGCAGCTCGAAGGTGCTGTTCTTCGTCGTCACCGAGCCGCTGGCGCCGTCCTGCTTGAGGCGCATGTTCAGCTTGAAGGTGTCGCCCTTGCTGACCAGGGTGCCGGAGAGCCGCACCGCCCTCGCGCCGTTCGCGACGGTCCGCGCCTTGCCCTCGATCTCGGCCGCCGAGAGCTTCCCCACCCCGTTGGTCCCCTCGTCCGGATCGGCGGCGCAGGCCGTGAGCCCCACGGTCAGGCCGGCGCAGAGCGCGAGCGGCACGACGGCCCGGTGGATACGCGACGACGCGGCACGAACGGCCATCAGCGCTGCCTCTCATGTCGTGGGGGGACACGGACCGCGGCCCGTACGGGGGGACCCGGGGCGGCGGTCTTCTGTTCTGCCAGTTCTGCCGGGCGGGAGGCCGGCGTGCCGGTGGGGACGGCAGACCGCAGCGTACCCGGGCCGGGTGACGCGCCCGGCAGCAGCCGTACGGAGGCGCTGCCGGGGCGGGGCGGAACGGCACGGGCTAGCCTGAACCCGGCAAAGCTCGGCAATGACTCGAATCGTGCGGCACCGAGGAGGCGCGTGGCATGGCGGCAGGCGCCCCCAGGATCTTCGTCTCCCACCTCGCGGGAGTCCCGGTCTTCGACCCCGTCGGCGACCAGGTCGGCCGGGTCAGCGACCTGGTCGCCATGCTGCGGGTCGGCCGCAGGCCGCCGCGGCTGCTCGGCATGGTCGTGGAGGTCCTCAGCCGCCGCCGGGTGTTCGTGCCGATGACCCGGATCACGGGCGTGGAGTCCGGCCAGGTCATCACCACCGGTGTCGTCAACATGCGCCGCTTCGAGGCGCGTCCCACCGAGCGTCTGGTCCTCGGCGAGCTCCTCGACCGGCGCGTCCGGCTCGTGGGGCCCGGCGGGCAGGAGGGCGAGGAGGTCACCGTCCTCGACGTCGCCATCCAGCAGCTGCCCGCCCGCCGCGACTGGGAGATCGACAAGGTCTTCGTCCGCAAGGGGAAGGGCGGCGTGCTGAGCCGCAAGGGCGAGACGCTGACCGTCGAGTGGTCGGGCGTCACCGGATTCTCCCTGGAGGAGCACGGGCAGGGCGCCGAGAGCCTGGTGGCCACCTTCGAGAAGCTGCGCCCCGCCGACCTCGCCAACGCGCTGCACCACCTGCCGTCCAAGCGGCGTGTCGAGGTCGCCGCCGCGCTCGACGACGACCGGCTGGCGGACGTCCTCGAGGAGCTGCCGGAGGACGACCAGATCGAGATCCTCGGCAAGCTGAAGGAGGAGCGCGCGGCCGACGTCCTGGAGGCGATGGACCCGGACGACGCGGCCGACCTGCTGTCCGAGCTGCCGGAGGAGGACAAGGAGCGGCTGCTGACGCTGATGCAGCCGGACGACGCGGCCGACGTGCGCCGGCTCCTGGCGTACGAGGAGCGCACGGCGGGCGGTCTGATGACGACGGAGCCGATCGTGCTGCGGCCGGACGCCACGGTCGCGGACGCGCTGGCCCGGGTGCGGCAGCAGGACCTGTCGCCGGCGCTGGCGGCGCAGGTGTACGTGTGCCGGCCGCCGGACGAGACGCCGACGGGCAAGTACCTGGGCACGGTGCACTTCCAGCGGCTCCTTCGCGATCCGCCGTTCACACTGGTCAGCTCGCTCGTGGACAGCGATCTGCCGCCGCTCGGCCCGGACACCCCGCTGCCGGCCGTGACCAGCTACCTCGCCGCGTACAACATGGTCGCGGCGCCCGTGGTGGACGAGAGCGGGTCGCTGCTGGGCGCGGTCACCGTCGACGACGTGCTCGACCACCTGCTGCCGGAGGACTGGCGCGAGACCGACTTCCACGAGGAGGGGGCCGGGCATGGCGGCTGAGCGCACGCAGGACCGCGAGCGGGACCGGGACCGGGAGCGCGACCGGCCGGGGCCCCGCATCCGGCTCGACCTGCCGCGCGAGCGGCGGGCCAAGCTGCTTCCGGAGTACGACCCCGAGGCGTTCGGCCGGCTCTCGGAGCGGATCGCCCGCTTCCTGGGGACGGGCCGGTTCCTCGTCTGGATGACCCTGACGATCATCGTCTGGGTCGTCTGGAACATCTTCGCGCCGGGCCCGCTGAAGTTCGACGAGTACCCGTTCATCTTCCTGACGCTCGCGCTGTCCCTCCAGGCCTCGTACGCGGCCCCGCTGATCCTGCTCGCGCAGAACCGGCAGGACGACCGGGACCGGGTCAACCTCGAACAGGACCGGAAGCAGAACGAGCGGTCGATCGCGGACACCGAGTACCTCACCCGGGAGATCGCGGCGCTGCGGATGGGCCTCGGCGAGGTGGCCACCCGCGACTGGATCCGCTCGGAGCTCCAGGACCTGATCAAGGAGCTGGAGGAGCGCCGGGATCTATTCCCGTCGGCCGACACCCGGGGAAGTGACGTACCCGACCGTTGACAGGCCTTTCATGGGCCGGTGGTCGGCGCCGTACCATCGTCGGTATGGCTATGGAAGACGCGGTGCTCGAAGCACTGGCGACGGTGAACGACCCCGAGATCAACAAACCGATCACTGAGCTCGGCATGGTCAAGTCGGTGGAGATCGAACCGGACGGCAAGGTCGCCGTCACGGTCTACCTGACCGTCTCCGGCTGCCCGATGCGCGAGACCATCACCCAGCGGGTGACCGAGGCCGTCTCCGGCGTCGAGGGCGTCACCGGTGTCGACGTCTCGCTGGACGTGATGAGCGACGAGCAGCGCAAGGAGCTCGCGGCGGCGCTGCGCGGCACGAGCGCAGAGCGCGAGGTGCCGTTCGCGAAGCCCGGTTCGCTGACCCGGGTGTACGCGGTCGCCTCCGGCAAGGGTGGCGTCGGCAAGTCGTCCGTCACGGTGAACCTGGCCGCGGCGATGGCCGCCGACGGCCTCAAGGTCGGCGTCGTCGACGCCGACATCTACGGCCACAGCGTGCCGCGGATGCTGGGCGCGGACGGCCGTCCGACCCAGGTCGAGAACATGATCATGCCGCCGTCGGCGAACGGCGTGAAGGTCATCTCCATCGGCATGTTCACCCCGGGCAACGCGCCGGTGGTGTGGCGCGGCCCGATGCTGCACCGCGCGCTCCAGCAGTTCCTCGCGGACGTGTACTGGGGCGACCTGGACGTCCTCCTGCTCGACCTGCCCCCGGGCACCGGCGACATCGCGATCTCGGTCGCGCAGCTCGTGCCGAACGCGGAGATCCTGGTCGTCACCACCCCGCAGCAGGCGGCGGCCGAGGTCGCCGAGCGGGCGGGCTCCATCGCGGTCCAGACCCACCAGAAGATCGTGGGTGTCGTCGAGAACATGGCGGGCCTGCCGTGCCCGCACTGCGACGAGATGGTCGACGTGTTCGGCACGGGCGGCGGCCAGCGGGTCGCCGACGGTCTGACGCAGACCACGGGCGCGACGGTCCCGGTCCTCGGCTCGATCCCGATCGACGTACGGCTCCGCGAGGGCGGCGACGAGGGCAGGCCGGTCGTCCTCTCCGACCCGGACTCCCCCGCGGGCGCGGCGCTCCGCGCGATCGCCGGCAAGCTCGGCGGCCGCCAGCGCGGCCTCTCGGGCATGAGCCTGGGCATCACGCCGCGCAACAAGTTCTGAGGTCATGACGAAGGGCGCCCCCTCGGGGGCGCCCTTCGTCATGACCTCAGGCGTGTGTGCCGCGTCGTCAGGCGTAGGCGTCGAGGTCCTTGATCTGGGCGAAGCCCAGCCCGTAGGCGCTCATCCCCCGCCCGTAGGCCCCGATGTGCACCCCCGCTGCGGAGCCCGCGAGGACCCAGCCGAACTCCGACTCGCGGTAGTGGAAGGGCACCGGCACCCCGTCCACCGGCAGCGACAGCGTCGACCACTCCGCCCCGTCGAGGTCGTCGGCCAGCTCGAACGCCGTCTCGGTCTGCTGGTCCAGCCAGTTGTCCCGCGTCGCGTGGTCCAGCGAGGCGGGCCAGGTGTGGACGAGCAGCCCCGAGCCGGCCAGCCAGGCCGCCGAGGACACGGTGGTGGCGTCGAGGACGCCCGTGCCGTCACCGGTCCGCCGGACCGGGCTCGCGGCCACCGTCACGACGACCGCGAACCGCTCCTTCTCCTCGCCGCTCGCGTCCGTCTTTATCGACGGCGTCTCCCCGTGCCCGGTCGACCCGTGCTGCACACTGCCGTCCGCCGCCGTGCCCACCTGCATCAGCCAGCGCGGCCCGGTGAACGCCTCGTCGAGGCCGTACCAGGCGAAGGGTGCGCGCAGATAGCCCTCGGCGGTCCGCCGGGCCAGGGGTACGCCCTCCACCCGACTCGTGGTCTCCATCTCGGCCGCCTCCTCGTTCCGTCAACAGAGGGAGGATAGCCACCGAGACGCGTCGGGTCGGTGACAGCCCGTCGTCAGGTCGCGTCGGAGTCGTACGGAGGACGCTCCGCAGCGCCCTGATCGTCCCGATTGTCCTGCTTCTTCAGCAGGTCCGGGGTGCCGTTGGCGGAGGTGACGGCGCCGGAGGAACCACCGGCCGACGAGGAGCCGTTGACGGCCGAGGGCTGCGGCTCACGGCCGTGGACCGCGTCGGCGACGTCGTTCATCTCCTTCTTGAGGTCGAAGCTGCCACGCAGCTCCTTGAGGTCCCGGAGGTCCTCGTTCTGCTCCATCTGCTTGCGGAGGAACGTCTTCGGGTTGAGGTCCTCGAACTCGAAGTCCTTGAAGTCCGGCCCCAGCTCGCTGCGGATGTCCTCCTTCGCGCTGTCCGAGAACTCACGGACCTTCTTGATGAAGCGCGAGACGTCCTGGATGACCTTCGGGAGCTTGTCCGGCCCGAAGACGAGCACGGCGAGGACGACGAGCGTCACCAGCTCGAGTGCGCCTATGTCGCTGAACACCTAGTAGCTCCTTCATGCCGGTCAAGGGCCCGGTCCAAGGTACCCGCCGAAACTGCCGGACGGGTACCTCCCGGTGTCCGCCACATGGCGCTCAGGTGCCCTGGGACGAGCCGAGCGTCAACGTCTTTGTCAGCTCTTTGCCGTCCCGGGTCAGCGTGAGTTCCAGCCGGTCGCCGGGGCGGTGGGCGCGGATCTTCACGATCAGCTCCTCGCCGTTGTGCACCCGCTGGCCGTCGACCTTGGTGATGACGTCGCCGGGGCGGAGCCCCGCGGTCGCGGCCGGGCCGCCGGGCGTGACGGAGGCGGAGCCGTCCTTGCCCTTCTCGCCCACCCGGGCGCCGTCGCCGTTGTACTGCATGTCGAGGCTCACGCCGATGACGGGGTGGGTGGCCTTGCCGGTGTTGATGAGCTCCTCGGCGACGCGCTTGCCCTGGTTGATCGGTATCGCGAAGCCGAGGCCGATGGAGCCGGGCTGGGAGGCGCTGCCGCCCTCGCCCTCGCCCGAGCCGCCGCCGGCCGCGCGGATGGCGCTGTTGATGCCGATGACCCGGCCCTTGGCGTCGAGGAGCGGGCCGCCGGAGTTGCCGGGGTTGATGGGGGCGTCGGTCTGGAGGGCGTCGACGTAGCTGATGTCGCTGCCGTCGCCCTTCTCGCCGCCCGCCGTGATCGGGCGCTCCTTGGCGCTGATGATGCCGGAGGTGACCGTGTTGGAGAGGTCGAAGGGGGCGCCGATCGCGACGACGGGGTCGCCGACGCGGACGTTGTCGGAGTTTCCGAGCGGCAGCGGCTTGAGGCCGGAGACGCCGGTGACCTGGACGACGGCGAGGTCGTAGCCGGTGTCCTTGCCGACGACCTTGGCCCGGGCGGTCTCGCCGCTGGAGAAGGTCACCGAGATGTCGCGGGAGGACTGGGCCCCGTCCACGACGTGGTTGTTGGTGAGGATGTGGCCCTTGGTGTCGAGGACGAAGCCGGTGCCGGTGCCGGACGAACCGCCGCCCTTGACGTGCAGGGTGACGACGCCGGGCAGGGCGCTGGCCGCGATCCCGGCCACGCTCTCCGGGGCCCGGTCGGTGTCGCCCCCGTCCGCCTGCGGCAGCTCGACGGTCGTGATCCCGCCGTTCCGCTCGACGTACGCGCCGATGCCGCCGCCGATGACTCCGGTGACGAGCGCGAAGACGAGCGCCCCGGCGATGGCGAGCCCCTTGCGGGACTTCTTCGCGGGCAGCGGCGGGAGCCCGGCCCCACCGGCCCCCCAGGGGTCGTACTGCGTCCAGGGCGCACCGGCCTGCGGCGGCACGCCGCCACCCTGCGCGTGCAGCGCGGGGTGGGCGTGCGGCTGGGAGTGCGACTGCGGATGTGTCTGGGGCTGCGGCTGGGGCTGGGGCGGTGCGGGCGGCACGTGGGCCTGCTGCGGCGCTACGGGGGGCATGTGGGCCTGCTGCGGCGGTACGTGCGCCGGAGGGCGCTGTACGGGCGGCGCGGGCGCCCAGGGGCCCGGCTCCCCGTAGGGCGGCGTCCGGTACTCGTCGGGCGCGTGCAGGGGCGTCGGCGCAGGCGCCGGGGCGGCCGGGGCCTGCGGAGCCTCGGCCACGGGGTCCTCGGCGACCGGAAGGGTCTCGGTCGCCCGGGCACCGGTCGTCCTGGCCGCGGTCACCGGGAGGGCCTCGGTCGGGGCCGCGTCCGCCGGGACCTCGTCCGACGGGGCGGGTGCCTCGCTCTTGGTCAGCAGCACGGCGGGCGCGGTCGCGTCGGCGGGCGCGGTTACTTCGGCGGGCGCGGGCATCACCGCGGCGTTCCCCGCATCGGCCGGCTCGACCGCCTCGGCCGCCCCGACCACATGCGTCACCTCGGCCACCCCGTTGCCGCCGTCCGGCACCTCGGGGGCTTCGGCCGGCGGCTGCGGCGCGGGCAGCGGGAAGTCGCCGTCGGCGTCATGTGCAGCGACGGCGGTGACGTCCTCCGTGAGGTCGTCCGTCGGCGGCGGCGAGGGTATCCGCGCCGCCTCCGGTGCGCTCGACGGCCGGCTCCACCAGTTCGGCTTCCCGTTGTCCATGCTCTCCCCGCAACCCGCTGACCCGTCCGCGCCCCCTTGGGCGGGCACCCCTGTCCCCCTGGATTCAACCAGGTCGCGGGTCAGCGGTGGGAGCCGAGCGGTGCGGTGGTCGGACTGGGCGCCGGACTGGGTCCGGGACCGACGGCCAGCCGAAGGGCCGGCCCCGTCGGCCGTATGAACGGCGAGAGGGCGAGGTACGAGTGCGTGGCCGGGTCCCGGAGCCGCACCGCCACCAGGGGCATGGCCGGGGAGCGCACCGCGTCCGGCGGGACGGCGCCCGCCGGGACCGTGCCCGGACCGACCGGTGACACCGGCCCGTGCGGCAGCGTCGCCGGGGTCCCGGGAGTCAGCGGAGCCCCCGGTGCCACCTGCGAGCCGTCGACGGACTGGATGCCGCGCTCGCCCGAGCGGGTGCCCCGGGAGACGGCCGTGCCGCCGCCGGGGCCCGCGGCGGTGGCACGCAACGGGGTGACCGCCGTGCCGGTGCCCTGGCCGCCGCGCGAGCTCGCGTTCACCGAGGACTCCAGCGGCAGGGTGCCGCCGAGGGCGATGGCCGCGAACGAGACGGCGCTGGCCGCCGCGAAGGCGAAGCGCCGACCGCGCCAGGAGGTTCCGGAAGCGCGGTCGCCGACCTCGTGGATACGGAAGCCGGTCTGCGGCGCGGAGTGCGGGGTGACGACGGCCGCCGTGGCGAAACCGTCGGACCGCACGCCGCCCGCGCCGAGGAGTTCTTCGAGGGGGCCTCTCGGTCCGCCGGGGCCTCCCGGCTCACCGGGACCCCCGGGTAGCCCCTGCAGCCGGGCCAGGAACCCTTCCGAGGGCGGCGGAGGAGCCGCCGAGGCGAAGACGCTCTTGAGGGTGCGCTGCGCGTCGGCCTCCGCCTTGCAACGGGTGCAGGTCGCGAGGTGCGCGAGGACCCGCTCGCGGGCGTCATGGCCGAGTTCGCCGTCGACGAGCGCGGCCAGGCGGTCCCCGAGGTGGTGCTCCGCGGGGGTCGGCGACGAGGGACGTGTGCCGCTCACGCTGTCCCTGCCTCCCATCCGACGGAGGCCAGGGCACGCTCCGCCCGTGCCTCGGGCGAGCGGTGCTTGAGGGCCTTGCGCAGGTGGGAGCGCCCGCGGTGGATACGGCTGCGGACGGTGCCGAGCTTCACGCCGAGGGTCGCGGCGATCTCCTCGTACGACAGTCCTTCGATGTCGCAGAGGACGACCGCGGCGCGGAACTCGGGCGCGAGGGTGTCGAGTGCCTGCTGCACGTCGGCGTCGAAGTGGGTGTCGTTGAACACCTGCTGCGGCGAGGGCTCACGGCTGGGCAGCCGCTCGGCGGCGTCGTCGGCGAGCGCGTCGAAACGGATGCGCTGCTTGCGGCGGACCATGTCGAGGAAGAGGTTGGTGGTGATGCGGTGGAGCCAGCCCTCGAAGGTGCCCGGCGTGTACGTCGACAGCGAGCGGAAGACGCGGACGAAGACCTCCTGGGTCAGGTCCTCGGCGTCGTGCTGGTTGCCGGTCAGCCGGTAGGCGAGGCGGTACACCCGGCCGCTGTGCGTGCTGACGATCTCCTCCCAGGTGGGAGGAGTCCACGCCTGCGATTCCGCATCCGATGCGAAGGTCGCGGTGGTGGGAGCGGAGTCGGCGGTGCGGATTCGGTCAGCGGTGTCGGTCACGGATTTCGGCTCACCCGCCGACCTGAGAAGACGCCGAAGCACTCCTCCCCGATCCACAGGCGCAGCCGCACCTCCCCTGTCGGCTCTGGTGGTGTCCAGTGGAGCCCCTACCATAGCCACCTCGCCCGTTAGCTCCGGATAAGAATCTTTACGCGAATTTGGAACCGGCTCCGCCGGCTCCTTCCCGCCGCGTCCTTCCCCTGGTGAACGCCCGGTCCCATCTGCGGGTTCCCGCTGACAGCGGATACAGTCACCGTTGCGTCAACTACGGGGACAGGAGAGGGCCATTACCGCCAACCGGCAGACGAGCTGGTCGTTCGCCGACGCCTTTGTCGCCGAGGACGAAGCTCTGCGCTGGGCCCGTGAGCGGGCCCGGGAGGCAGGGCTGCCCTCGGTGTCGCCGGGCACCGGTGGGGCGCTGCGCCTGCTCGCGGCCACGGCGGACGCGAAGGCGGTGGCGGAGATCGGCACGGGCACCGGCGTGTCGGGCATCTACCTGCTGCTCGGGATGCGGCCGGACGGCGTTCTGACGACGGTGGACCTCCAGCCGGAGCGGCAGCAGCTCGCCAAGACGGCGTTCCGTGCGGCAGGCTTCGCGGGCAACCGGGCGCGGTTCATCCCCGGCCGGGCCCTGGACGTACTTCCGCGGCTCGCGGACGGCGGGTACGACCTCGTGTTCTGCGACGGCGACCGGCTCGAGTACCTGGACTACCTCGCTGAATCGTTGCGCCTGCTGCGACCTGGCGGGCTCGTCTGCTTCGAGGGCGTCTTCGCGGACGGCCGCACGGTCGACTCGGGGGCCCAGCCCGCCGAGGTCCAGCGGGTCCGCGAACTGCTGCGCACGGTCCGGGAGAGCCAGGAGCTCATCCCCTCCCTGCTGCCGGTCGGCGACGGCCTGCTGTGCGCGGTCCGCCGCGGCTGAAAAGCTCCCGGGCAGCCCGCACCCGGGGCCCGCCCCACTTCCCCACCCCCGCTCCCGGGGCCCGCCCCACTCCCCTGCGCGACGGCCTTCCACGTCACGACGCGACCCCGGACGCACCACGTCCGGCCCCGGACACACCACTGCCCCGGCACGGGCGGACCGTGCCGGGGCAGTGCTCAGGATGCGAGGGAAGGTCAGCCGACGACCTTCTTCAGGGCGTCGCCCAGCGCCTCGGCCTCGTCGGGAGTCAACTCGACGACAAGCCGACCGCCGCCTTCGAGCGGAACGCGCATGACGATGCCCCGCCCCTCCTTGGTCACCTCGAGCGGGCCGTCACCCGTCCGCGGCTTCATGGCCGCCATGCTTGTTCCCCTTCCTGAAACCAGCTCTTTGTCAGCCGGGCAGCTCCATGACCTGGAGCACGCGTCACCGGCTTCGAACACATTGCTTCCAGGTCATTATCCCGCATGGCAGGACCCGATGACCAACATCGAATGGCATCGCTTGCGCAACGCGCTCTCTCAAAACCACACATTTCGGCGATCGGCCTGCGATACTTCGCCGCTCGGCGTCCGGCCGGGCCCTTCAAATCTTTGACGCAGCTCACATGGGCGGGGCGAGTGATGTCCGCCATGCTGTGCAGGTCAACCACGCAAAGAGGCGAAGGGAACCCCATGGCCGACACGGTGCTGTACGAGGTGAGCGACGGGCTCGCCACCATCACGCTCAACCGCCCCGAGGCCATGAACGCGATGAACGTGGCCGCGAAAGTCGCCCTCCGTGACGCGGCCGAGACGGCCGCGGCGGACCCCGCCGTACGGGCGGTGCTGCTCACCGCGGCGGGCGAGCGGGCGTTCTGCGTCGGCCAGGACCTGAAGGAACACGTGGGTCTGCTCATGGCGGACCACGAGAACGGCACCCAGGAGACCATGAACACGGTCCGGGACCACTACAACCCGATCACCAGGGCGCTCGCGGGCATGCGGAAGCCCGTCGTGGCCGGCGTGAACGGTGTCGCGGCGGGGGCCGGCTTCGGCTTCGCGCTCGCGGCGGACTACCGGGTGGTCGCGGACACCGCGTCGTTCAACACCTCCTTCGCGGGCGTCGCGTTGACCGCCGACTCGGGCATGTCCTGGACGCTGCCCCGCCTGATCGGCCAGAGCCGCGCCGCCGACCTGCTGCTCTTCCCGCGCTCGATCACCGCCCAGGAGGCGTACGAGCTGGGCATCGTGAACCGCGTGGTCCCGGCCGCGGACCTCGCCGTCGAGGCGGAGAAGGTGGCCCGCAAGCTGGCGCAGGGCCCGACGGTGGCGTACGCGGCCCTGAAGGAGTCCGTCGCCTACGGCGCCGACCACTCCCTTTCCGAGGCGCTGGACAAGGAGGAGGAACTCCAGAACCGCGCGGGCGCCTCCGAGGACCACACGATCGCGGTCCGCGCCTTCATCGCCAAGGAGAAGCCGACGTACCTGGGCCGCTGACGGACCCCGGGACCCGTTCGTACGAGCGGTGGGCGCGTCTACACGATCCGCTCACCGCTCGTACGCACATGCCTGGGAGGTTCCGTGCGTCCTTCTCCTTCGGCGCGCCTTCTTCGCGCCCGGGCTCCTCGTACGGTGCCGACAACGCGATCAGCTCGATCCGGGTCGGGGGCACCCGGTGGGAGGTCGAGACCGGTCAGGCAGGGATCGACCGGGAGACCGACCTGGTCGCCCGCGACGGCCCCCGCACCCTCGGACCCCGTCCACCTCTTCCGATCCGGACGGGACCGACGGCCCGGGGCTACTGCCCGCCCCGGGCCACGCACCCCTGCACGTGGTCGTCGACCAGCCCGCACGCCTGCATCAGGGCGTAGGCCGTCGTCGGGCCGATGAAGCGGAGGCCTCGTTTCTTGAGGGCCTTCGAGAGGGCCGTGGACTCGTCCGTGACCGCCGGGACGTCCGCGAACGTACGCGGGACGGGGCGGGTCCTCGGATCGGGGGCGTACGACCAGATCAGCTCGTCCAGCTCGCCCGGGGCCCAGCCGGCCAGCAGCTTCGCGTTGGCGAGGGTCGCGTCGATCTTGGCCCGGTTGCGGATGATGCCCTCGTCCACGAGGAGCCGCTCGCGGTCCGCGTCTCCGAACTCGGCGACCGAGGCGATCCGGAAACCGGCGAACGCCGCCCTGAATCCCTCGCGGCGGCGCAGGATCGTGATCCACGACAGACCCGACTGGAACGCCTCGAGGCAGAGCCGCTCGAACAGCGCGTCGTCGCCGTGGACCGCGCGGCCCCACTCCTCGTCGTGGTACGCCACGTAGTCCTCGGTCGACAGGCCCCAGGGGCAGCGCAGCCGCCCGTCCGGGCCGGGCACCGCCCCGCTGGCCGTCACGCCCGCCCGTCCTCTCCGTCACCGGCGGCGCCCGCTCCCGCGAGCGCCTCCTCCAGCTCGGAGATCCGGGCGTCGCGCTCGGCCAGCTCGGCGCCGAGGCGGACCAGCACGTCGTCCACGTCCGCCATCCGGTAGCCGCGGACCGCGACGGGGAGACGGAGCGCCTCGACGTCGGCGCGGTCGACCGGGCGGGCGGCCGGGAGCGGGTCGACGAGCTCCTGGGGCGCCACGTCGGGCAGCACCTCGCTGTCGCCGCCGCCGACCACGGCCAGGGTCACCGCGGCCACGACCACGACCATCGTGATGAGCAGAAACCAGAACACCTGCGTGCCTCTCCCCGGAGTGGAAAACGTCCCGTGCCGATCGTGCCATGCGCCACCGACAGCTAGGGTCGCAGGCGAACGGACACGAGGGAGGACAAAAGGGATGCTGCGCTTGGGACGGCGTGAATTCGGGCCGCACGAGCCGGTGATCATGGCGATCGTGAACCGGACCCCGGACTCCTTCTACGACCAGGGCGCCACCTTCCGGGACGAGCCGGCGCTCGCCCGCGTCGAGCAGGCCGTGGCCGAGGGGGCGGCGATCATCGACATCGGCGGGGTGAAGGCGGGCCCCGGCGAGGAGGTCACGGCCGAGGAGGAGGCGCGGCGCACGGTCGGTTTCGTCGCCGAGGTCCGCCGCCGCCATCCCGATGTCGTCATCAGCGTGGACACCTGGCGGGCGGACGTCGGCGCGGCGGTCTGCGAGGCCGGCGCGGACGTCCTGAACGACGCGTGGGGCGGGGTCGACCCCGGACTCGCCGAGGTCGCCGCGAAGTACGGAGCGGGGCTCGTGTGCACGCACGCGGGCGGCGCGGAGCCGCGGACGCGGCCGCACCGCGTGGAGTACGAGGACGTGATGGCCGACATCCTGCGCGTGACCGTGGGGCTCGCGGAGCGGGCGGTCGCGCTCGGGGTGCGGCGGGACGCGATCATGATCGACCCGGGCCATGACTTCGGGAAGAACACCCGGCACAGCCTGGAGGCGACGCGGCGGCTCGGGGAGATGGCGGACACGGGCTGGCCGGTGCTCGTGTCCCTGTCCAACAAGGACTTCGTCGGCGAGACGCTCGACCGGCCGGTGAAGGAGCGGGTCCTCGGGACCCTGGCGACGACCGCCGTGTCCGCCTGGCTGGGGGCGCAGGTGTACCGGGTGCACGAGGTCGCCGAGACGCGGCAGGTCCTCGACATGGTGGCGTCCATCGCCGGGCACCGGGCGCCGGCCGTGGCGCGCCGCGGGCTGGCGTAGCCGGTCCGGGGGACGGATCCCGGCGGGGCGGAACCCGCGGGGACGGACCGGGCCCGAGGCAGGAACAGCACGGGGACGGAACAGAGACAGAACGGGGCGGGGGGGGGGGGGGGGGGGGGGACGGCCCCCCCCCCGGCACCCCCCCCCCCCCCCCCCCCCCCCCCCCCCTCACTGTCCGCCGGAAGCCGTCAGGCCGACAGCTTCGCCAGAGCCGCGTCGATGCGGGTCAGGGTCTTCTCCTTGCCCAGGATCTCCAGGGACTCGAAGAGGGGCAGGCCGACCGTGCGGCCCGTGACGGCCACGCGGACCGGGGCCTGCGCCTTGCCGAGCTTGAGGCCGTGGGCCTCGCCGGCGGCCAGCACGGCGCTCTTGAGGGACTCGGGGTCGCTCCAGTCGGCGCCCTCGAGCTTCTCGCGGGCGGTGGTGAGGAGGGCCGCGGGCTCGCCCTTCATCGCCTTGTCCCACGAGGGCTGGTCGAAGACCGGCTCCGACAGGAAGAGGAAGTCCACGTTGGCCGTGATGTCCGAGAGGACGGTGACGCGGGTCTGGGCGTGCGGCGCGATGGCCTCCCAGGCGGTCCGGTCGAAGTCCTCGGGCGCCCAGTTGGCGAAGGGGGCCCGCAGCCAGGGCTCGCAGGCCTCGGCGAACGCCTTCACGTCCAGCATGCGGATGTGGTCGGCGTTGATCGACTCGGCCTTCTTGAGGTCGAAGCGCGCCGGGTTGGCGTTGACCTCGGCGATGTCGAACTTCGCCACCATCTCGGGGATGGTGAAGATGTCCTGGTCGGCCGAGAAGGACCAGCCGAGGAGCGAGAGGTAGTTCAGCAGGCCCTCCGGGAGGAAGCCGCGCTCCCGGTAGAGGTTGAGGGAGGCCTCCGGGTCGCGCTTGGAGAGCTTCTTGTTGCCCTCGCCCATCACGTACGGCAGGTGGCCGAAGGAGGGGATCTCCTTGGCGACGCCCAGCTCGATCAGCGCCTTGTAGAGCGCGACCTGGCGGGGGGTGGAGGAGAGCAGGTCCTCGCCGCGCAGGACGTGGGTGATCTCCATCAGGGCGTCGTCGACCGGGTTGACCAGGGTGTAGAGCGGGGCGCCGTTGGCCCGGAGGATGCCGTAGTCCGGCACGTTCTCCGGGGTGAAGGTGAGCTCGCCGCGGACCAGGTCGGTGAAGGTGATGGGCTCGTCGGGCATCCGGAAGCGGACGATCGACGCGCGGCCCTCGGTCTCGTACGCGGCCTTCTGCTCGTCGGTGAGGTCGCGGCAGTGGCCGTCGTAGCCGGAGGGGCGGCCGGCGGCGCGCGCGGCGGCGCGGCGCTCGTCGAGCTCCTCGGTGGTGCAGTAGCAGGGGTACGCGTAGCCGCCGGCGAGCAGCTTGTCGGCGACGTCCTTGTAGATGTCCATCCGCTGCGACTGGCGGTACGGCGCGTGCGGGCCGCCGACCTCCGGGCCCTCGTCCCAGTCGAGGCCGAGCCACTTCAGGGAGTCGAGCAGCTGGTCGTACGACTCCTCGGAGTCGCGCGCCGCGTCGGTGTCCTCGATGCGGAAGACCATGGTGCCCTCGTTGTGCCGGGCGAAGGCCCAGTTGAAGAGAGCGGTGCGGACCAGGCCCACGTGGGGGTTGCCGGTCGGCGAGGGACAGAAACGGACGCGGATCGCGTTAGCCACGCTTGATCACCCTATTGGTGAGAGTGCCGATGCCTTCGATGGTGACGGCGACCTCGTCGCCGACGTTGAGGGGGCCGACCCCGGCGGGGGTGCCGGTGAGGATGACGTCTCCGGGGAGCAGCGTCATGGCCTCGGTGATGTGGACGACCAGGTCCTCGATGGAGCGGATCATGTCGCTCGTCCGACCCAGCTGGCGCTGTTCGCCGTTGACCGTGGCCTGGATGGTCAGGTCGCTCGCGGCAGCGATGCTCAGGTCCGTCTCGACCCAGGGCCCCAGCGGGCAGGAGGTGTCGAAGCCCTTGGCGCGGGCCCACTGCTTCTCGCGCTGCTGGGCGTCGCGGGCGGTGACGTCGTTGGCGCAGGTGTAGCCGAAGACGACGTCCTTCACGCGCTCGCGGGGCACCTCGCGGCACATGCGGCCGATGACCACGGCCAGTTCGGCCTCGTGGTGCAGCTCGTTGGAGAAGGAGGGGTACTCGATGGCGTCGCCGGGGCCGATCACCGAGGTGGTGGGCTTGAAGAAGGCGACGGGGACGTCGGGGACCTCGTTGCCGAGTTCGGCGGCGTGCTCCGCGTAGTTGCGGCCGATGGCCACGACCTTGTTGGGGAGCACGGGCGGCAGGAGCCGTACCTTGCTCAGCGGGACCTTGGTGCCGCTGAGCTCGAAGTCGGTGTACGGGATGCCCTTGATGATGTCGAGGACGAGGCCGCCGGACTCGACGGTTCCCTCGCCCTCGACGGCGCCGAAGGCCACATTGCCGTCGATGGAGAATCTGGCGATGCGCACGAGTGCTGTCGCCCCTCACTTGGTGCTGGCTGGAGTCTGACGCTCCAGGCTAACGCGGCGCGAGGCGGCCGACCGGCGATGTCGCCGGGCCGGTGACAAGGATGACGCGGGTGGCTCCGGGGGGTGGCGTCAGCGGGACGCGGAGGCGTACGGCTGGGGCTCGTAGGGGGCCGGGGGCTGCATGAGGACGGTACGGCGCGGGTTGGCCGTCTTCGCCGGCAGCTCGACCGCGTACTCGGGCAGGGCGACCCGGCCGAGATCTGCGGCGTCCGAGAGGTGGACGAGGGTGGAACGGCGGGGGTTGGCCGTGGTGCCGGGCGTCGTCGTCTTCATCGCGGTGATCTGACCTTGTTCCGGAACGGGCGCCGCGTTCGGGCGCGAGGGGGTGTAAAGCGTCAGGCTAAACATGCGATTCCCTTCGAATGCATGGCTAAGACATCGATCATCGTGTGAGTTTGCTCACCACTGGCGACATATTCCGGGCATTACGGACCGTCGCCTGTCGCCACGGAAAGGGACATTCCGCCACTGAATGCTCTATTCCGCTCCTGATCATGGCGACTGGGACACACGGGTACGCGCAGCCATTGGAGAGGAAAAGTCCGAATCCTCCGTGATCATCTTCTACATGGGGTGACGCTGTGCGCACGGGTTGTCATGACCCTCGCGGTGCGACACGCGGCCCTTGTTGGAGGTCCGGCACTGTGCTGGAATTCCACGCACCGCCGCGGGATTCAAGCCGGCTCGCAGGGGGCGCAACGCAGCGCCGGCCTAGTGGCGGGGAAGGGGGAACTGCGCCGGTCACCGACGACCACCTGGGGTGCCCTCCACGCACCCCGATTGACACCGACACCGTCCTCTCCGTTCATCCGGAAGGACGCCTGGTCCAGAGGTTGCGACGCTAGTGCAGGGACGTTTCAAGAGGGATGGCTCGGGGTCTCCCCAGGCCCGTCAGGGCCGAGCGGATGCTCCGGCGGAGCAGGAACCGCGTGCCGGGACCGACCGCGGTCCCTCGGCCTCGCGCACCCCGAACCAGGGTCAGGGACCGTCCGGCGACGGCGGTGACGGCGGCAGGCGCACAAGCGCCGCGGCCCCGTCCGCCGACCCGTCCGACGCACCCCCCAAGGCCCGGACCGAGGGCGCCGAGAACGCGGTCGGCCCCCGAATAGCCCTGCGCAACTGGCGCATCTCCACACGCCTGGTCGCGCTGCTCACGCTCCCCGTGGTCGCCGCGACCACCCTGGGCGGCATCCGCATCAGCGAGTCGCTCCAGGACATGGAGCAGCTCGACCACATGCAGCTGCTCACCAAGCTGACCCGTGAGGCCACCGACCTCGCGCAGGCCCTCCAGTCCGAGCGCGACCTCTCCGCGGGTCCGCTCTCCAACGGCCGCCCGGTCAGCGACTACCAGGTCGCCAACCCGCGCCGGAAGACGGACCTCGAGTACAAGGCCTTCCTCCAGGCCACGGAGGCCATCCCGGCCACCGAGGGCGACGAGGCGCTGCGCAGCATCCGGCAGAACGTCAACCAGATCGCCTCGCAGGTCAGCGCTCTGCACACGATCCGGAGCAACGCGTACGAGAAGGACGTCTCCCACTCGGTGACGGTCGAGGCGTACAGCCGTCTCATCCGCTCGCTGCTCAGCCTCTCCCAGGACATGGCGCAGGCGACCAGCAACCCCGAGATGATCAAGCGGACCCGCGCGCTCGCCGCGTTCTCGTCCGCCAAGGAGTACGCCTCCATCCAGCAGGCGATCATCGCCGCGGCGCTGCCGCCGAGCGACCGGACCCGCGGTGACATCCAGCAGGGTGACCGCCTGTACGGCGAGGCCGCGCTCAACTCCGAGGGCCGCGAGCTCCAGTCCTTCCAGGCGATCTACGAGTCGACCGGTGGCAACGCCACCGACCGGACCGCGTCCCTGAACAACGGCAACCCGTCGATCACCGCCGCCGAGAAGTACGCCGAGCGCGTCCTCAACATGGACAACGCCATGAAGAAGGGCGACCCGCGCGGTCACCTGAACTTCACCGACGAGTACGGCACCAAGATCGCCACCATGAACCGCATCGAGCGCGGTCTGCTCGGCGACATGGAGAGCCTGGCCCGTGAGCTCCGCCAGGAGTCGCAGCGGGACGCCATCGTCAACGGTGCGCTGATCCTCCTCGTCCTCGGCGTCTCGCTCATCGGCGCCTTCGTCGTGGCCCGGTCCATGATCCGCTCGCTGCGCCGGCTCCAGGACACCGCGACCAAGGTCGCCCAGGAACGCCTGCCCGAGCTCGTCAAGCAGCTCTCCGAGTCCGACCCGCAGGACGTCGACACCTCCGTCGAGTCCGTCGGTGTGCACTCCCGGGACGAGATCGGCCAGGTGGCCGCGGCCTTCGACGACGTGCACCGCGAGGCCGTCCGTCTCGCCGCCGAGCAGGCCCTCCTCCGAGGCAACGTCAACGCGATGTTCACCAACCTCTCGCGCCGTTCCCAGGGCCTCATCCAGCGTCAGCTCTCGCTCATCTCCGAACTGGAGTCGCGCGAGGCCGACCCGGACCAGCTGTCCTCGCTCTTCAAGCTCGACCACCTCGCGACGCGTATGCGCCGTAACGGTGAGAACCTCCTCGTCCTCGCCGGTGAGGAGCCCGGCCGCCGCTGGACCCGCCCGGTCCCGCTGGTCGACGTGCTCCGTGCCGCCGCCTCCGAGGTGGAGCAGTACGAGCGCATCGAACTCGCCTCGGTCCCCGCGACCGAGGTCGCCGGCCGAGTCGTCAACGACCTCGTGCACCTCCTCGCCGAGCTGCTCGAGAACGCCACCTCGTTCTCCTCGCCGCAGACGAAGGTCCGGGTCACCGGTCACGCGCTGCCCGACGGCCGGGTGCTCGTCGAGATCCACGACACCGGCATCGGCCTCTCCCCCGAGGACCTCGCCGCGATCAACGAGCGGCTCGCCTCGCCGCCCACCGTGGACGTCTCCGTCTCCCGCCGCATGGGTCTCTTCGTGGTCGGCCGCCTGTCCCTGCGACACGGCATCCGCATCCAGCTGCGCCCCTCCGACTCGGGCGGCACCACCGCGCTCGTCATGCTGCCGGTCGACGTCGCCCAGGGCGGCAAGAAGCCGATGCCCAAGCCGGGTGCCGGCGGCCAGGGCGCGATGCCGCCGGGTGCCTCCGCCCCGGGCGGCCGGCTTCCCGCCGGTCCCGGCGCGGCCGGTGGCCCCGGCGGACGTCCGGGCCAGGGCGGTGCGCCCTCGGGCGGTCTGCTCGGCGGCGGGGGCGCGCCGCGCGGCCAGGTCGGTACGAGCGGTCCCCGGGCCGCGCTGCCCGCCCGTGACGGTGCCCCGCTCGCCGGTGGCCCGCAGGGCGCCCCGCAGTCCCGTACCCCGCAGCCGCAGAACGCGTCGCTCGACCGGACCGGTCAGCAGCCGCAGGCCCCGCAGAGCGGCGATCCGCTGCGGCCGGGCCCCGGTGGCGGCGGTCTCATCGGCGGCGCCGCGAGCGCCATCCCGTCCCGCACCGACGTGTGGGGCAGCCAGAGCTCCCAGCAGGCCGGACCCGGTGCTCCGCAGCACGCACCGCAGGGCCAGGGCCAGGGTGCCCAGCAGGCCGGCGGATACGAGTTCCCGCGCGCCGAGCTGCCGGGCGGCAACCCCCAGGCGCAGCGCCAGCAGGCGGCGAGCTGGGGCAACGACCAGGCCCAGCAGCCGGTCCGCCGCCCGCAGCAGGAGATGTCCCCGCTGGACGCCCCGCGCGGTCACGAGGACCCGGAGACGACCGGCTCGTTCGCGGCCCCGGCTTCCCAGGGCCCCGGTTCCACGGGTCAGTTCCCGCGTCCGGACTTCGGTGCGCCCCAGTCGTCGCAGGGCCGCCCGCAGCAGGCCCCGCAGCAGCAGGCGCCGCAGGTGTACCAGGGCGGTGTCCAGGACCCGGCGTCGACGGCGCAGTTCCCGCGCCCCGACTTCGGTGCCCCGCAGGGCCCCGGCTCCACCGGCCAGTTCGCGCGGCCCGACTTCAACAGCCCGCAGCAGGCTCCGCAGCAGCAGGGCTACCAGGGCGGCCAGCAGCAGCAGTTCGGCCGGCAGCCCTACGTACCGCAGGCGCAGCAGCAGGCGCAGCAGCCGCCGGCCCCGCGTCAGCGCACGGGCGGCGACCTCGGCGCCCCGCGCCAGGAGCCGGTCCAGCCGCAGCAGCGTCAGCCGCAGGGCCAGCAGCCGCAGCTCCAGCAGCCGCGCCGTCCGGAGGCGCTGCCGCCGGCGGGCGCGGGCGACGGCCGTACGCCGCTGTACGACACGCTCGAGACCAACTGGTTCCACCAGGAGCAGGCGCAGCAGGCCCAGCAGCAGGCGCAGACCCCGGTCGCGCCGCAGCAGGCCGCTCCGGCGCAGCGTCCGGCCGGTGACCCGGCCGACGGTCGCCAGAACGGCGGGGCCGCCTGGCGGACCTCGCCCAACGACGAGCTGGTGCGCCAGGCCGAGCGGGTGCGCAAGCCCGCGGCCGGCGGTGTCACCACCTCTGGTCTTCCCCGGCGTGTGCCGAAGGCCAACCTCGTACCCGGGACCGCACAGGAGCAGGCCCACACGGCCGGCCCCCAGGTCTCGCGTGCACCCGACGACGTCCGCGGCCGGCTGACCAATCTGCGCCGCGGTATCCAGCAGGGCCGGCAGGCAGGTAACTCGACCACGGGTAATCACCACCTCGGTCCGAACCATCAGCAGGAGCGTTAGTTGAACGCGATGAGCCAGGCGGCGCAGAATCTGAACTGGTTGATCACCAACTTCGTGGACAACACCCCTGGGGTGTCCCACACGGTGGTGGTCTCCGCCGACGGACTCCTGCTGGCCATGTCCGAAGGATTCCCCCGCGACCGCGCCGACCAGCTGGCGGCGGTCGCGTCCGGACTGACCTCGCTGACCGCGGGTGCGTCCCGGATCTTCGAGGGGGGCCCCGTCGCGCAGACCGTGGTGGAGATGGAGCGCGGCTTCCTCTTCCTCATGTCGGTCTCCGACGGTTCCTCGCTGGCCGTGCTCGCGCACCCCGAGTGCGACATCGGCCTCGTCGGCTACGAGATGACGCTGCTGGTCGACCGGGCCGGCAGTGTCCTCACCCCGGATCTCCGCGCGGAGCTCCAGGGCAGCCTGCTCCACTAGCCGGTTGCTTCACGGAAGACCTCACCGCACCACCGACCGACAGGGCGGTACGCCCCTCCGTGCCGCCCTGGCACCGTTATCCGTCCGGCCGCCCCACCCGGCCCCCCACCGGCCCCATCAGACGGCAGAAGGTTTGCCGTCACGCCCGGAGGATTCATGACCCCGCCCCCCGCCTCTCACGATCCGTACGGCAATTCAGTCGACGAGTACGGACATGAGGGCGACCAGCCGCTGGTGCGTCCGTACGCGATGACCGGCGGCCGGACCCGGCCGCGCTACCAGCTCGCCATCGAGGCGCTGGTCAGCACCACGGCCGACCCGGCGCACCTCGCCACTCTCCTCCCGGAGCACCAGCGGATCTGCCACCTGTGCCGTGAGGTCAAGTCGGTGGCCGAGGTGTCGGCGCTGCTGTCGATGCCTCTCGGTGTCGCCCGCATCCTCGTCGCCGACCTGGCGGAGGCCGGCATGGTGGCGATCCACCAGCCGGGCAACGGAGAAACCGGCGGCACGCCGGACGTGACTCTGCTCGAAAGGGTGCTCAGTGGACTTCGCAAGCTCTAGCGGCGGTTCGGCTCGGTCGACCACCAGCGCGAAGATCGTGGTGGCGGGTGGCTTCGGCGTGGGCAAGACCACGTTCGTCGGCGCCGTGTCCGAGATCAACCCGCTGCGTACCGAGGCCGTCATGACGTCTGCGTCCGCGGGCATCGACGACCTCACGCACACCGGTGGCAAGACGACGACGACCGTCGCCATGGACTTCGGCCGCATCACCCTGGACCAGGACCTGATCCTGTACCTCTTCGGTACGCCCGGTCAGGACCGCTTCTGGTTCATGTGGGACGACCTCGTCCGCGGCGCCATCGGCGCCGTCGTGCTCGTGGACACCCGCCGTCTCGCCGACTGCTTCCCCGCCGTCGACTACTTCGAGAACAGCGGCCTGCCGTTCGTCATCGCCCTCAACGGCTTCGACGGCAGCCAGCCCTACCAGCCCGAGGAGGTCCGCGAGGCCCTCCAGATCGGTCCGGGCACCCCGATCATCACCACGGACGCCCGGCACCGCGCCGACGCCAAGAGCGCGCTCATCACCCTGGTCGAGCACGCCCTCATGGCCCGGCTCAAGTAGTCGGACGACCTGGTGGGGTGTCCCGTGCCACCGCCGGGGGCGGCCTGTGTCGTTCGACACGGCCGCCCGCGCGTTCATAACATTTCGAATGAGAATTGGGTCGCCTCGGACACCCGACGCATCCGATCGGTGTCGCTGCGCTCACCTGAGCCCCGTCTTTTGGCGGGGCTCGCTCTTTATGCCCGTTTTATACGAGGCGCAGGCCCGTGAAACCGGCCGCATCGCACTGTTTGGAACCCACCCCCTTCACGTGCTGCAATTCATGAACTCCCGAGTAGTACGGCCCTGAACGAAACACCGGCACAACGTAGGTGCCGACGCCGAGAGGTTGTTGGTCGAGTGAGGCGCAGCAAGGAAAGCTCCGCGGAGCAGGAGACACGGGGCAACTTCACCCCGCCGTCGCGCACGGCGATGTCGCCCGCGGACGTGCCCGTGACGCAGCCCGCCGTGGCCGCCGCTCCGGGCAGCTCCAGCAAGCTCTCGCCGCGCAACTGGCGAGTGCCCACCAGGCTGAACGCGATCCTCTGTGTACCCGTGCTGGTCGGCCTCGTCATGGGCGGCTTCCAGGTCAAGGGGTCGATCGACACCTGGCAGGAGGCGCAGGACGCCGAGAAGACGGCGCTCATCGTGCGCGCCGCCTCGGAGTACAGCACCGCCCTTCTCAACGAGCGCGACCTCACCGCGGGTCCCCTGCTGGCGGCGAAGACCGCCGAGGACCGCAAGAGCGACGACGTCACGAGGGCGTACGCCGCGACCGACGCCGCCAAGGTGAAGTTCGACGAGGCCGCCAAGGACCTGCCTTCGGGCCAGGGCCTGGAGCGCCGGCTGAACCTCTTCCGTGAGGAGGAGCCGAAGCTCGAAGCGCTGCGCAAGGCCGCGTACACGCGCTCCCTCGACCCGGTGAACACCCAGCTCCAGTACACCGGCGTCCAGCACTACCTCACCGAGTTCTCCAACGAACTCGGCCTCGGCACCGGCAACGTCACGGCCTACGGCCGAAGCGTCTACGCCATCCAGCTGGCCAAGGGCGCCGAGTCCCTCCAGCGCTCCATAGGCACCCAGCTCCTGGTCCGGCCCAGCCGTACCGAAGCCGTCTTCGCCCAGCAGTCCGTGGCGTTCAACTCGTACAACTACCTGGAGCAGATCGCCCTCGGCGAGTTCTCCTCCGGTGGTATGCCCGAGGACGTCGAGATGCTGAAGAAGGTCATGGCGGGCAAGGCCGCCGAGGGCGCCAAGCAGATGCAGGCCAACGGCCTCGACCTGCCCAAGGGCAAGGACGGCTCCGTCTACTCGGGCGCGGCCACCGCGATCGGCACCGCCAAGGACCCCGAGGGCCTCGCGTCGCTCAAGGCCAAGGGCATCACGGCCGAGACCTGGGTGGCGATCGCCACCGCCAAGTTCGAGGGCTACTCCGAGGTCGAGAAGGCCCTGGTCGACAAGGCCGTGGCCGAGGCGATCAAGATCTCCGACGAGGCCAAGACGGACGCCTGGGTCAACGGTGGCATCGTCGTCGTCGCCCTGCTCGCCGCCTTCATCCTCGCCGGGATGATGGCCCGCCAGATGAGCCGCGCGATGCAGCAGCTGCGTACCGCCGCCTTCGGCATCGCGGAGCAGCGTCTTCCGATGCTGGTCGACCAGCTGTCCCGTACCGAGCCCGGCCGCGTCGACACCCGCGTGCAGCCGATCCCGATCGACACGCAGGACGAGATCGGCGAGGTCGCCCGCGCCTTCGACCAGGTCCACCGCGAGGCCGTCCGGCTCGCCGCCGAGCAGGCCATGCTCCGGGGCAACGTCAACGCGATCTTCACCAACCTCTCGCGCCGCAACCAGTCGCTGATCGAGGGCCAGCTGACCCTCATCACCGACCTGGAGAACAACGAGGCCGACCCGGACCAGCTGGAGAACCTCTTCCGCCTGGACCACCTGGCGACCCGTATGCGCCGCAACGGCGAGAACCTCCTCGTCCTCGCCGGCGAGGAGCCGGGCCGCCGCTGGGACCAGCCGGTCCCGCTGGTCGACGTCATGCGCGCCGCCTCCTCCGAGGTGGAGCAGTACGAGCGCATCGAGCTGGCGGGCGTGCCGGACGCCGAGATCCACGGCCAGGCCGTGACCGACCTCGTGCACCTGCTCGCCGAGCTCCTGGAGAACGCCACCACGTTCTCCTCCCCGCAGACCAAGGTCCGCGTCACCGCGACCCGTCTCCCCGACGGCCGTGTGATGGTCGAGATCCACGACAAGGGCATCGGCCTCACCGCCGAGGACTTCGCGGACATCAACCACAAGCTGGCCAACCCGCCGACCGTGGACGCGGCCGTCTCGCAGCGCATGGGCCTCTTCGTGGTCGGCCGGCTCGCCGACCGCCACGGCATCCGGGTCCAGCTGCGCCCCTCGGGCGAGCAGGCCGGTACGACCTCGCTGGTCATGCTGCCGGACGCGATCACGCACGGTGGCGGTGGCGAGCAGCCGCTCCAGGACGACTTCACGGTCTCGCAGATCATTCCGCAGCAACAGCAGCAGAGCGCCTTCGAGAGCGCCCCGCCGCAGCAGCAGCCGATGCTGACCGCCGCCGACCTCGGCTTCGACGACTCCCGCTACGACCAGCCGGCCGAGGAGGAGCGTCAGCTCGACCCGGTCGACCGCTCGCTGAAGCGCGAGGGACGGCGTGCCGCCCTGGAGGCCCAGGCGCAGGGTGGTGACCGGCCGCTCTTCCGCGACGAGGCGGAGCAGTCGGAGGAGTACGGGCAGCAGGGCCAGGAGTACGGCCAGGGCCAGGAGTACGGGCAGCAGCAGGGCCAGGAGTACGCGCCCGAGCAGTACGCCCCGGCGCAGGAGTACGGGCAGCAGCAGCCTCAGCAGTCGCAGGGATACGGCCAGGAGTACGAGGCCGGGTTCCCGCAGCAGCAGGACGGCTACGCGTACCCGCAGCAGGGTTACGAGGCCTACCCGCAGCAGGGCTATGCGGAGGCTTCGTACGAGACCGCGGGAACCGAACACCAGCAGTACGGCAATGCGTTCGATACCCAGTCCCACCAGGGAGACTGGCAGGATCAGAGCGCTTACCAGGGCGGCTACCAGCAGCCGTTCGGAGCGGAATCGGAATCTGCTCCGAGCGCTCCCGAACAGGCCGCCGACCGCGTAGGCTTCGACCGTCCGGGTCCGACCCAGAGTGCCGCCCCGGACGCCGGTCACGCGCTGACCGACGCCGGACTGCCGCGCCGCGGCAGCGTCGCCTCGCCGACCCAGCAGGCGCCGCAGCAGCAGGCACCGCAGCAGGCCAAGCCCGCGCAGCCGGCGCAGCAGCAGCAGAACGACGCCGACCCCACCGACGAATGGCGCTCGACCAACGACGAGCGCTGGCAGCGGGCCGGGAAGCTCAAGGACCCGAAGGCCGGCGGGGTCACCTCGTCCGGTCTCCCCCGCCGGGTCCCGAAGGCCAACCTGGTCGAGGGCACGGCTGAGCAGACCCCGCAGGGCGGCCCCCAGGTCTCCCGCGCACCCGAGGACGTACGGGGCAGGTTGAGCAACCTGCGCCGCGGCGTCCAGCAGGGACGCAGCGCGGGAACGGACACGAACGGATCGGGCCTCGGCCCGGGCAGTACCTACAACCAGGAGCGTTAGTGTGAGCATGAGCCAGGCGGCGCAGAATCTGAACTGGTTGATCACCAACTTCGTGGACAACACCCCTGGGGTGTCGCACACGGTGGTGGTCTCCGCCGACGGACTCCTGCTGGCGATGTCCGAGGGATTCCCTCGCGATCGCGCCGACCAGCTGGCGGCCGTCGCCTCCGGACTGACCTCGCTGACCGCGGGCGCGTCCCGGATCTTCGAGGGTGGTGCGGTCAATCAGACCGTGGTGGAGATGGAGCGCGGCTTCCTCTTCATCATGTCGGTCTCCGACGGCTCCTCGCTGGCCGTGCTCGCTCACCCCGAGGCCGACATCGGTCTCGTGGGCTACGAGATGGCACTGCTCGTGGACCGCGCGGGCACCGTCCTGACTCCCGACCTCCGGGCGGAGCTTCAGGGAAGTCTTCTCAACTAACAGACAGACAGTGCGTTTCGCGCCACCGCCCCGTAAGGTGCGGTGGCGCGGTTCCAAGGGACATGGACCGCGAGGCAGTCGGAGGAGGAGACGTGGGAACACCACCGGGCTCAAGCCCCTACAACGGTTATGACGCGCACCAGGCGCCGCTCGGCGACGCCGCGCAGAACCGGTTCAACTTTCCCTCCGCCCCGAGCAGACAGGGTGTTTCGCAGCCCTATCGGCAGCCTCACGCCCAGCCCGCGGGTGCGCAGGGCTCCTCGCGTGCCCAGTCCGCCGCAGGCTCCAGCAGCTCGGGCGGCTCGCACAACCCGCTGGTGCGTCCCTATGCGATGACCGGCGGCCGGACCCGGCCGCGCTACCAGCTCGCCATCGAGGCGCTGGTCAGCACGACGGCCGATCCGTCCAGGCTGCAGGGGCAGTTGCCCGAGCACCAGCGGATCTGCCGACTGTGCTTCGAGATCAAGTCGGTCGCCGAGATCTCGGCTCTTCTCTCCATCCCCCTCGGCGTCGCCCGAATCCTCGTGGCCGACCTGGCAGAGGCCGGGCTCGTCGCCATCCACCAGCCGGGCGGCGACGAGGCCGCCGGCGGTCAGCCAGACGTGACACTGCTCGAAAGGGTGCTCAGTGGACTTCGCAAGCTCTAGCGGCGGCGCGGCCCGTTCAACCACCAGCGCGAAGATCGTGGTGGCGGGTGGCTTCGGCGTGGGCAAGACCACGTTCGTCGGCGCCGTCTCGGAGATCAACCCGCTGCGTACCGAGGCCGTCATGACGTCTGCGTCCGCGGGCATCGACGACCTCACGCACACCGGCGACAAGACGACGACGACCGTCGCCATGGACTTCGGCCGCATCACCCTGGACCAGGACCTGATCCTGTACCTCTTCGGTACGCCCGGTCAGGACCGCTTCTGGTTCATGTGGGACGACCTCGTCCGCGGCGCCATCGGCGCCGTCGTGCTCGTGGACACCCGCCGTCTCGCCGACTGCTTCCCCGCCGTCGACTACTTCGAGAACAGCGGCCTGCCGTTCGTCATCGCCCTCAACGGCTTCGACGGCAGCCAGCCCTACCAGCCCGAGGAGGTCCGCGAGGCCCTCCAGATCGGTCCGGACACCCCCATCATCACCACGGACGCCCGGCACCGCGCCGACGCCAAGAGCGCGCTCATCACCCTGGTCGAGCACGCCCTCATGGCCCGCCTGCGGTAGCTGTCCCCCGGCGCCCCGTACCGAAAGGCCGCGTTCCCGTCGGGAACGCGGCCTTCGGCGTGTGTCCGGATCCCTGTCCGGCGTGTCCGGGCCCCTGTCCGGGGCTCAGGGGCCCGGTCCGGCCTCTCGGGGCCCTGTTCGGGGCTTCAGGGGCCCCTGGACGCACGAAAGAGGGCCGCAACCCGGTGATACCGGGTTCCGGCCCTCCTCGGTCGCTCAGCGCCAACTGTGCGGTGCGCGGAAGCCGTGCTCGCGCTCCAGGCGGCGCCAGCCGGCCGCGGTACGGCCGCGGTGGCCCGCGGTGGTGTCCTCGTCGGACCGGGCGGCGGCACGGGCGAGCAGGACGGCCGTGATGGCCGCCAGCTCCTCGGGGTCGGCATTGCCCTTCTCGACACGGAGAAGGTTGGCAGGGGTTGTCACGTGGATGACTCCTCTTACTGAGGCGGGTTGCCGTGCTTGCGGGACGGCAGGTCGGCGTGCTTGGTGCGGAGCATCGCGAGGGACCTGATGAGCACCTGGCGGGTGTCGGCG
>NZ_JBVHZJ010000077.1:0-38802 GCF_055574655.1 Streptomyces sp. NPDC029956 | reverse complement strand
CGTAGGGGGGGTGTGCTGAGGGGAGTGGATTGACCGGGAGAAGAAAACCATCCAAACCACCCCCCCCCCCCCCCCCCCCCCCCCCACCCACCCAACAAAGGGGGGCCCCCCCCCCCCCCCCCCCCCCCCCCCCCCTTCCGTGTCCCTGGCCGTGGTCCCGGCCGGGTGTCCGTGCGGACGGACGCCCGGGGGTGCTCAGCCCAGCAGTCCGCCGATCGGGTTCTTCGCCCCGCCCGACGTGGAGCTGCTCTCCGACGGCGTGCCCGTCGAGCCGCCGCCCGAGCCGCCGGAGCCGCCGCTCGACGTGCTGCCGCCCGTGCTGCTCGGGGTGTCGCTGGTGGACGGCGGGGGCTCCGGGTTCGACTGCGTGGGCGTACGGCTGCTGCTGCCGCCACCGGTGCCCGTACCCTGCGTGGCCGTCGGGCGCTGCTCCTGGGTCCGGGTGGCCTCGCGGGTGGTCTCGGTGGGCCGGGTCGCCTCCTGCGTCTCCTCGCGCTCCGCCGGGGCCTCGCTGGTCGCGGCGGGCGCGGGCACGGTGGACGCGGCCTTGGAGGGGGCGCGGTGCTTCGGCTCGGTGGGGAGCGGCCGACCCGGGAGGTGGTTGATCGGGTCGTCGTTGGGGCCCGGGACCGTGACCATCTCGGTGGAGCGGACGGCGCCGCCGAGGACGGAGCCGATGAGGAGGGTGAGGCCGACGACGACCGCGGCGACGAGGCTGCTGCGGCGCATGACGCGGCGGCGCAGGTCCCACAGGTCGGCGCGCGGGCCGAGGGTGCGCCAGGCCTCTCCGGCGAGGCGGCCGTCGATCGAGTAGACGGGGGCGCCGGCGATGATCAGCGGGGACCAGGCGGCCAGGAAGATGATGTCGGCGGAGTCGTAGACCGGGACGGTCTTCCAGCTGACCGTGAGGAGCAGCGCGGCGGAGAGCAGGGCGCCGACGACGGCGGCGACGCGCTGCCAGAGGCCGAGGACGGTGAGGACGCCGACGACGACCTGGAGGAAGGCGACGGTGAGTCCGGCGCCGACCGGGTGCTGGAGGGCGAAGTCGCGCAGGGGCTCGGCGAGCGGCCAGGGGTGCAGGGAGTTGAGCCACTTGACCATGGAGCCGCGCTCGCCGCCGTCGAAGTAGACGGGGTCGCAGAGCTTGCCCATGCCCGCGTAGATGGAGATGAAGCCGAGGAAGACGCGGAGCGGGAGGAGCACGACGCCGAGGTTCATCCGGCGGCCGGGGTAGTAGGCGTGCCGGACGGCGTCCTGCCCGTGGCGCTGCGCGGGCCGGGCTTCCGCCGTGTCGTCCTCGTGCGCCGCCGAGCCGGGTCCGTCGGTCTCGGGGCGGAGTTCGTACAGGTCGTCGTACGCTCCCTCGGCGCGGCGCATCGGCGGCAGCAGGGGGCCGGAGTCGGCGGTCACCATCGGGGTGGGCATGGTGTCGTCGATGCGCGGGATGGCCTGGGTGGAGCCGTCCAACCCCCTGTGCCCGCCGTGCCCGCCGCGACCGCCGTGCCCGACCGCCGGGTCGAGCGTGGAGACGGAGGACTCCCGTACGGCCTGGAGGAGGCCGGTCGCGCCCGGCGAGGACTTTCCGGTCCATACGACGGGACGACGGCGCGCTCCGCCCGCTCCCGCCCCGGCCCCGGACAGGGCTGCGGTGCGGGCGCCTGCGCCGATCTTCGGCTGCGGGGCCGGCGCGAGCCGCACCCGGAAGCTGGCGTGGTTCACGATCACCTGGGCGGGATCGGAATCCACCTTGACCATGCTCAACGCGGGCTGATCGTCGAACCCCGGCCGGGGCGTTCTGGTGTCCACACTCATCTAACCGAGTGATCTGGGTTTAGGACACTGCCTTGACGGCTCGCAAATGTCCGAGACCCGTCAAGATCAACGGTGCCGGAGGAACCGACGTTCGGTTATTGATCGTCAATCTTCCATAGAATCTGATGAGTTGACCCGGACGAGCACAGGGAGCGCCGCCATGAACGATCCCGTCCCGCAGCCGGGGACCGCGCAGAGCCCGGACACCGCGCGCGACAGGGTGCCCGAGCCCCGCTCTCCCGGGGATTCCGCACCCTCCGCGAACCCCGCGACCGGAGCTCCGAGCCGTCCCTTACGAGACGCCACCCCTCCTGCCGGTCCCGTACGAGCCGCCCCGGCTCCCCCCGGTCCCGAACGTGGGTCCACGCCTCCCGCCGGTCCCGAACGGGAGTCCCACCAGCTGGTCTTCGGCGATCTCCACGACTATCCGGTGATGGCACAGGCCCTCGACAACCAGTGGCTGCCCGCCGGACTCGCGGGCGCCCGCCAGCACGCCTCCGCGCCGGCCAGACCGCCCGTGGAGGCGGTCGAGGCCGCCTCCGCAGAGCTGCGCCGCTCACTCGTGAACAGCGGCACCCTGGTGGTCAACCGCGCGTTCCTCCTCAACAACGAGGCGCTGTACGCGAACTACCTGCCGTCCGCCGACCCGGTGGAGCGGGACGCGTTCGTCCGGCTCCTGAACGACCGGGTGCTGGTGCCGTACCTGTACACGGAGCGGGAACCCGCCGCGGACTTCACCTGGGCCCACGACCGGGCGGTCGGACACGCCTGGCGCCGGCTCGTGACGGAGGAGGCCGAACCCGCGCTCGTCCGCTTCGACTGGGACGACGAGGCCAACGGCGAGAAGGCCGGCCAGGTCGGAAACTTCTTCTCCACCAACGTCTCCGCCCTCCGCCGGCTGCGGGCTCCGCAGCTCGCCCAGGACCTCGGCATCCCGGAGGAGCTGGCCCGGTCGATGCGCGAGGGCGTCCTCAAGGACATCTACTTCTGGGCCGGCGAGCAGGACAACGACCGGGACATCACCCGGAACGCGCTCTACCAGCGGTTCATCACCCGGCCCGGCACCGACCCGTACGAGAACCTGCTGCGCGACGGCGATCACATCGTGCCCACCAAGCAGCTGATCGACCTGCTCTACAGCCTGGGCGTGCCCCGGGCCGGCGGGCTGATCCCGGTCACCCCGCCGGACTCCCCGCCCCGCTCGACGCTCCAGGAGCTGCGCAGCGACCTGCGGCCCCGCGACGACGACCCGGAGGCGATCGGCCGGCTGCTGCGCGATCTGTTCGCGGACTCGCTGCACCGGGCGGTGGACGGGCCGAACTCGTACGCCGGTCTCTCGCTGGCCGACATCAACCGGCTGCGGCGGGAGGAGGAGTGGCGGGCGTACGTGGACTCGCTCGACGCCTTCGTCCGCGGCGGCTTCCAGGACGGGCGGATCCCCTCTCCCGAGGAGTTCTCGGCGGGCACCTCCGAGGTGGCGCGGCGGCACGCGCGGATGCTGCGGACCGCGCGCGCGACGAGCGGCAGCGGCAACGGGTTCGCCCGGGACATCGTCTCGGTCCTCGTCATAGAGGCGGGCGGGGTCGCCCTCCAGGTGACGAGCGGCGAGGAGGTGTCGCTGCTCGCGGGGTCGATCCAGCTGCTGACCGCGGCCGCGGGGGCGCTGACGATCCGGCTCGAGTTCCGCGACCGCGGCTCGAAGGGCCGGCGCGGAGGTCTCGGGCACTCGCTGACATTGCCGACGCTGCGGCTGGGCAATCTGAAGCGTGACTGGGAGGCGATCCGGGGGGCATACGGAGGGCCGATCGTCGAGACGGGACGACTGCCCGGCGTACCCCGCCAGGCCGACCAGCAGTGCCAGCCCGACCAGTGACGAGCCGGCCAGGGGCCGGGAAAGGCAGGGTCCGCGCATGAGCATGGAGCCCGCGCGCCGCTACGAGCAGCTGCGCGCCGAACGGCCGGAGCTGTTCCGCAACGAGCCGGGCGGCATCGAGATCCTCACCGACCCGGACGCGGTCGCGGCCGCCGGAGGGGTGCTCTACCAGGATCCGTACGTCCTGCTCGTCCGGGATCCAGTGCGCTTCCCGGACGGCCGGGAGGGCACGTACATCCGCTCCCTGAGCATGACGGCCGAGCCCGGCTGTGTCGTGCTGCCGCTGCTCGGCGACCGGATCGTGCTCATCGAGCACTACCGGCACGCCACCCGGTCCTGGCAGTGGGAGCTGCCGCGGGGCTTCGGCACCCGGGGCCTGTCGAGCGCGGCGAACGCGGCGAAGGAGCTGGACGAGGAGATCGGGGCGCGGGTGGAGGAGCTGATCCCGCTGGGCGAGCTGCATCCGGACAGCGGGATGACGGGCGACCGCGTCCTGCTCTTCGCGGCCCGGATCGACGCGATCGGCCGGCTGGCGGAGGCGGAGGCCATCCGGAGTGCGCTGACGATCCCCTTCGCGGAGGCGGAGGGGATGATCGCCGACGGCCGCATCACGGACGGTTTCACCATCGCCGCGATGACCCGCGCCCGCCTGGCGGGCCTGACGGCCTGAGGCGGGCGTAGGGCGCGGGCGCGGGCGAAGGCGTAGGCGCGGCCGCGCACACAGGCGCGGTCGCGGGTACGGCGAGGTGTCCTGCCGGTGAGTCCTCACCGGCCCGGTGGTCTTCCGGGCCGGTGAACTGCGGAACTCGTGAGCTACGGAGCCGGTGAGCTGCCGAGCCACGGGCCCGTGAGCTACGGGCCGGTGAGCTACGGGGCCGGTGAGCTACGGGGCCGGTGTCAGCGGGACATCCGGCGGCGGGCCGCCTCGTAGAGCACGACACCGGCCGCGACACCGGCGTTCAGCGACTCGGCGCCGCCCGGCATCGGGATGCGGACCAGGAAGTCGCAGGTCTCGCCGACGAGGCGGGACAGGCCCTTGCCCTCGGAGCCGACGACGATGACGACCGGACCGCCCAGCTCCTCCAGCTCGTGGACCTCGCGGTCACCGTCGGCGGCGAGGCCGACGACCGTGACGCCGGCCTTCTGGTACTGCTCCAGGCAGCGCGTCAGGTTGGTGGCGCGGGCGACCGGGGTACGGGCGGCGGTGCCGGCCGAGGTCTTCCACGCACCGGCGGTCATGCCGGCGGCGCGGCGCTCGGGGACGACGACGCCGTGGCCGCCGAAGGCGGAGACGGAGCGGACGACGGCGCCGAGGTTGCGCGGGTCGGTGACGCCGTCGAGGGCGACGATCAGCGGGTCGTCGTGGTCGTCGAACGCGGCCGTGACGAGGTCCTCGGGGTGCGCGTACTCGTACGGCGGGACCTGGAGGACGAGACCCTGGTGGTTCAGGCCGTTCGTCATCCGGTCGAGCTCGGGGCGCGGCGCCTCCATGATGTTGATGTTGCCGCGGCCGGTGGCGAGGTTCAGGGCCTCGCGCACGCGCTCGTCGTTGTCGATGAACTGCTGCACGTACAGCGTCGAGGCGGGCACGCCGTCGCGCAGGGCCTCGAAGACCGGGTTGCGGCCGACGACCATCTCGGACTGGCCCTTGCCGCCGCGGCGGGCGATGGGCTTGCGCTTGGCCGCGTTCCGGGCCATGGCGTTGTTGACGCGGAAGGCCTTGTGGCCCTTGCGGGCCTCGGCCTTGGGGGTCGGGCCCTTGCCTTCGAGGCCCTTGCGCCGCTGGCCACCGCTGCCGATCGTCGCACCCTTCTTGTTGGACGTGCGACGGTTCCTGCGCTGGCTGTTCCCGGCCATGACTACTCTCATCCTCGGTGTTGCGTACGGAGGCGTACTCGGCCCTCGTACAAGGTCTGTAACTGAAGTGTGCCGCCCGGAGGCCCGAGCGGCACGTCTTCTAACGGTTGCCCAGCGTCCAGCGGGGGCCGTCGGGGCTGTCCTCGATGGCGAGGCCGGACTGGTTGAGCTGGTCGCGGATCGCGTCCGCGGTCGCCCAGTCCTTGCGCTCGCGCGCCGACTCGCGCTGCTGGAGCACGAGCCGTACGAGGGTGTCGACGGCGCCGTGGAGCTCGTCGCCGCCACCGCTCTCGTCGGCCCAGTGCGGGTCGAGCGGGTCCAGGCCGAGGACGCCGAGCATGGCACGAACCTCGGCGAGGCGGGCGATGGCCTCGTCCTTGTCGTCCGCGGCGAGGGCACTGTTGCCCTGCCGGACGGTGGTGTGGATGATCGCGAGCGCGTGCGGCACGCCCAGGTCGTCGTCCATGGCCTCGGCGAAGGCCGGCGGCACCTCGGCGGCGGGGGCGACGTCCTTGCCGGCCTTCTCGGTGGCGCGCTGGACGAATCCCTCGATCCGGGCGAACGCCGACTCGGCCTCGCGCAGGGACTCCTCGCTGTACTCGATCATCGAGCGGTAGTGCGGGGTGCCCAGGTAGTAGCGGAGGACGATGGGGCGCCAGTTCCTCACCATCTCGGACACCAGCACGCTGTTGCCGAGCGACTTCGACATCTTCTCGCCGGCCATGGTGACCCAGGCGTTGTGCACCCAGTACGAGGCGAAGTCGTCGCCGAAGGCCTTGGCCTGGGCGATCTCGTTCTCGTGGTGCGGGAAGATCAGGTCGAGTCCGCCGCCGTGGATGTCGAACGCGGAGCCCAGGTACTTGTGGGCCATCGCCGAGCACTCCAGGTGCCAGCCGGGACGGCCGCGGCCCCAGGGGGTCTCCCAGTCGGGCTCGCCCGGCTTGGTGGCCTTCCACATGGCGAAGTCGCGCGCGTCGCGCTTGCCGGAGACGCCCTCGTCGGGCTGACGGAGGTCGTCGATGTCCTGGTTGGACAGCTGCAGGTAGCCCGGGAAGGACCGCACGTCGAAGTAGACGCTGCCGTCGGCCTCGTACGCGTGACCGCGGTCGATGAGGCCGCGCATCATCTCGATCATCTCGGGGACGTGCCCGGTGGCACGGGGCTCGTAGGTCGGCGGCAGGCAACCGAGCGCGTCGTAGCCCGCGTTGAACGCGCGCTCGTTCTCGTAGCCGATGGACCACCAGGGGCGGCCCTGCTCGCCGCCCTTCTTGATGATCTTGTCGTCGATGTCGGTGACGTTGCGGATGAACGTGACGTCGTAGCCGCGGTACGCGAACCAGCGGCGCATGATGTCGAAGTTCAGCCCCGAACGGATGTGGCCGATGTGCGGGGCCGCCTGGACGGTGGCACCACAGAGGTAGATCGAGACCTGGCCCGGCGTGAGCGGGGTGAAGTCACGGATCTGCCGGGCGCTGGTGTCGTACAGGCGAATAGTCACCACTCCAGGGTAGTGGGCGTGTGGTAGTGCCCCGATACCTGTTCGCCGTCTCCGATGACGTTTTTCACCGGTACCGGTGGATGCCGGTACCGGTGAACGTGACGACGGACGCTCCGGAACGCGGTTACGCGCGCGCCACCGGGTACACGAGGGCCGTCGCAAGGGCCGCGAGGCCCTCGGCCCTGCCGGTGAGACCGAGACCGTCCGTCGTGGTGCCGGCGACGGAGACCGGCGCGCCGGCCGCCTCGCTCAGCGCCTTCTGCGCCTCGTCGCGCCGCTTGCCGACCTTGGGGCGGACGCCGATGACCTGGACGGCGATGTTGCCGACCTCGTATCCCTCGGCGCGGACGATCCGGGCGGCCTCCGCGAGCAGGGTGACGCCGGAGGCGCCGGAGTACTCGGGGCGGGAGGTGCCGAAGTGGGCGCCGAGGTCGCCGATGCAGGCGGCGGAGAAGAGCGCGTCGCAGGCGGCGTGGGCGGCGACGTCACCGTCGGAGTGCCCGGCGAGGCCGTACCCGTCGTTCTCGTCGGCGTCCCAGAGGAGGCCCGCGCACCAGAGTTCGCGGCCCTTCTCGAAGGCGTGGACGTCGGTGCCGATGCCGGTGCGCGGCAGCACGGGGGCGTTCGGGGTGAGCTCAGAAGCCATCGTTGGCCCTCCTGCGGGCGAGTACGGCCTCGGCGAGGACGAGGTCGAGGGGGCGGGTCACCTTGAAGGCCTCCTCGTGGCCGGGCACGACGACGACGGGCGCGCCGAGCCGCTCGACCATACCGGCGTCGTCGGTGGCGCCCTCCCCGGTGAGGGCGATGGTGGCGTGGGCGTCGACCAGGGTGTCGCGGTCGAAGCCCTGGGGGGTCTGGACGGCGCGGAGCCGGGCCCGGACGGGGGTGGCGACGACCTGCTCGGGGTCGCCCGGCTTCTCGGCCGGCTCGACCTCCTTGACGGTGTCGGCGACGGGCAGCGCGGGGACGACGGCGACGGCCCCGTCCCGTACGGCCTCGATGACCGCGTCCACGGTGTCGACGGGGACGAGCGGGCGGGCCGCGTCGTGGACGAGGACGGTGCCGATGCCCTCGGGGAGCGCCTGGAGCCCGAGGTGGACGGACTCCTGGCGGGTGTCACCGCCGGGAACGACGAGGTAGTCGGTCCGTTCGGGGAGGGCGTGGGCGTCGAGGAGGTTCTTGACCTCGGCGGCGCCGTCGGGGGGTGCGACCACGACGACGAGCGAGACCGCGCGGGAGGCGGCCATCGCGCGGACGGCGTGGATGAGCATGGGGGTGCCGTTCAGCGCGCGCAGCGCCTTGGGGGCGCCCGGGCCGAGGCGTACGCCCCGTCCGGCCGCCGGGATCACCACGGCGGTACGAGAAGGACGCGCTTCGTCTGACATCGGTTGCACTCCGGCAGGTTTGTTTCCGCGGCCGACATGGGTATGGCCTCACCGTGCCGGACGCTCCGCCTTGACCGGGCCCTTTCCGTGACGACGGTCGAGGCGTGACGCCCGTGCACAGGGGTTCGGACGTAACAGGGGGAACGAGAGCATACGTACATGAACACGCGTACGCGAAAGTGCGTACAGGAACATGCGTGCTGTCGCGGTCGTGCGACGTCGCAGTGGCGAATGCCGCACTCGTGAAATGCCGCAGTGCCCGGCGGCAGCACTGTGTGGATCACAGCACGCCGACGGGCACCGCGGCATCGCTTCACTTGGTGGCGCGCTCGGATGTCTTCAGAGCACGCTTCAGGACGCGAGGACCTCGTCGAGGAGAGCCTCGGCCTTGTCCTCGTTCGTGTTCTCCGCGAGGGCCAGCTCGCTGACCAGGATCTGCCGAGCCTTGGCGAGCATGCGCTTCTCACCGGCGGAGAGACCGCGCTCGCGCTCACGCCGCCACAGGTCGCGGACTACTTCGGCGACCTTGATGACATCGCCGGAGGCGAGCTTCTCGAGATTTGCCTTGTAGCGACGGGACCAGTTCGTCGGCTCTTCGGCATACGGTGCACGCAGCACCTCGAAGACCCGGTCCAGCCCGTCCTGACCGACTACGTCGCGAACACCGACGAACTCCGCATTGTCCGCCGGCACACGAACCGTCAGGTCGCCCTGCGCGACCTTGAGCACCAAGTAGGTCTTGTCCACGCCTTTGATCTGGCGAGTTTCGATGGCCTCGATCAGCGCGGCCCCGTGATGGGGATAGACCACGGTGTCGCCAACCTTGAACGTCATGTGACAGGTACCCCTTCCGTGGCTATCCAGGGTAACACGGATACAGCTTCTTCTGAATGGCGTTTTCGCAGGTCAGGGCATATCTCGGGGCTTGACAACAGCAACACGAACGTGCTGCGGAGGGCTTCCGGAAGGCGGTATTCGCAGGTCGGAGCGGCTGTGCGGACGGAGAGAAACGCGCACGTTACACCTACCCGAAGCCCCTCCAGGGAGGGGTGATGCCCCGTTTTGTCGGGTTCGGCGTGGCCTTCCCAACGTACTCCGTTCGAGGATCGTCCACCCGTACGGATGCATCGCGGGGTGATTCCGTAATTGATCAGCGGACGCCGGTCCGGGATTTTCCGAGGTGGGCCTCCGGGGAATGCGGGGCGGCGATCGAATTGATCAAGGCAGTTATGTGAACAACAGGTCAATGGGTCGCGATCCGGCCACGACGGCATGTGCACGACGAGAGCCGCGGGCCGCTCGCGGGACCGCCCCGGCAACACCCGCGGAGACCCCATGGCCGGTAAGGGGCGGGTCGGGTGCGGGACGGAGAGTGCGGCTCGGTAACCTGAGCGCGCTGACACACCCTTAGTTGGTCTTAGTCGGTCTTGGTCGGTCTAGGACGGTCTTCGATTCCGAAGCAGTCCCAGGCTTTGCCCGAGGCCTCGTCCGAGGCCTGTCCGTAGCCTGTCCGAACGTCCTAGGAGATGCCGCCGCCGTGAGCCGCAGCCTTCGACGCGGCGCCCTCGCCGCCACCGCCATCGTGTTCTCCATCGCCGCGCTGTCCGCCTGTGGGGCGGGCAACGACGCACAGACGCTCGGCGTCAAGCCGGACAACGCCGCCGTCACCGTGGACGACGTCAAGATCCAGAACGCCCTGGTGATCACCCAGCCCCTGGACGTGGCCAAGGGCCCGGCCGTCGTCTCGGCCACCGTCTTCAACAACGGCGGGCTGCCCCAGACGATCGATTCCATCACCCTGCCCGGCAGCAGCGCCGCCGTGGCGCTGAAGGCGGCCTCGGGCACCGGCCCGATCGTCGTCCCGGCCAACGGCTCCGTCGTGATCGGCGGCGAGGGCAACGCCTCCGCCGTCATCGAGAACGGCAGCGAGGCCACCCGCGACGGTGACGCGCAGAAGGTCGTCTTCAAGCTCAGCCGCACGGGCGACGTCGGCCTGGACGCCTTCGTGGTCCCGGCGACCAGCTACTTCAAGGACTACGGCCCGACCATCCTCCCGGCGCCCCCGGGCACCCAGCCGACCGCCACGGCGACGCCCTCGGGCGCGGCCGAGGGCGAGCACGGCGGCGAGGCCACCGGCGAGCCGTCGGGCGAGGCGAGCCACGCGGCCGGTCACTGACCCGTACGCACATGTGAAGGGCGCCCTCCCCGGCGGGGAGGGCGCCCTTCACATGTCCACGGGTGGCCGGCTGGGGCCGGAGCTTGCCGGGCTACGGCCTGCTTGCCGGCTGGCCGGGGCCACGACCGCCCGGCCGGCCGGGCTACGACCGGCCGGCTCAAGGCGTGCCGGTCTACGGCTCGAACTTGTAGCCCAGACCCCGGACCGTCACCAGGTAGCGCGGGGCGCCCGGGTCCGGCTCGATCTTGGCGCGGAGGCGCTTGACGTGGACGTCGAGGGTCTTGGTGTCGCCGACGTAGTCCGCGCCCCAGACCCGGTCGATGAGCTGCATACGGGTCAGCACACGGCCCGCGTTGCGCAGCAGCATCTCCAGGAGGTCGAACTCCTTCAGGGGCAGGTCGACCTTGCCGCCCGCGACCGTCACCACGTGGCGGTCGACGTCCATCCGGACCGGGCCAGCCTCCAGGGCCGCGGGGGTGACCTCCTCCGGCTCACCGCGGCGGCGCAGGACCGCACGGATGCGGGCGACCAGCTCCCGCGAGGAGAAGGGCTTCGTCACGTAGTCGTCGGCTCCTATCTCCAGCCCGACGACCTTGTCGATCTCGCTGTCCTTGGCCGTCACCATGATGACGGGGACGTTCGAGCGGCCGCGCAGCTGACGGCACACCTCGGTACCGGGGAGCCCCGGAAGCATCAGGTCGAGGAGGACGAGGTCGGCCCCGTTGCGCTCGAACTCGTCGAGACCGTCGGGCCCGGTCGCCGCTACTGCGACTTCGAAGCCCTCCTTGCGAAGCATGTAGGACAGGGCGTCGCTGAAGGATTCCTCATCCTCGACGACAAGCACTCGGGTCACGGAAGGACCTCCGGGGCAGGAAGCGGTTCGGTCATGAGATCAGGGGTGGGGGACGAGGCGGGTCGGCGGTCCCGTACGGCGCCCGCCTCGGGCAGCCGCAAGGTGAAGGTGGAGCCCTGACCCTCGGTGCTCCAGACGGTGACCTCTCCGCCGTGGGAGGCGGCCACGTGCTTGACGATGGCCAGGCCGAGTCCCGTACCGCCGGTGGCACGGGAGCGCGCCGGGTCGACGCGGTAGAAGCGCTCGAAGATGCGCTCGCGGTCCCTCTCGGAGATGCCGATGCCCTGGTCGGTCACGGCTATCTCGATCAGGTCCCCGCCCGGCGCCGCGATGTGGCGGGCGGCGATGCCCACCCTCGTACGGGCCGGTGAGTAGTTGACGGCGTTCTCCACGAGGTTGCCCAGGGCGGCGGCGAGCTGGCCGCGGCTGCCCCAGACGAACAGGTCGGCCGCACCCCCCGACACCATGGTGATCTGCTTGGTGGAGGCGGGCTGCCGGGAGCGGTCGATCGCCTCGGCGACGAGTTCGTCCACGGACACGGGCTCGGAGTCTTCCAGCGGGTCGTCGTTCTGCACGCGGGAGAGATCGATGAGCTCCTGTACGAGGTTCGTGAGGCGGGTCGCCTCGATCTGCATGCGGCCGGCGAAGCGGGTGACCGCCTCGGGGTCGTCCGAAGCGTCCATGACCGCCTCGGAGAGCAGGGAGAGCGCACCCGTGGGGGTCTTGAGCTCATGGCTCACGTTGGCGACGAAGTCGCGCCGTACCGCTTCGATCCGACGGGCCTCGGTGAGGTCCTCGACCAGCAGCAGCACGAGGCGCGAGCCCAGCGGGGCGACCCGGGCGGAGACGGCGAGGGCCTCGCCGCGTCCGCTGCCGCGGCGGGCCAGGTCCAGCTCGACCTGCCGTATCTCTCCGTCGCGGCGGGTGTCACGGGCCATGTTGAGCATGGGCTCGACTGCCAGTTTCCCGCCGCGGACCAGGCCGAGTGCGTACGCCGCCGAGCTGGCCTTCACCACGGAGTCGCTCTCGTCGAGCACGACCGCGGAGGAGCGCAGTACGGACAGCACGGTGTCGACGCCGGGCGGGAGCACGGCGTCGGTGTGCAGGGAGGTACGGGTGGGTCTCGCCTGGTCGCGTTCGCTCCAGCGGAACGCCAGCATGGCGATCACGCCGGTGCACACGCCGGCGATCGCGGCCAATGCGGCGACCGCCGCGTTCACGTCCATGCCTCCCAGGTTATGCGGGTGCGAGGACTCTCTCCCAGCCGTCCGAGTGGCTCCTCGAACACTCGTCGCTCAGAGTTCACCGTGGAGACGGGACTGGTTCATTTGCCCCGCAGGGTGCGGTGGCGTGTGTCGCCCAGAGTTCACCTTGGGGAAAGTGGCGGTTCATGTGAGGGGGTGGAACCGGACGCGTAGAGGGCCGAACGTGGGAGCGTGGGGGTCCGAAGCCCCACCCGGACCCCGGAGCTTTGCGTAGAGAGGGACATCCATGCGGGACGCGTACCACGAGGAACTGGACTCGATCGGCGAGAGCCTGGTCGAGATGGCCCGGCTCGTCGGGTCGGCGGTCGGGCGTGCCACGACGGCGATGCTCGACGCCGATCTCAAGCTCGCGGAGAGCGTGATCGCGGCGGACCAGAAGGTCGACGACCTCCAGCACGAGCTGGAGGCACGGGCCATCGCCCTGCTCGCGCGGCAGCAGCCGGTGGCGACGGATCTGCGGATAGTGGTCACCTCGCTGCGGATGAGCGCCGACCTGGAGCGCTCGGGCGACCTGGCGCAGCACGTGGCGAAGCTGGCACGGCTGCGGTTCCCGGAGTCGGCGGTGCCGCGGGACCTGCACGCGACCATCCTGGAGATGGGGCAGCTGGCGCAGCGCCTGATGGCGAAGGCGGCGGAGGTCATCATCACGAAGGACGTCGACCTGGCGCTCCAGCTGGAGCAGGACGACGACGAGATGGACCTGCTGCACCGGACGCTGTTCCAGCACCTGATCGACGACCGCTGGAAGCACGGCATCGAGACGGCGGTCGACGTGACGCTGCTCGGCCGCTACTACGAGCGGTTCGCCGACCACGCGGTGTCGGTGGCGAAGCGCGTGGTGTACCTGGTGACGGGTGAGCACGCGGACGAGCTCCAGGCGGCGGACGCACCGGTCGAGGGCGCGTAGCGCGCGGGCGCCGATGCGCCGTTGATGCGCCGGTCCGGGTGGGCATGCAATGGGGGGAGGCGATGTGCGCCTCGAAAGGGAGGGACCCCCATGGCCGAATCCCCCAACACGACCGTGACCGACTCCGGGGCGGAGGCACCGCGCGAGGCGGTGCACCTGCCCCTCCTGGGCGCCTGCGGGTGCGGCTCGGGCTGCGGCTGCGGCTGCCAGTCGGGCGGCCCGTGCCAGTGCGGCGGCTGCTCGGGCTGATCGGTGCGGCGGGGGGAGGGTGGGGATGCAGAAACCGCACCCCACACCCTCCCTCTCTCCGTACGTCCCTCCGTACGTCCCTCCGTCGCGCGCTACAGGTCGAGCACGCCGACGATCTGGTCGCCGCTGGTCTCCCCCGTCGCACGGAAACCGAGACGGTCGTAGAAGGCGCCCGGCCCGGCGTCACCGGGGGCCCAGGTGACGTACAGCTGCGATGCGCCGCGTCGGCGCAGCTCGTCGCGGACGGCTTCGACGGCGAAGCGGCCGTACCCCTTGCCCTGCCCGTCGGCGGCGATGTTGAGCCGCCAGAGGCCGCTGCGCCGGTCGTCGGGGTCCTTCTTCTCGTCCCACTGAAGGTCGAGGAAGGCCATCAGGAAGCCGACCAGTTCGTCCCCGTCGAAGATCAGCCGCGGCCAGGCGGCCTCCCCGAAGGCGTAGGCCTCGGCGAGGGAGCGCGCGACGGGGGCGACGTTCCGCTCCTGATGGGGGTGGACGCGCAGGTCGAGGGCGGCGTCGATGGTGGCGGGGGTGACCTTCTCCAGGCGGAGGGAGGAACGGGTGCTCATGGCGCGACGGTAACGGCGGGGAGGGACGGGCGCCGGTGATTTTCCGGGTGGCGGTGAGGGCGAGGGCACCGCAGACGGCGGCGAGTGCCGGCCCTCGGCCCGGCGTGCCTCACATGGCCTCGGCGGCGAGTGCCGGGCCACAGCGCTTCAGCGCCGCGACGGCCGCGTCGAAGGCCGAGTCGCGGTTCTGCTCGAACTCCTCCTCGGTGAAGACCGGTGTCGGCAGGTGCGGAGGGATGCCGGTGATGTCGAAGGTCCTCCCCGTGCGGGTCAGGAACTCCTCGTTCGGGAGCGAGAAGTCCATGCCGTTCGGCAGCGAGCGTTCGAGCATGTCCGAGAAGACGCCCTGGGTCGGTCCACCGACGCGGACGGTCCGGCCGGGCCGGTCGATGAGGGCCTGGACGAAGGATTCCCCCGCGCTGAACGTCGTGTCGGCCGTGAGCACCGCGACGGGGCCGGTGTAGCGGGGGGCGTCGTGGGCCGGCTCCACCCGGACGGACTGCGGCGGGGTGTACCTGGTGCGCTTGCGGTAGGCGAGGTACGGGGTGTCGGTCAGGCGTCCGGCGAGGTGCACGCCCAGGGCGTCCTCGCCACCGCCGTTGAGCCGGAGGTCGATGATCAGCCCCCGGAGGGAGGCCGTGCGCTCACGGGTGAGGACGGCGTCCAGCGCCCGGTCCAGCTCGGCGAGCTGGCGGGCGTACGTGCGGTCCGCGGGGTCGTAGCCCCCGAAGCCGGAGATCCGCAGGTAGCCCTGGCCGTCGGGCAGGTCGGCGTAGGAGATGCGGCCGTTCCCGAACTCCTGCGGTTCCTTTCCGCCGAGGTCCCGCCGGATGATGTGCGCCTTGGCCCTGAGGTCCAGCTCGTGGGGCCTGATCGTGGTGCCGGGGCGGACGTGGGGGTCGGGACGGCGGTCCCCGTCGGACACGGAGACGTGCGCGTCGTACAGCGGAGCCACCATGTCGTCGAGGAGGGCGAGGAGTTCCTCCCTGGAGATGCCCTCGCGGACCTGGGGACGGTAGGTGTCTCGGACGGCGTGCCAGTCGATGCCGCGGGCCGCGAAGAAGGGGTAGTTCTCCTCGAAGGTCTGCCAGAAGACGTCGAAGGTCGTCAGTGCCGTCACCTGGTCGGCGGGCGGCACGTGGTCACAGGTCTTCGGCAGTGCTGTGAGGCGCCGCAGTCGGCGGTCGCCGGTCGAGCCGGCCACGTGCAGGGTTCCCCGGGGGCGGACGGTGAGCAGGGTGCCGTCGCCGGTGCGATAGGTGCCGGGGGCCGTCCGTACGGCCGTCTCGCCGGGTGCACAGCTGATCGCCGTGGTCTGGTACTCGCGCAGCTGCCCGTCGGCGATCGACAGGACCGTGCCGTAGCCCTCCACGCGCCAGACGCCGTCGACCGGGCTCCCGGCGCCGGTCGGGTGTCCGGCCGCGGCGGCGGGCAGGGCCGTCCCGGCCAGGGTCGATGCCATGACGGTCGTCAGGGCGATGGCTCCTCCGAGCCTCTTGTGTCGCATGTGGCTTCCCCGTTCTCGACCACTTCGTGCACGGGCCGGTGTGACCCCGCACAGAAAACGATCATGACCGGGGCGCCGACCCGGGGAACATCCGGCGAGCCGGTGCCCCGTCCGGGGGGTAAACCCCCGGAGGCCCTCCCCCTGGGACAGGCAACGGCCCACGACACGAAGAGGCCCCCTCCCTGCGGAAACCGCGGAGAGGGGGCCCTGTTCGTGCGTCAGCGCACCGGGGTTACTTCTTGCCCTGGTTCTTGACCGCCTCGATCGCCGCCGCAGCGGCCTCCGGGTCGAGGTAGGTGCCGCCCGGGTTGAGGGGCTTGAAGTTCTCGTCCAGCTCGTAGGCCAGCGGGATGCCCGTCGGGATGTTGAGGCCGGCGATGGCCTCGTCCGAGACGCCGTCGAGGTGCTTCACCAGCGCACGGAGGCTGTTGCCGTGGGCCGCGACCAGGACCGTGCGGCCGGACAGGAGGTCCGGGACGATCGCGTCGTACCAGTACGGGAGCATGCGCTCCACGACGTCCTTCAGGCACTCGGTGTCCGGGCGCAGCTCCGGCGGGATCGTCGCGTAGCGCGCGTCGTGCGCCTGCGAGAACTCGCTGTCGTCCGAGAGCGGCGGCGGCGGGGTGTCGTACGAGCGGCGCCACAGCATGAACTGCTCCTCGCCGAACTCGGCGAGCGTCTGGGCCTTGTCCTTGCCCTGGAGGGCGCCGTAGTGGCGCTCGTTGAGGCGCCACGAACGGTTCACCGGGATCCAGTGGCGGTCCGCGGACTCCAGCGCGAGCTGGGCGGTGCGGATGGCGCGCTTCTGGAGGGAGGTGTGCAGTACGTCGGGGAGCAGGCCGGCGTCCTTGAGCAGCTCGCCGCCGCGCGTCGCCTCCTTCTCACCCTTCGCGGTGAGGTTCACGTCCACCCAACCGGTGAACAGATTCTTCTCGTTCCACTCGCTCTCGCCATGGCGGAGGAGGATCAACTTGTACGGTGCGTCGGCCATGCGTACGAGCCTAATGGACCTCTGACGATTGACGCGCGTCGTCAATCCGCTGGCGTCCGGCACATGAGATGCGTAAGTTACGAGAGCCGTAAGAGGGACTTACAGATAGCAGGGGGCCGGCCACACATGTCCATCGACTCGCTCAGACGATCAGCCAGCGCGACCGTCTCCGGCCTCCCGCAGGGTTTCTGGTGGCTGTGGCTGTCGACCCTGGTCAACCGGACCGGGGCTTTCGTCCTGACGTTCCTCTCCCTCTATCTGACGGTGGAGCTCGGGCACTCGGCCTGGTTCGCCGGACTCGTCGTCGCCCTCCACGGCCTCGGCGGCGTCGCCGGCTCCCCGCTCGGCGGCGCACTCACCGACCGCTGGGGCCGGCGCCCCACCATGGTCACGATGCACCTCGCGGCCGCCGCTTCCGCCGCCGCCCTCGCCGTCGTCACCAGCGCCTGGGCGATCGCGACGGTCGTCCTCCTCATGGGCGTCGCCATGCAGGCCGTCCGCCCGTCCATCAACGCCACCATCGCCGACATGGTCCCCGCCCACGACGTGCGCCGGGCCTACGCCCTCAACTACTGGGCACTGAACCTCGGCTTCGCCATCGCCTCCATCGGCGGCGGCGCCGCTATCTTCCTCGGTTACCGGACGCTGTTCGTCGTCGACGCCGTCGCCACCACCCTGTGCGCCCTCATCGTCTTCCTCCGCCTTCCCGAGACCCGCCCCGAGGCCCGGACCGACAAGGCCGGCAAGCCGGTCGTCGAGGCCAAGGTCAGCATGCTCACCGTGCTGCGCGACGCGCCCTTCCGCACCCTCGTCCTCCTCAACCTCTTCGTCTGCCTCGTCTTCACCGCCCCCTGGATCGGCCTGCCCCTCACCATGGCGGACAAGGGCCTCTCGCCCTCCTCCTACGGTGTCGTCATCGCCGTCAACGGCATCGTGATCGTCGGCTTCCAGCTGCTCGTCAACAAGCTGACCGACAAGCGTTCCCCCGTCCTCCTGCTCAGCCTCTCCTCCCTGCTCTTCGCCCTCGGCACCGGCGCCACCGCCCTCACGGGCTCCTCCGTGGTGGCCTTCGCCGCGACCGTCGTCGTCTGGACCGTCGGCGAGATGATCCACGTCCCGACGAACGCCGCCGCCACCGCCCGCCTCGCCCCCGAGCACGCCCGCGGCCGCTACCAGGGCGTCATGGGCATGTCCTGGGCCGTCGCCGGTTTCGTCGCCCCGATCGGCGCGGGTGCCATCGTCGGCGGCCCCGGCCCGAACGTCCTCTGGGCGGCGACCTTCGCCATCGGTGTCCTCGCCGCCGTCGGCTACGCCGTGCGGCTTCGCAAGGCCCTCGACGAGGACATCGACAGGGGTGCCGAGAGCGACAGTGCCGTCGAGGCGGTCCTCGACACCGGCGTCGAGGCAGGCCCCGGCGTCGTCGAGCCCGGCGAGGGCCTCGGCGACGTCGACTCCGCCGGGAAGTCTCCCGTCACCGCCTGACCCGGAGCCCCCTCCCGGCCAGCCCGAACCCGTTCCCCTCCCTGCGCACTTCGGCGATGCCCGACCCGCCGAAGTGCGCGGGCACGACCAGCTCCCTCTCGTCCGCGGCCCGTTCGAGGATGCGGCGGCGGCTCGCCGACGCCGCTCGCGCGTCCAGGCAGAAGCAGCTGCTGTGCGCGGGGTCGAGGATCTGTACGGGGCTGTGCAGCAGGTCCCCGACGAAGACCGCCCGCTCCCCCGCCGACGCGAGCCTCAGCACGGCCGACCCGGGCGTGTGGCCGGGTGCGGACTCCAGGGTGAGGTGTTCGTCGATGCGGTGGTCGCCGTCCCAGAGGACGATCCGCCCCGCGCGGTGGAGGGGCGCGACGCTGTCCTCGTACACGAACCGGTCGCTCTGGGTCCGGCCGCCGCCGTAGGCGTTGCCGGGCCCGAAGTGGGCGTCGTCCGCCGCCGGTACGAGGTACTCGGCGTGCGGGAAGGTCGGCACCCACTCCCCGCCGCCGTCGCTGCCGTCGGCGGCTCGGGTGTTCCAGCCGACGTGGTCGGCGTGGAGATGGGTGTTGACGACGACGTCCACGTCCTCGGGTCGGACCCCGGCCCGCTCCAGGTGGCCGAGGAAGTCCCCCTGCCACTGGTGGAACTGGGGCGAGCCGGGCCGCTCCCGCCCGTTGCCCACCCCGGTGTCGACCAGGATCGTCCGTCCCCCGCTGCGCAGCACCCAGGTCTGCAACGCCATGACCGCCCGGTCGCTCTCCGGGTCCCAGTGGTCCGGCGCCAGCCAGTCCTCGTTGTCCTTCCAGGTCTCCTCGCCGGCCGAGGGGACGAGCTCCCCGGCGGCCGCGAACGGCCCCTGCCACTCGACGACCCGGACGATCTCGACGTCCCCCACCACCGTGCGCTGTGCGCTCTCCTCTGTCATGCCGTCGACGTTAGGGAGCGCCGTTGAGCCTCTCAATGCCCGTACGGCTCCACCGGATACGCGTACGTCTCACCGCGGAGACCGTCGGGCGGTCGGGCAGGGCTACGCTGGCGCGATGGACGTGGTGAGCGACGCGATCTCGGCCGTACGGATCGGGCGGCCCTCCTCCCAGCGGATGCGGGTCACCGGGAGCTGGTGCACCCGCCTCGCCCCGTACGACGGCGCGGGCTTCCATGTCGTTCTCGAGGGGCACTGCTGGCTGCTGCCCGACGGCGGCGAACCGGTCGAGCTCGGCCCGGGCGACGCCGTCCTGCTGCCGCACGGGACCGGGCACGTGATCGCCGACGGGCCCGCCGACGCGGCGCGGCTCACCCGCGCCGTGCCCTTCGAGCGGTGGCTGGACGGGGCCGGTTCGCGGGCGGGGAGGCGGGAGCCCTCCGCGGCCGATGACGGCGCCGCGGTGGAGATGCTGTGCGGGAAGTACCGGCTCGACCGCAGCCATGTCCACCCGCTCCTCGCGGAGCTCCCCCCGCTCCTCCATCTGCCGAACCGGGCCGGCAGCGCCGACCGCTCCGACCACGCCAGTCGCAGCGGCGGCAGCAGCGACGGCACCGGCGGTACCGGCGGCGGTACCGATCCCGGCCTTCGCGCCGCCATCGCCCTGCTCGGCCACGAGGTGGGCGAGCGGCTTCCCGGCTCCACGGTCGCCCTGCCGAGCCTGCTCGACCTGCTCCTCGTCTACATGATCCGGTCCTGGACGGCCGAGAACGCCGTCCCGGGAAGCCGGGGCGGCGCGGCCGGGACCTGGCCTGCCGCCCTCGGCGATCCGGTGACCGCCGCCGCCCTGCGGGCCCTGCACACGGACCCGGCCGCCCCCTGGACCAACGAGCTGCTCGCTGCGGAGGCCGGGGTGTCCCGGCCCACCCTGGCCCGTCGTTTCACCGCCCTCGTCGGCCGGCCTCCGATGGCGTACCTCACCTGGTGGCGGCTCACCCGGGCCGCCGCCCTGCTCCGGGACACGCCGGACCCGTTGGCCTCCGTCGCCCGACGGGTCGGCTACAGCACGCCGTACGCCCTGTCGCACGCCTTCCGCCGGGAGTTCGGCACGACCCCGGGGCAGTACCGGGCGGGTCTGGCCGCGGCTACCGCCGGCTGAGGGCGCGCTGCGCCTCGTACAGGTTCGCCGGGCGGACCGAACCCGGGCTGCCGTAGGCCTCCACGCGCGCGTGGAGCTCTCCCGTGAAGTCCGGGACGTCGATCTGGTCGAACTCGCGGACCTCGCTGATGCCGACCGTCGCGCTGTACGGGGCGACGGTGTCGATCTTCACCAGGCCGGCGCGGCCGTTGGTCACCGTCACGTTCCAGTGGGCGAACCGGGCTCCGTAGAGGGGTCCGGCGGAGGCGTCGCCGCCGTGCCGGCCGTTGTTCTCGACGGTGATCCCGGTCCGCACGTTCGCGAAGGGCATGCCCCGGTGGGTGTCGAAGGTGCCCGTCTCCATCACCCCGCGCGACCAGACGTTGTGGCTGGACAGGCCCTCGACGTTGATGCCGTGGAGCTGGGTTCCGGCGGGCGCGGGGACCGTACGGGCCGCGATGCGGAAGTCCTCGACCAGGTTGTCGTGCGCGCCCTCCCGGCAGAAGTACGGGTGGTGGGAGCCGCGGCCCTCCACCCGCGTACGGCGCAGGGTGCAGGCGGAGGCGGCGACGAGCCCGAAGCCGTTGTCGACGTGCCGGACCACCACGTCCTCCGCCCAGCAGTCGTACGCGCACTGGAAGGTGACGCCGTTGTAGCCCTTGTCCAGGAGGTGCGGGGACTGCGGGGTCTCGACCGCCTCCAGGGTCAGGCCCACCACACCGGAGTGGGTGAGCGCCTCCGCCCCCGAGACGAGCCGGGGATCCCACTCCGGGCGCGTGTCGAGCGGCAGCGGGCGCTCCAGGGTGACCGTCCGGCCGCGTACGCCGGTGATCCGCACGGGCCACTCGTAGGGGACGTAGCTGGTCAGCTTGGTCTTGTCGTCCCAGACGTACGCCTCCGGGCCCGCGCCGTCGCCCGCCATGTGCTTCAGGAGCGTGTGGCCGGCGTCGTCGGCGAGGCGGAGGACGACGAGTCGGCCGCGCTGGAGGGCCGAGGGGTCGTCGACCGTGACCGTGCGGTCGCCCCGGCGGCCCGGGCGGACGGTCGTCAGGGTGCTCCACTCGTCGCGCCTGTTGCCGGTCCAGCCCTCGAAGGGCCAGGCCCGGTCCCGTATCGCGGAGACGAGGGAGGCGTGCCGGGCCTGCGGGGAGAGCCAGATCAGGCCGCCGGCCCAGGACCAGGAGGACTTGTCGCCGCCGTAGCGGGAGCCGTACGGGCCGATCAGTTCGGTGAGGTGCCGGGTGGCGAGCAGTTTCGTACGGCCGGAGCCCGCGCCGCGCAGGACGACGCCGCTGTGGCCGATCCGCAGGTAGTCGTCGATCCGGTACGTGCCCGGCGGGAGGAGGACCGTGCCGCCGCCGCGCTCCCCCGCCTCCGCGAGGGCGCGGTTGATCGCGGGCGCCGAGTCGGCCGAACCGTCGGGGGTGGCCCCGTGGGTGAGGGCGTCGGCGACGACGCGGGGGCGGGGTGCGCGACGGGCGCCGCCCAGGGCGCCGGCCCGGCCCACGTACGGGATCTGGGGGTGGGTGTAGGGGGCGGCCTCGTACTCCCGCCAGAGCGCGGCGTCGAACTCCCGCCGGGAAGGGGCGTCGAACTCCCGCCGGTGAGGGGCGTCGAACTCCCGCCGGTGAGGTGTGGAGCGGGTGGGGGCGGGGGCGGTGAAACCCGTCGCGCCCGCCGCTCCCGCCACCGCCACCGCGCCGCCGACGAACTGCCTTCTGCTGAGTGCCATGAACCTGAGCCCTTCACATATATGAATGGTGTTCAGATCTGCGTTGGCCGTGAGCATGGCAGTAGAAGGCCCTTGCGGGAAGGGGTCAGTTGGCGGGCTTCTCCGACGACTTCCGGGTCAGGTTCTTGAACGCGTCGAGGTTCCTGGTCGACTCGCCGCGCGAGACCCGCCACTCGTACTCACGCCGGATCGCCGACGCGAAGCCCAGCTCCAGGAGCGTGTTGAAGTCGCCGTCCGACGCCTCCAGGACCGAACCGAGGAGCCGGTCCAGCTCCTCGGGCGTCACGGCGGAGAGCGGCAGCTTGCCGGCCAGGTAGATGTCGCCGAGGCCGTCGACCGCGTAACTCACCCCGTACAGCTTGAGGTTGCGCTCCAGGAGCCAGCGGTGGACACCCGCCTCGTTCTCGTCCGGGTGCCGGATGACGAAGGCGTTGAGGGAGAGCGAGTGGCGTCCGACGCGCAGCGAGAGCGTGGTGAAGAGTTTGCGCGTGCCGGGGAGTTTGACCACGTAGGAGCCCGGTTCAGGGGACTCCCACTCCAGTTCCGCGTCCTTGAACGTGTCCTCGACGGTCCGCCGGACGTCCTCAAGATCAGACATGGTGGGAGCGTACGCGACGGCGGTTCTCGCGCAGCCGATGGTCGTGCACGGCAGCCGTGTACACATCCGCCGTGCCCGAGGCCGCCGTGTCCCAGCCGAACGAACCGGCGTGCGCGGCCGCGGCCGCGCCCATCCGCGCCGAGAGTGAGGGGTCCGCCACGAAGCGGCCGAGCGCGCGGGCGTAGTCCACCGGGTCGTGGCCCTGGACGAGGAAGCCGGTCACGTCGTCCCGTACGGCCACGGGCAGGCCGCCCACCGCCGCCGCGACGACCGGGGTACCGGCCGCCTGCGCCTCGATCGCGACCAGCCCGAAGGACTCGCTGTACGACGGCATGACGAGGACGCTCGCCGCACGGAACCAGTCGGCGAGCCGGTCCTGGCCCACCGGCGGGTGGAAGCGCACGATGTCCGCGATGCCGAGCCGGGCGGCCAGCTTCTGCAGCCCCTCCGGCTTCGCCAGGCCGCTGCCGCTCGGGCCGCCGACCACGGGAACGACCATGCGCGAGCGCAGCGAGGGGTCCCGGTCGAGGAGCTCGGCGGCGGCGCGCAGCAGGATGTCCGGGGCCTTCAGCGGCTGGATGCGGCCGGCGAAGACGGGGATGAAGGCGTCCTGCGGCAGCCCGAGCCGGGCGCGGGCGGCGGCGCGGCCGTCGGCCGGGCGGAAGTGGTCGAGGTTGACGCCGGGGTGGACGACCGCGAGCTTGCCGGGGTCCGCGTCGTAGAAGCGGGCGAGCTCGTCGGCCTCCTCGGCCGTGTTCGCGATCAGCCGGTCGGCGGCGTCGACGATCTGCGTCTCGCCGATCACCCGGGCCGCGGGCTCGGGGGTGTCGCCCTCGGCGAGCGCCGCGTTCTTGACCTTCGCCATGGTGTGCATGGCGTGGACGAGCGGGACGCCCCAGCGCTGGGCGGCCAGCCAGCCGACGTGGCCGGAGAGCCAGTAGTGGGAGTGGACCAGGTCGTAGTGTCCGGGCCGGTGGCCCGCCCAGGCCTGCATCACGCCGTGCGTGAAGGCGCAGAGCTGGGCCGGCAGCTCTTCCTTGGCCAGGCCCTCGTACGGGCCGGCGTCGACGTGCCGCACGAGGACGCCGGGCGTGAGCTCGACGACCGGGGGGAGGCCGCCGGTGGTGGCCCGGGTGAATATCTCGACCTCGATGTCGATGGCGGCGAGTCGTTTCGCCAGCTCGACGATGTAGACGTTCATGCCGCCCGCGTCGCCCGTGCCGGGCTGGTGCAGCGGGGAGGTGTGGACGCTGAGCATGGCCACGCGGCGCGGGGTGCGGTTCCGGCCGGGGAGCCGGAGCCGGGCCGGCGCCGGATGCCGGTGCCGGGTACCGGTGAACCGGGACACGTACTGGCTCACGTCGGCGGTCCTTCCGCTCGGGGGCGAACGTGTCGGGTCCGACACGTCGGGGCTGAGCACGTCGGGCTGAACAGCTCGGGCCGAGCCGGTCGGCCGAGCCCGAAGGGGTCGGGCAGCGGGTCGGGCTGAACGGGTCGGCTCAGCTCGGCACCACGGGCATGACGGTGGGAGGACGTGGTGCGCCCTCCGGCCGGGACAACACCGGAACGGAGCCTTTCATTTCCGTCGCCGATGCCGTTTTGCCAATTCATTACCGGGGCGCACCACGGGCCACCCCCACCCTTTAACCTTTCGGCATGGCCCCGCGCACCACCCGCCCCCAGAGCTCCGCCCGGGGGCACCCCCAGTCCGCTTCGCTCGTCGGCACCCCGACCCGCGGGACCACCAACCCCAACCGGCTGCGCCGCATGGACCGCTGGATCGCCGCCGTCCACGGGCCCGGCCTGCGCAGCTCCCCCGAGCCGCCGGTCGCCGTGGACCTCGGCTACGGAGCCGCCCCCTGGACCGCCGTCGAGCTCCTCGCCCGGCTGCGCACCGCCGAACCCCGCACCCGTCTCTACGGCATCGAGATCGAGCTCGCGCGCGTCGAGGCGGCGAAGCCGTACGAGCACGAGGGCCTCTCCTTCGTGCACGGCGGCTTCGAGGTGCCCGTACCCGGCCGGGTCGCCCTGATCCGGGCGGCGAACGTGCTCCGCCAGTACGACGAGGAGCAGGTCGCGGCCGTCTGGGAACGGCTGCGCGGGCGGCTCGCCCCGGGCGGACTGCTCGTGGAGGGCACCTGCGACGAGATCGGGCGCCGGCACGTCTGGGTCGCGCTCGACGGGAGCGGGCCGCGGACGGTGACCTTCGCGACCCGGCTCGGCTCGCTCGACCGGCCGTCGGACCTGGCGGAGCGGCTGCCGAAGGCGTTGATCCACCGCAACGTGCCGGGCGAGCCGGTGTACGCGTTCCTGCGGGACTTCGACCGGGCGTGGGCGGCTGCGGCGCCGTACGCCTCGCTCGGCGCTCGGCAGCGGTGGATCCGCTCGGCCCGCGACCTGGCGGCGGACTGGCCGCTGACGGACGGGCCCCGGCGGTGGCGCCAGGGCGAGGTGACGGTGCGGTGGGAGGCGCTGGCGCCGCGGGGGTGAGAGGTCGCCGGGGTATCGGGGGGCGAGGGGTCGGTGGGGGCGCTGGCGCCGCGGGGCGAGGGGTCGGCGGGGGGGGCGTCGGCGGCCCGGGCGGGAGTGAACGAGACCTCTCTTTTCCCAACTGCCGCTGAATTTCCGGTACGTCGGGAACGCCACACGCGTATCCCTCGTCCCCCGTGGGGGGAGCAGGCCCGACAGGCCCTGGTTTCCCCTGTTGCTTTACGGTTTCGCATGGCACTATCGCCAAGGTCACCGCTAAGTTACTGACGGTAAATCAGATTTGGTCACTCGAGGGGGAGCTCGTGAACCGACGCCGCCACGCCACCGCCGCGATCACCATGATCTGCGCCTTGACCGTGCTGGCCTCGCCCGCGCTGACCCTGCAGGCCGCCGCCGCGCCGCTCCCGCCGCCTCCTCCGAGGAAGAGCCTGGAGGAGGTGCGCCAGGAGATAGACACCCTGTACCGGCAGGCCGCCGTCGCCACCGACGCGTACAACCTCGCGGAGGAGAAGGCGAAGGAGCAGTCCGCCGAGATCGTCCGGGTCGCCGTGATGATCGTGGAGGGCCGCGAGAAGATCGAGGCCCTCAAGGCCAAGGCCGGCGCCACCGCCCGCGCCCAGTACCGCAACGGCGGGCTCCCCGACGGCGCGCAGCTCGTCCTCACGAACGACCCCCAGCTCTTCCTCGACAACGCCGGCCGCCTCAAGGCCGGGGCGAAGGCCACCACCGACCTGCTCGGTGAGATGACCCGCACCCAGGCCCAGTTGGACGTCTACGCCAAGGACGCGGGCGTGAACTGGACCAAGCTGGAGGCCAACCGCGTGCGGCAGGCCCAGGCGAAGAAGGAGATCGACGGCAAGATCGCCGCCGCGAAGAGGCTGGAGTCCGAACTCGCCGCCGAGGAGCGGGAACGGCTGCGGCGGCTCGAGGAGCTGGCGCTGTCCAAGGCCCAGACGACCTGGCTCGGCACCGGTGTCCTCGCCGGCCTCAAGGGGGACACGACGCCGGCGGCGAAGAGGGCGATCCAGTTCGCGACCGCGCAGATCGGCAAGCCGTACGTGTGGGGCGCGGAGGGACCGGACTCGTTCGACTGCTCAGGGCTGACCCAGCTCGCCTGGGGCACGGCGGGCCGGCCGATTCCGCGGACCTCGCAGGAGCAGTGGCGCCTGCTGCCGCGCGTGGACATCAAGGACATGCGGCCCGGCGACCTGATCGTCTACTTCAAGGACGCGAGCCACATCGGGATGTACGTCGGAAACGGCACGATCGTGCACGCGCCGCGCCCCGGCCGTGACGTGACGCTCGCGGGGGCCGGCTCGATGGAGATCCTGGGCGTCGTCCGCCCTGCGTGACGGAGCGCCGCCCGCGGACGTGACAGGCCGCCGCCCCGCCCGACGTGACGGAGTCCACGCGCGGCGGCGGAACCGCGGGCGCCCGCCCCGGCGTGACCTTTCTCATTGCCTCGGGAGCGCCCCGTCGGCCGTTCGAAGGCAAGTACCTCCCCTTCCGCGGCATATGCCAATCGAGACGCGGACGCCGACCCGCTGATCGCCATTCCGCTGCGCACCGCCCTAGCGCTATGGTCCGGGACGGGCGGGACGCCACCCGGCGCCCTGCGCACCCTCGGGGGGAGGGAAGGAAACCCGGACCGATGCCCGTATCCGTACCGCGTCAGAGAAACGTCTCTGCCGTTGCGGGACCCGGCGACGTCGCCACTACGGACGCCACCGCCATGGACGCCACCGCTATGACAGGCACAGTCACAGGCACCGATCGCACCGATCTCACTCTCCTGGTCGTCGAGGACGACCCGGCGGGTGCCTTTGCCGTACCCGAACTGCTCGACGCCGCCGGCACCCGGGTCCGCATCCGTACCGCCCGCAACCTGACCGAGGCCGAGCGGCTCCTCACCGACGACGTCCACTGCGTCCTCGTCGACCTGTCCCTGCCCGGCCCCCGCGCCGCCGCGGGCGACGACCCGCTCGCCCCGCTGCGGCACATCCTGCGGCTCGCCCCGCGCCACGCCGTCCTCGCGCTCGCGGCATCCGCCGACGCCGAGCTGGCGGCCGAGGCGGTACGCGTCGGAGCCCAGGACCACCTCTTCCGCGAGGAACTCGACGGACGGCTGCTCAGCCGGGCCATCCGGTACGCGGTCGAGCGCAAGCGCGCCGACGCCGTCCAGGTGAAGCTCGCCGAGTCCCGGCTCCGCGCGCAGGAGAACGCCCGCCTGGAGCGCGGACTGCTCCCCACGCCGCTCCTGGAGGGCTCCGACCTCCGGTTCGCGGCCCGCTACCGTCCCGGCCGCTCGCGCGCCCTGCTCGGCGGCGACTTCTACGACGTGGTCCGTACGCCCGACGGAACCGTCCACGCCATGATCGGCGACGTGTGCGGCCACGGCCCCGACGAGGCCGCGCTCGGCGTCGAGCTGCGGATCGCCTGGCGGGCCCTGACCTTCGCGGGGCTGTGCGGTGACGAGCTGCTCTCCACGATGCAGCAGGTCCTGGAGCACGAGCGGGAGAGCGAGGAGATCTTCGCGACCCTCTGCACCGTCGACATCGCGCCCGACGGGCGCCGCGCGGGCCTGTGCCTGGCGGGGCACCCGTCACCGCTGATCGCCCGGCAGGGGCGGGCGGCACGGCTGCTCCCGTACGAGGACGGCGGCCCGGCTCTCGGACTGCTGCCGCGCGCCCGTTGGCCGCGCCGGCAGGTCGAGCTCGGCGGGTCGTGGAGCCTCCTCATGTACACGGACGGACTCATCGAGGGCCGCTCGGCCGGCCCCGGCTCGCCGCGGCTCGGCCAGGACGGGATGGTCGACATGATCAACCGGCAGCTGACCTCGGGCCTGCGGGGCGACGAGCTCCTGGAGGCCGCGGTGACGGAGGTCCGGTCCCTGAACGGCGGCGAGCTGACGGACGACGTCGCGGTCCTGGCCCTGGAAAGGGACAGGACCCGGGGATGACCCCGGGCCCTGCTGCCACTTCTCACGTCCGGCTCTGACGGACGTCTGCCTCTGCCGTACGCCCGGCTCCGACGTCCGGACCTGCCGCGCGTCCGGCTCAGACGTCCGGGCCCGCCGTACGACGGGCTCCTACGGCTAGCGGCCGCCGTTGTAGGGGCCGTACGGCCCGTCGCTGCTGGAGCCGCCGCCCCGCCGGCCGCCTCCGCCGCCCGACACCTGCTGGAGCGCGGGGCGGACGTCGACCATGAAGACGATGGCGGCGATCACGCCCGCGATCTGCAGGAACAGCATCGGGAAGAGCAGGTTCAGGGCCAGGTTGATGCCCAGGACGATCAGCCAGAACTTCTTCGTCTGCTTCTCGGCGGCGCGGTAGGCGTCCTCGCGCGCCATGGCGGCGAAGACGAGCGCGGCGACGGCGAAGCCGGTGAAGATCAGGAACATCACCAGGGAGAGGAGGGAGTCGAATCCCGCGCGCAACATGCTGAGCACCGCCTAGGGAAGAGGGGAAGAGCGCCTCGCGGTCAAGGTACCCGGTTCAACGCACCAGGTACCCGTATTGGTGCCCGGTGCTACTCCTTCTCGGCGGCGACGGCAGCCTTCTTGGCGGGAGCCTTGCGGGCGGTGGTCTTCCGGGCGGGCGCCTTCTTGGCCTCGGCGGACCCGGCCGCGACGGACTCGGACCCGGACTCGGCGGAGGCCTTCACCGGCTCCTCGGCCTTGGTCTCCTCCGGCTCGACGACGACCGCGATCTCGACGATCTCCTCGGCGACGTCCCCGCGCCAGGCCTTGACGGCCTCCTCGCCGTGGGCGGCGACCTCCTCGTACTTCTCCCGTGCCTTGACGGCGTACTCGGCGGCGACACCGACGCCGCGAAGGGCGAGGTCCTGGGCGGTCTCGCCGAGCTTCTTGAGGTCCGTGTCGAGACCGCCGACGACATCGGCGAACTTCGACTGCACGGTGGCCTGGGCCTCCTTGGCCTGCGCGGTCACCTTCTCCTGCACGGCCTTGGGGTCGGTGTTCCGTACGGCCTCGATGCGGGCCGGCGCCTCGGCGGCGATCTGCTCGATCAGGCCGGGAACCTTCTTGGCCTGCTGCACGGCGAGGTCCGCGGTGCCGGCGGCGAAGTAGAGAGGGGTACGCAGTTCGTCGATGATGGCCATGCTGGTGGTCCTCCCGGTGGTGACGTACGAGCGAGCGCTGGCTCAGGGGCGGTCAGGCATCGGACGCGTCGGCGGACCGCTCGGCGGCCGCGGCGCGGGCGCCCGCGGGGGGCTCGGCGGTTCCGGCGTCCTCGGTGACTCCGGCGGTTCCGGCGTCTTCGGTGGCTCCGGCCGGGTCGGCCTCGGCGGTGCGGACCGCCTGGGCGGTCTGCGCAGCCTGGGCGGCCGCTGCGGCGGCCTCGGCGGCGTTCTCCTTGCGGAAGGAGTCGTAGATCTGGAGCAGCACCTGCTTCTGCCGCTCGTTGATCGAGGGGTCGGCGAGGATGACGGCACGCGTCTCCAGCTCCTCCCGCTCCTTCTCGTCGAGGATCCCGGCCCGTACGTAGAGCGTCTCGGCGGAGATCCGCAGGGCCTTCGCGACCTGTTGCAACACCTCGGCGCTCGGCTTCCGCAGCCCCCGCTCGATCTGACTCAGGTACGGGTTCGACACCCCGGCGGCGTCGGCGAGCTGCCGCAGGGACAACTGAGCGGTCCGCCGCTGATCGCGGAGGTACTCACCGAGATTGCCGACGTTGAGCGATGCCATGCCCCGACCATGCCAGCCTTTGCTAACTATTGCAAGCAGCCGCTTGCAAGTGTCGCCCCCGGTCGCCGGCGGCCGAAGAGCCCCGCGCACGTCCGCTGGGACGTGGCGCAGTCCACCCCCGCGCCGCGCCCGAGCCGCTCGCCTGCGCGAGGTCCCTCGTGATCGCCCTCCCGTAAATCCCCGTGATCCTCGCGGTCGCTGCTGCGAGACTGGGCCGCATGGACACGACGACGGGGCGCTTCCGTGCGGCGGTCAGGGAGTGGGCGGCCGATGGCGCGGATGCCGCCGCGGCCGCCGCGGCCGCGCGCGAACTGGCGGCCGGCACCGAGCTGCGTACGGCCGTGCTCGTGGAGGGGGTCAGCGACCGCGTCGCGCTCGACGCGCTCGCGGCCCGACACGGCCGCTCCCTCGACGCCGAGGGCATCGCCGTCGTTCCGCTCGGAGGGGCGACCAACATCGGCAGGTTCGTTCGTCTGCTCGGACCCCAGGGGCTCGGCGTCCCGCTGGCCGGCCTGTGCGACGCCGGCGAGGAGGGCCACTTCTCGCGCGCGCTCGAACGCGAAGGTCTCGGCCTCGACCTGGCGCGCGCCGACATGGAGCCGCTCGGCTTCTACGTGTGCGACGCCGACCTGGAGGAGGAGCTGATCCGCTCCCTCGGCGCCGAGTCGGTACTCGGGGTCGTCGACGCCCAGGGCGACCTGCGCGCCTTCCACATCTTCCAGAAGCAGCCCGCCCAGCGGGAGCGGGACGTGGAGCGCCAGCTGCGGCGCTTCATGGGCACCATCAGCGGCCGCAAGAGCCAGTACGCCCGCTCGCTCGTCGACGCCCTCGAACTCGCCGACGTACCCCGCCCGCTGGACCGTCTCCTCGCGCACGTGTCCGCACCCACGCCGAAGCCCACGCCGACGCGGACATCCACGTCCACGTCCACGTGCTGAGGAATCTCCCCCCTGCCCGTCAAGGCCGCCCGTGCCATGCTGGTGGGCGTGGCACTGGAGGACCTGGTACGGCTGCGCCGGGCGCGGGACGTGATGGATCGCGACTACGCGCTGCCGCTCGACGTACCCGCACTCGCCTCCGTCGCCCTCATGTCGACCGGGCACTTCGCCCGCAGCTTCCGCGCCGCCTTCGGCGAGACCCCGTACAGCTACCTCATGACCCGTCGCGTCGAGCGCGCCAAGGCGCTGCTCCGGCGGGGCGACATGAGCGTCACGGACGTCTGCTTCGCCGTCGGGTGCACCTCGCTCGGGTCCTTCAGCTCCCGCTTCACCGAGCTCGTCGGCGAGACACCGTCCGCCTACCGGGCCCGCCCCCACGAGGCCGGGGCCGCGATCCCCGCGTGCGTCGCGAAGGTCCGTACGCGGCCGGTCCGCAAGGCCTGAGCCGCCGCGGCGGCACTGCGGTGGCCCCGGGGGGACTGCGCTCCTGCCGCCCGTCGATCAGTTTCGGAGAAGCGGAATCCAGTGGTCCGCCGTAGCTTCGAAGGCATGAACGTCAAGCTCTCGCAGTGCTTCATCGCAGTCGACGACCACGACAAGGCCCTCGCCTTCTACCGCGACGCCCTCGGCCTCGAGGTGCGGAACGACGTCGGTTTCGAGGGGATGCGCTGGGTGACCGTCGGGTCCCCCGCGCAGCCGGACGTGGAGATCGTCCTCGAACCGCCGCTCGCCGACCCCAACGCCTCCCCCGCCGACCGGCAGGCCGTGGCCGAGCTGCTCGCCAAGGGCATGCTGCGCGGCGTGATCTTCTCCACCGAGGACGTCGACGCCACCTTCGAGCACGTCCGGGCGGCCGGCGGCGAGGTCCTCCAGGAGCCGGTCGACCAGCCGTACGGCGTCCGCGACTGCGCCTTCCGCGACCCGGCGGGCAACATGCTGCGCTTCACCCAGCCCCGCTCCTCGTAGTACCCCGAACCCTCCTGTCGGCCCCCTCGCCCGTGCCACCATGACCCGGAGCGCCCGCGTCGGGCCGAGGCCGAGGCCGACAGGAGGGGTCCGCATGCCGGTCGAACGCGTCTGGCTGGATGTGCCGTACGCCGAGAAGGACGCGGCCAAGCGTGGCGGGGCCCGTTGGGACCCCGCCGCCAAGCGGTGGTTCGCGCCCCGGGCGGGGATGCCCGAGCTCGCCCGCTGGGCCGCCGCCAACGAGGTCCCCGACCTGCTGCCCGGCGAGGACCGGACGTACGGCAGCGGCCTCTTCGTCGACCTCGTGCCTCGCACCTGCTGGTTCACCAACGTCCGGTCCTGCGTGGCCCAGGCCGACTGGGAACGGCTCCGCCGGATGATCACCGGCCGGGCCGGACAGCGCTGCGAGGCCTGCGGGGCGGGCGAGGACCGTGCGAACCGGCGGTGGCTGGAGGCCCACGAGCGGTGGACCTACGACAACGCCACCCTCGTCCAGACCCTCACGCGGCTCATCTGCCTCTGTACCGACTGCCACACCGTCACCCACTTCGGTCTCGCCCAGGTGCGCGGGATCGAGGACCGGGCGTTCGCCCACCTCCTGAAGGTCACCGGGATGGGCGAGCCGCAGGCCAGGGACCACGTCCGGGCCGCGTTCGCCGTCTGGGAGGACCGCTCCCGGTACGACTGGGAGCTGGACCTCGGCATCCTCACCGGGGCGGGGATCACCCTGGCGCCGCCGCCCGGCGCCGACGACCGCGCCCGGGCCGGGGACGCGCAGGCGAACCGGTAGTCCGGCCGCTGGGCGAGCACGAAGAACTCGCCGCCAGGCACCAGGTTCCGGTGGACGCGGCGGCACATCCGCTCCATCCCCGTGACGTCCTCGGCGCAGTCGAGACACTGCACACCGAGCGCGATGTCGAACTTCCGCCCCAAGAGGGGAAGTTCGGCCACGTCGCCGACCTCGTAACGCACGCCCCCCCAGCGGGTCGCGCTCCCCGGAGCGCTGCTTGGAGCGTTGGCTGGAGAGCCGGTCACGCCGCCCACGCGGCGAGCGTCCCGAAGTCCGCCGCCGTGAGCCCCTGCCGGGGGTCCACCCGGTGGAGCAGCACCCGGCCGGGGTGGTGGGCGGCCACCCAGTCGCGGTCGGCCGCGCCGATCTCGTCGTCGACCCACACGAACGGCCGCCCGTCGGCCCAGGCCACGAGCCCCGGCGTCTTCCAGTGCACCCCCGGCGCGGGATCGGGCCCGTCCTCGGGCCACCGGACCAGCGGCAGGGCCGGAAGCCCGAGGCGCGGCGCGACCCAGGCGTTCGCGTCGTCCTCCCAGGTCGTCGCCCAGACGAGGGTGTACGGGAGTGCCGCGAGCCGCGGCCCCTGCGCGGGATCGAGCCGTGCGAGGAGCGGGCTCACGGACGGCGGCGGTGACGGCGGGTACGTCGGGTACTCCCGTCCGTCCGCCCCGAAAGGGATCAGCGGGCCGTCGACGTCCAGGAAGAGGAGGGGGGTCACCATGGGGCCATCCTGTCCGGGTCGCGGGCGCCCCGGCACCCCCGTTCGTCCACTTCTCGATAATCCGCGACGGATCGATCCTCGTTACCCTGGGGACATGACAGCCATGGCGCCCACCCGCACCGAGCCTGACCTCTCCTACCTCCTCGACCACACCAGTCACGTCCTGCGGACCCGGATGACCGCCGCGCTCGACGCGATCGGGCTCACCCCCCGGATGCACTGCGTCCTCGTCCACGCCCTGGAGGAGGAGCGCACCCAGGCACAGCTCGCGGAGATCGGGGACATGGACAAGACGACGATGGTCGTCACCGTCGACGCCCTGGAGAAGGCGGGGCTCGCCGAGCGCCGGCCGTCCAGCACCGACCGGCGCGCGCGGATCATCGCCGTGACCGAGGCGGGGGCCAAGGTCGCGGAGCAGAGCCAGAAGATCGTCGACGGCGTCCACGAGAGCGCCCTCGCCTCCCTCCCCGACGATGCGCGCACCGCCCTGCTGAAGGCCCTGAACCTGCTGGTCAACGGCCACCTGGAGACCCCGATCGAGAGCCCGAGGCCGGCCCGCCGGGCCCGCCAGCGCGGCTGATCCGGACACCGAACGAGGAGGGACGACTCCTACTCGTTCCGTAAAAAATAGTCTGCAACAAAACCTTCTGTTAATGTCACTCCTGTCGGTTCCACCGAACAGGAGTGATCCCCGTGCCCACACCCACGCGCACCCCCCGCACCTCCTCCGCCTCCGCCTCCGCCTCCTCCCCCTCCTCCGCTCCCTCCCCCGCCCGCTCCCGTCGACTCGCCCTCGGCGTCCTCGCCACCGGCATGCTCATGACGATCCTCGACGGCAGCATCGTCACCGTCGCGATGCCCGCCATCCAGAGCGACCTCGGCTTCACCCCCGTCGGCCTCAGCTGGGTCGTCAACGCCTACCTGATCGCCTTCGGCTCGCTGCTCCTCCTCGCCGGCCGCCTCGGCGACCTGATCGGCCGCAAGCGGATGTTCCTCGCGGGCACCGGGGTCTTCACCGCCGCCTCGCTCCTCGCCGGAGTCGCCACCTCCCCCGGCGTCCTCATCGCCGCCCGCTTCCTCCAGGGCGTCGGCAGCGCGATGTCCTCCGCCGTCGGCCTCGGCATCCTCGTCACGCTCTTCACCGTGCCGCGCGAACGAGCCCGCGCCATCGCCGTGTTCAGCTTCACCGGCGCCGCCGGCGCCTCCCTCGGCCAGGTCCTCGGCGGCATCCTCACCGATGCCCTCGCCTGGAACTGGATCTTCTTCATCAACCTGCCCATCGGCCTCGCCACCCTCCTCGTGGCCCTCCGCGCCCTCCCCTCCGACCGGGGCCTCGGGCTCAGGGCGGGGGCCGACGTCCTCGGCGCGGTGCTCGTCACGACCGGCCTCATGGCCGGGATCTACGCGGTCGTCAAGATCGAGGAGTACGGAGCCGGTTCGGCCCACACCCTCGGCCTCGGCGCCCTCGCGCTCGTCCTCCTGACCGGCTTCCTCGTCCGCCAGGCGAAGACCGCGAACCCGCTCATGCCGCTGCGGATCCTCCGCTCGCGCAGCGTCTCCGGCGCCAACGCCGTCCAGATGCTGATGGTCGCCGCGCTCTTCTCCTTCCAGATCCTCGTCGCGCTCTACCTGCAGAAGGTCCTCGGATACGGGGCCGCCGAGACGGGTCTCGCGATGCTGCCCGCCGCGGCCGTCATCGGCGCCGTCTCCCTCGGTGTCTCGGCCCGCCTCATCGCCCGCTTCGGCGAGCGGAACGTCCTGCTCACCGGACTCCTCCTGCTCGTCGGCGTCCTCGGCCTGCTGGCCCGCGTCCCCGTCCACGCCTCCTACGTCACCGATCTGCTGCCCGTGATGCTGCTCGCCGCCGGCTTCGGCCTGGCGCTCCCCGCCCTCACCTCGCTCGCCATGTCGGGCGCCGAGGAGAAGGACGCGGGCCTCGCCTCCGGCCTGTTCAACACCACCCAGCAGATCGGCATGGCCCTCGGCGTCGCGGTCCTCTCCACCCTGGCCGCCACCCGCACCGGGTCGCTCACCGAGGCCGGCCGGCCCGCCGACGAGGCCCTGACCGGCGGCTACCACCTGGCGTTCGCCGTCGGCGCCGGTCTCCTGCTCGCCGCCCTGGCGCTCGCCTTCACCGTCCTACGCCGTCCCGACAAGCCGGTGACGCCCGACCCGGCGAAGGACACCGACACTCCCGCGACAATGGCGGCATGAGAGCCGACCGACTCGTCGCCGCCCTGCTCTTCCTCCAGACGCGGCAGCGCGTCACCGCCGCCGAACTGGCCGCCGAACTGGACGTGTCCGAGCGCACCGCACGCCGGGACCTCGAAGCTCTCGCGAGCTCCGGGATCCCGGTGTACTCGCAGGCGGGCCAGGGCGGCGGCTGGCCCCTCGTCGGCGGAGCCCGTACCGATCTGACCGGCCTCACCGCCCCCGAGATCCGCGCGCTCTTCCTCCTGACCGGACCGGACACCGCCGCCGACCCCCGCACCCGGACCGCCCTGCGGAAGCTCGTACGGGCCCTCCCCGCGACCCTCCGGGACGGCGCGGAGGCGGCGGCCCGCGCGGGCGTCTCCGACGGCACGGACTGGGCGGGCGTGGAGACGGAGGAGGCCCGACTCGCCCCGCTCCAGCGGGCGGTGGTCGACGCGAGGGAGGTCAGGATCGGCTACGCCCGCCCCGGCCGCGAACCGCGCGAGCGCACCGTCCAGCCGCTCGGAATCGCCGCGAAGTCCGGGGTCCGCTACCTCGTCGCCGGCACCGAGCACGGCCTGCGGACCTTCCGGATCGGCCGCGTCACCTCCGTGGCCGAGACCGGCGCCCCCGCCGTGCGCCCCGAAGGCTTCGACCTCCCCACCGCCTGGCGGACGCTCGCCGCCCGCATGGAGGACCGGATGGTCGCCGCGACGGTACGGGGCCGGGCCGCCCCCGGCACGGAGTCGGTCCTGGAGGGTCTGCTCGGCGGGCGGATACGGTACGGGGAACGCGCCGGGGACGACTGGAGGCCGTTCGAGGCGGACGGGCCCTCCCCCGAGGTGGTCGCCGCCCAACTGGCCGGTCTCGGCGCCCGGGTGGAACTCCTCGACCCGCCCGAGGCACGTACGGCCCTCGCCCGCATCGGCGCCGAACTCACCCTGCTCTACGAGAAGTCGACGGCGCCAGGCACTCCGGAAGCTCCGCCTCGTGCACCAGGGTCAGCCGTGACACCGCCCGCGTGAGCGCCACGTACAGCCGGTTCGGTCCCCGCGCCTCGGCCGCCACGATCGCGGCCGGTTCGACCACGACGACATGGTCGAACTCCAGGCCCTTCACGACCGTCGCGGGCAGCACGGTCACCCGCTCCCCCGCCCCGCACCGCCCTACGGCCTCCGCCACGGGACCGACCATGCCGTCGGCCGTGATGACACCGACCGACCCCTCCGCCGCGAGCGCCTCGCGCACGGCCGCGGCCGTCGCGCCGGGCAGATCGAGGCGGTCCGTGGTCCGGACGGCCGTCACCACGCCGTCCTTCCGGACGGAACGGCCCGCCGGTACGTCCACGCCCAGGGACGGCAGGAGCCGGTTGGCGAGGTCCACGATCACCGCCGGGACCCGGTAGCCGAGGGTCAGCGGCACCACGGGCGCCCCGGCCCTGCCCAGGTGGGCCAGCTGCTCGTCCCAGTCGCGGGCCGCCCACGGGGTGGTTCCCTGGGCGAGGTCCCCGAGCACGGTGAGCGAGCCGAACTCGGTGCGGCGGGCGATCGCCCGGCACTCCATGGGCGAGAGGTCCTGGGCCTCGTCGACGACGACATGGCCGTAGCCCCCGGGCCGCTCGACCAGGCCCGCGAGCTCGTCGAGAAGCACGAGGTCGGCGGCGGTCCAGCGTGCCGAGCGGTACGAACGCGGCGGCCGTTCCCAGCGGATCGCCGCCCGCTCGGCCGCCGCCAGGGCGGGGTCGGCGGGGTCCGTGAGGAGGCCCGCGAGCACCTCCTCCGGGGTCGCCTTCGGCCAGCACGCGTCGAGGAACGCCGTCACCGCCCGCGCCCGCTCGATCCGTCGTGCCCATGCCGCGCCCATGGGCCCCCACCGGCGCTCGGCCCGGAGCTGAAGGGCCCGCACGATCCGGGCGCGGACCCGCTCGCGGCCCGTCGCGTAGGGCGGCGCCTCCTCCCGTACGTCCGCGACGATCGCGGCGAGCTGCGCGGCCGGCAGCCGCCAGTGGTACGAGCCGTCCGCCACCGCGAGGTCCTCCGCGGGTGCCGGGTCGACCCTGCCGTAGAGCGCACGGTGCAGCACCTCCGCCATCCGGGCGTCGTGCTTGACCCGGGCCGCCGCCTCGCCGTCCTCGGCGCGGACCGGGTGGCGGGCGATCTCGTCGTCGAGGGTGGCCTGGCGGACCCCGGTCTCGCCGAGCGAGGGCAGCACCTCGGAGATGTACGAGAGGAACGCGCGGTGCGGGCCCAGGACGAGCAGACCGGAACGCCGGATCCGCTGCGGATGGGTGTAGAGCAGATACGCGGCCCGGTGCAGGCCCACGGCGGTCTTGCCGGTGCCGGGCGCGCCCTGCACACACAGGGAGGCGGCCGGGTCGGAGCGTACGAGGTCGTCCTGCTCGGGCTGGATGGTGGCCGCGATGTCCCGCATCGGGCCCACCCGGGGGCGCTCGATCTCCCCCGCGAGCAGCGCGCTGACCGTCACCTCCCCGCCCGCCGTGAGCCGTTCGTCCTCGAACGCGGTCAGATCCTCCGAAGCGCCCCTGCTGTACGGGGCCCAGCCGAAACGGCGGCGCCTGAGCACGCCCTGCGGGTCGCGGGCGCCTGCCTGGTAGTAGGCGCGGGAGACGGGCGCGCGCCAGTCGACGACGAGCGGCGGGGCGGCCGGGTCCTCGCCGATCCGGCGGCGGCCGATGTGGTGGACCTGACCGTCGTCGAGGTCGAGGCGTCCGAAGAACAGCGGCCCCGGCGGCTGCTCCCGCATCTCCTTGGCGCGACTGCGCAGATGGCGGCCGAGCGCCTCGGCGTCGGCGCCGGACGCGGCGGTGTCCTCGCCCGTGACGACCTGTTCGGCGACGTCCTCGGTCATCCGTGTCAGGGCGGCACGGCAGGCGTCGTGGTGGGAGCGTTCGCGAGCGAGCTCCGAGCCGAGGTCGAGGTCGGAATCAAGGTCGGGTGCGGGTGCGGGTGCGAGATCAGGATCGAGGTCGGGTGCGAGATCCGGTGACGTCATTCCGACAAGCCTAACGGAAAACGTTACCGAGTTACATTTTTTACTTGTCTACGCACTTGCCCCCACGGGCGGCACACGCACCAGGGACTAGTTGTTCTGTCCCGGGAGGTTGTGGACAGGTGACGCAGGTCTCGGCTGAGGCTTCTTGAACGGGTGAGGGCCTTCCGGGTTCGGTGTGGATT
>NZ_JBVHZJ010000076.1:0-39183 GCF_055574655.1 Streptomyces sp. NPDC029956 | reverse complement strand
CCGTCGAGCGCATGATGCGCGACGCCAAGATCACCCAGATCTACGAAGGCACCAACCAGGTCCAGCGCATCGTCATGGCCCGCAACCTCCCGTAACCCCGGGCAGGCACGGAGAAGGGCGCCCTCCCCGGCGGGGGAGGGCGCCCTTTCCCGTACGTCCGTACGCGCGACCGGGTCAGCGGTTCGACTCGACGGTGACCTTCTCGTCGTTCTTGATCTGCTCGACCAGCTGCTTCACCTTCGGCATGTCCCACTTGAGGGAGTTCTGCGGCGCGCTGCCCGAGATCGGGATGTTCATGGACTTGCCGTCGCCGCCGCTGATGCCCTTCATGGCGAAGAACATCTTGCCGAGGTCGTACAGCGACATGTCCTTGTCCACGATCAGCGTGTCCAGACCGGCACCCAGCGTCGGGTACAGGGCGAACGGGTTGAGGATCGTGCCCGGCGTCGCCGCCTCGTTGGCCAGGGCGGAGAGGAACTTCTGCTGGTTCTTCGTCCGCTGGAGGTCCGACTGGGCGAAGGCGTACCGGGTCCGGACGAAGGCCAGGGCCTGCTCGCCGTTGAGGGTCTGCGTGCCGGCCTGGAAGTCGGCGCCCGACTTCTTGTCCTTGAAGCCCTTCTCGATGTTCAGCTCGACGCCGCCGAGCGCGTCCACGATGTTCGCGAAGCCGGCGAAGCCGATCTCCGCGTAGTGGTCGATGCGCAGGCCGGTGTTGAACTCGACGGTACGGACGAGCAGCTCGGGGCCGTCCATCGCGTACGCGGCGTTCAGCTTGGAGCCGCCGCGCGCCGGGAACGTCTTGCCCGACTCGGAGCCCACGAAGGTGGGGATCGTCACCCAGGAGTCACGGGGGAGCGAGACCATCGTGTTCCCGCTGGAGCAGGCCGCGAGGATCATCATCGAGTCGGTCCGCTTGCCCTCGGCGGAGCCGGTGTGGAGCTTCTTCTTCTCCTCGGCGGACATGCCCTCACGGCTGTCGGAGCCGACGATCAGATACGTCGTGCAGTCGCCCTCGGCCGGACGCTCGATGACCTTGGAGAGGTCGACCTCGTTGCGCATCTGCGAGCTGGCCCAGGCGTACGTGCCGATGCCCCAGGCGGTGACGGCGACGACCAGGACGATCGAGCCGACCTTGATCCGCTTGCGCCAGTCCGGGGCGGGCCGCCCGGGACCGCCGGAGCCGGGGCCCGGCGCGTACTGCGGCGGTACGGTGCCGTGCCCGCCGCCCTGGGGTCCGCCGCCCTGAGGGCCGCCGTAGACCTGGCCCGAGCTGTAACCGGAGTCGTAGCCCGCGCCCTGCGCCTGGGTGAAGTTCGGGTTGTAGCCCTGGTCGTGCCGAGGCGGCTGCTGCGGAACCTGCGGACGCTGCACATGGCTCATCCGGCGAGGTCCCTCGGGCTGGGAGTTCGCGCTGCCACGGCCGTAGCCGCCGTCTTCGGGCCAGTCATTCATGCGGACCAGTGTGCCGGGCATGCCTTTACGCGCGACAGGCCGGGGGGAATTTCGGACCGGTGCTGTTGCCAAGCTGATGCAAAGGGGACCGAACGGCGACGCCCGCGGGACCCGGCATATGGTGGAGGGCATGACAGATCAGGGCGATATTCCGGGCAAGCCCACCTCCGCCTCCCGCACCACCCTCAGCCACATCATGACCAGCCACGACACCAACCTCCTGGGTACGGTGCACGGCGGCGTGATCATGAAGCTGGTGGACGACGCGGCGGGCGCCGTCGCGGGCCGGCACTCGGGCGGACCGGCCGTCACCGCCTCGATGGACGAGATGGTCTTCCTGGAGCCGGTACGGGTCGGTGACCTGCTGCACGTGAAGGCCCAGGTGAACTGGACGGGCCGGTCGTCGATGGAGGTCGGCGTACGGGTCCTCGCCGAGCGCTGGAACGAGTCCACGCCCGCGACCCAGGTCGGCTCCGCGTACCTGGTCTTCGCCGCCGTCGACGCGGACGGCAAGCCGCGCCCGGTCCCCCAGGTCCTCCCGGAGACGGAACAGGACAAGCGCCGCAACCAGGAAGCCCAGATCCGCCGCACCCACCGGCTGGCCCGCCGCCAGGCGATCAAGGAACTCCGCGAGCGCCGGGCGGCCGAGGGCTACGAGGACTGAGGAACGACGGGGACGGTGTGCGCGTGCGAGGCCGCGGCCGCACCGTAGGCCCCGGGCCCGGCCCGGCGGCGGCGGGCCCGCACCGCCAGGACCGACAGCAGCATGCCCGTCCCGGACGCCACCGTGAGCAGCAGACACGCCCCGGACAGGCCCGCCGCCAGCGCGTCGGCCGTCGCGTCCCCGTCGGCGGTGTGTGACGCACCCACCGTCGTGTTGACCGTCGCCACGGCCGCGGTGAACGCGGCCGCCCCGATGTACCGGGCCATGTTCGAGATGCCGGACGCGGCGCCGACCGCGTCGGCGGACACCGCCGAGGTGGACGCCGAACTCGCCGGTCCGTTGACGAGCCCCAGACCGACGGCCAGCAGCACCAGCGGCAGCACGAACGCCCCGTACCGCCAGTCGCCCTGCACGAACACCAGCAGCGCACAGCCGGCCGTCGCCGCCGCGAAGCCGAGCGCGATCACGGGCCCGATCCCCAGCCGCTGGACCGAGCGGGGCACGAGAGGCGTGACCGCGATCAGACCCACCGTCGCGGGCAGCGTGGCCAGGCCCGCCTGGAACGGGCTCAGCCCGAGTGTGGCGGGGTTCTGGAAATAGAGGCTGACCAGGTACATCAGACCGTTGATCACGCCCGCGCTCAGCAGGATCCCGACCGTCGCCCCGATCAGCACGCGGTTGCGCAGCAGCCGGAGGTCCACCAGCGGGGCCTCGACCCGCCGCTCCACCGCGACGAACGCGAAGGCCGAGACCAGCGCGACCGCGAAGCAGCCGAGCACCGCGGCCGACGTCCAGCCCCAGTCCGACCCCTCGCTCAGCGCGAGCAGCGCCGGGGCCAGCACGGCGGCGATCAGCAGGGTCCCCGCGAAGTCGATCGAGCGGCTGCGCTCGGGATCACGGGACTCCGCGACGCCCTTCAGGGTGATCGGGACACAGACGAGCGCGATCGCCGCGTCGATCCAGAACAGCCCCTGCCAGCCCGTACCGTCCACCAGCACACCGCCGACCAGCGGACCCGCCGCGGCCCCCACCGCCGACGCGCCGCCCCACAGCGTCACCGCCCGCACCTGCCCGGCACCGGACGTGGACACGGACAGCAGGCTCATCCCGCACGCCAGGATCGTCGCCCCCGACGCCCCCTGGATCGCCCGGCCCACGATCACCCCCACGCCACCGCCGGACAGCGCGATGAGCACGCACGAGGCGATGAACAGCGCCAGGCCGCCCAGGAACACCAGCCGGCGCCCGAACACGTCGCCGAGCGCCCCCGAGGTGACGATCACCGCCGCGCCCACCAGCGAGTACCCGGTGACGGCCCACTGCAGGGTGTCCAGCGACATCCCCGTGTCCGCGCTGATCGCCGGCAGCAGGATGCTCACCGCCGACGTGTTGGCGTTGACGATCAGGGTCGAGACACAGGTCACGATCAGCACGGCGGCGGACGCCGACCGCCCGGCGTCCGCCGACACCGCCTCCGTCGTCACGGGCACACCACCCGGTCACCCGTCACCGCTTCGAACGGACCGCCCCGCGCCGTCTCCTCGCTCCGCACCGCCGTGACTCCCCTGTAGTCCGCTCCCGCCGTCACCCGCAGCGTCCCGCCCCGCCCCTTCACGGCCCGCAGCTCCGCCCCCGGCAGCGCCGCCGCGAGGGTCTTCGCCGAGCGGTCCCAGCGGGGGTCGTACTCCACGAGGGTCCGCGCCCGCTCCTTCCCGGCCCCGGTCATCGGCGTCCGGGTGGTGTCGAAGCCGGTCCCGCGCAGCGCGTCGTCGACCTTCCGGCCGAGCCCGTCCTTCCGGGTCCCGTTGTAGACCTGCACCCGCACGGTCCGCGGTGCCACATCCACGACCACCCCCTTCGGCGCCTTCGCCGAGGACGGGGAACCCGGCGTCGAGGCGGCCAGGGGCCGGTCCTCCCGCAGCGCGCGGAACAGCTTCTGCGCCTTCCCCGCGTCCCACTTCACCGTCGACCCGATCCCCTTCACGGGAAAGCTCATGTCCCCGATCGGCACGGACACGAACTCCGACGACGCCGGGGTGAAGCCCCGCATCGCCTTGGAGAGGGCGAGCAGCTGATCCGTACCGAAGTCCTCGTCGGCCCGGACGGAGCTCAGCATCGTCGTGGCGACCTCGCGGAACCGCACCGGGTTGAACAGCACCCCGCCGCTGGTGATCCGCTCGATCAGCGCCGCCAGGAACCGCTGCTGCCGCTGCATCCGCCCGATGTCCGCCGCCCCGTCGATGTGCCGGGAGCGCACGTACTGCAGCGCCTGCCCACCGTCGAGCTCATGGGTGCCGGCCGGCAGGTCGAGCCCGCTGTAGGAGTCCTTGACCGGCCGGGTCGTACAGATCTGCACCCCGCCGACGGCGTCCACCGTCCGCATGAAGCTGGTGAAGTCGACCTCCAGGTAGTGGTCGATCTTGACGCCGGTCATCGATTCGACGGTCCGTACGGTCAGCGAGGGCCCGCCCTCCGCGTACGCCGCGTTCAGCTTCACCGGGTGCGCGTGGTGCTTCTTGCCGCTGGTGAGATCCGTGTGCTCGGGCATCTCGGCGTACGAGTCACGGGGCAGGCTCACCACGCTCGCCCGGTCCCGGTCCTCCGAGATGTGGACGAGCATCACCGTGTCGGTGCAGTGGCAGGGCGCCCCGCCGAGCCGGTACTTCGCCTTCTCCTCGGGGGTGATCCGGTCACGGCCGTCGGTGCCGACGACGAGGACGTTCATCCCGTGCCCGGCCTGCGGCCGGTTCTTCATGTCCTTGAAGGGGTCGACCCGGGTGATCCCGGTGTCGAGCCCGGTGACCAGCGCGTGTCCGATCCCGCCCGCCGCGAGCACCGTCACGGAGAGCGCCGTCGCCATCCGCATCCCCCACCGGGGGCGCCTCCGCCGCCGGCGGACCGGCGCGGAACGGGCGGCGGGCCGGGGACGGGGCGTGCGGGGCGGTGTGGGCACGGACGGACACCTCCGCGGGTGTGACAAAGGGGACCGTGAGCACGGTAGGCCCATACGATCAGCGCAAGGCAGCACCACCCGGGCGGCACGCCCGCTGTCCCCCGTTCGCGGTAACGTGGCGAGCAGAACCGCCGTCCCGGGGGGAGACCCCCGAACCCCCGAGGAACCATGCTGCCCCCCGTCTCCGTGATCATGCCGGTGCTCAACGAGGAGCGGTATCTGCGCACCTCGGTACGTCACATCCTGGAGCAGGAGTACGACGGCGAGATGGAGGTGGTGATCGCGCTCGGGCCGTCCACGGACCGCACCGACGAGATCGCCGCGGAGCTCGTCGCCGAGACCGCGTCCGATCCCCGAGCCCGCGTCACGACCGTCCCGAACCCCACGGGCCGTACGCCCGCGGCGCTCAACGCGGCGATCAAGGCCTCGCGTCACCCGATCGTGGTGCGGGTGGACGGTCACGGCATGCTCTCCCCGAACTACATCGCCACGGCCGTCCGGCTCCTCGGGGAGACCGGCGCGCAGAACGTCGGCGGTGTCATGCACGCCGAGGGTGAGAACGCCTGGGAGGACGCCGTCGCCGCCGCGATGACCTCGAAGATCGGCGTCGGCAACGCCGCCTTCCACACGGGCGGCGAGGCGGGCCCCGCCGAGACCGTCTACCTGGGGGTGTTCCGGCGCGAGGCGCTCGAACAGCAGGGCGGCTACAACGTGGAGTTCATCCGCGCCCAGGACTGGGAGCTGAACTTCCGCATCCGCGAGGCCGGCGGCCTGATCTGGTTCTCGCCGGAGCTGCGCGTCCAGTACCGCCCGCGGCCCAGCGTCCGCGCGCTCGCGAAGCAGTACAAGGACTACGGCCGCTGGCGTCACGTCGTCGCCCGCTACCACCAGGGATCGATCAACCTCCGCTACCTGGCCCCGCCGACCGCCGTGTGCGTCATCGCCGCGGGCCTGGTCGTGGGCGCCGTCCTCACCCCGCTCGGCTTCGTGATCCCGGCCGGCTACCTCGCGGCGATCACGGCCGGCTCGCTCCCCGCGGGCAGGGGACTGCCGCTCAGGGCCCGCGTCCAGATCCCGGTGGCGCTGGCGACGATGCACATGTCGTGGGGGTACGGCTTCCTGACGAGCCCGCGCTCGCTGGCGCGGAAGGTCATCGCGAGCCGCCGCCCGGCGGTCCTGACGGGCGAGTCCGAGACGGTCTGACGCCCCCGCCCCGCCCTCCCCGCGGCGACTTCACGCTCGACGGCCGATGGCCGGGTCCCTCACGGGGCCCGGCCATCACGCGTTCAGGGGAGGGTCAGCTCTTCCCGTCCCACTGGTAGACCGAATAGATGTCCATGCAGGTCGCCTTGTCGTCGGCACCATCGGGCAGGTCGCCCGCCTCGGCCACCGGCTTCTTGTAGGCGGTCCCTTCGCGCCAGTCCGCCCCGACGATCAGCGTGATGCCCTCCGCCTTGGCGTCGGCCCTGACCTTGGCCTCCGGCAGCCCGAGGGCCTTCGCCACGGACACGGCGTTCGCCCTGCCCTGGTCGCCGGCGTCCTTCGGGTAGAGGACGACCGTGTCCTCACGGGGCTGCGGTTCCTGGGAGGAGCCGGCCTGCGTGAAGCCCTTCTCCGCGAGCGCCGCGGTGATCGCCTTCGCGCGGCCCTCGACGGGCGCCTCGTCGGTGCCCGCCGTGCCGTTGGCGACGGTGACCGGGAAGGAGCCCGGGTCCTCGGCGGCCGTCTTCGGCTTCGCGGAGGCGCTCGGCTTCGGCTTGGTCGTGGCCGGCTTGCCGTTCTTGTCGAACGCGATGTCGTCGCGGAGCATCGCCCACATCTTGTCGGCGGACGACTTGACCATCTCGAGCTTGTTGTCGTCCTGCGACCACTCGACCGTCGGGACCGTCGCCGTCGTCAGGCGGTTCATCTTCACGTTCTTGAGCTGCATCGACAGGTCGAAGAGCTTCTTCACCGACTTGAGCTCGTCGGAGACCTGGAGGGCCTGGGTGGCCGTCTCGGCGAGCCCCATCAGCTGACCGGTGTCGCTCCAGGCGTCCTGCTTCTGGAGCTTCTCGACCATGCCGTTGAGGTACATGTGCTGGGCCCTGGCCCGGCCCTGGTCGTTGCCGAAGGCGTGTCGCGTACGGAGCCACTGGAGGGCCTGCTTGCCCTGGATCTCGTGGGTGCCCTGGGGCAGCTTCAGGCCCGAGCCGCCCTTCACGCGCCGGGTGGGCTTGTCCCACACTCCGGTCTTCACACAGACGGGGACGCCTCCGACCTCGTCGGCCATCGCCACCACACCCGCGAAGTCGATCATCATCCAGTGGTCGACGTAGACCCCGGTGATGCTCTCCCAGGTCGTCAGCGTGCAGCCGGGACCCCCGCGCCCCAGCGTCTCGTTGATGGGAGAGGTGGTCGTCGCCGGGTAGGTGGTGCCGTCCTTGCCCGTGCACTTCGGGATGGGCACGATGGTGTCGCGCGGGATGGAGACGATGGAGGCGTTCTGCCGGTCGGCGGAGACGTGCAGCAGCATCTGCACGTCCGCGAGCGGAGCCGACTGACGCAGGTTCTTGCCGCCGCCGAGCGCCACGTTCTTGGCGTCGGCGCGGCTGTCGGAGCCGATCAGGAGGATGTTCAGCGGAGTGTCGCCCAGGGCGTTCGGCGCGGCCTTCTTGACGCCGCTCTCGCCGCCCGCGCGCGAACCGCCGCGGATGTTGCCGTTGAGGTGCTCGTAGTACAGGTATCCGGCGCCGGCCGTGCCGAGTATCAGCACCGCGAGCGTGATCGCGACCCAGCGCAGCGCCTTGCGCTTGCCGGGCTTCTTGGCCCGCCGGCGCGAGCCGCCACGACGGTGGCCCGCCCGCCCGTCGGCCCCGCTTCCGCTGCCGCTTCCGCTGCCGCTTCCGCTGCCGCTCCCGGCGCCACGTCGGCGCTCGGCGCGGGTCGTCCCACCGGAGGCGGCGCCTTCGTCCGTCTCCTCGGGAGCGTCGGCCGACCCGGCACCGGTGGCCGCACCGGCGTCGTGCAGCTCGTCGTCCCAGCCCAGTTCACGGGCGCGCGGAACGCGTCCACGCGTTCCCTCCCCACGCACGCTGTTCTGTCCCACCCCAGGTCCCCTCGTCAGTCAGGAGCCCGCCAAGTGCCGGTGTTTCCGGACTACTTGGCGCACACCTGCTTGTCAGCTTGTACCTTCTCGACGTCCGGCGCCTTCACCGGACCGCTGATGGGCACCCCCGCGCCCTTGAAGTCGGCACCGAGGACGAGCGTCATGGGCTCGCGTTCCCCGGCGTCCTGCGTGCCCGGCTTGAGAGCCGTGGCGGCCAGACCCATCATGTCCGCGAGCTTGCGGGCCTGATCGGCCTGGTTCGGTGCGTAGGTGAGCGTCGTCTTCGCCGCCTTGTCGGGGGCGTTGCTCTTGTTGGTGGAGCGGGTGACGCCCTCTTCGTTCTGCAGCCAGTTGATGGTCGACTGGGCCGCGCCCTGGATGCCGCTGCCGTTGAAGACGTCGACGCGTACGTCGACGGCCTCGGCACGCGCACCCTGGAGGAGCTTCGCCTGGGCCTGCGCCTGGGCGTTCTTGGCGTCCTGCTGCTTCTTCTTCACCTCGGTGAGCGAGGTGTCGGCCTGCATCGCGGCGAAGAGCTGCGGTGCCTGCGTCGGGTGCGGGACCACGGTGATCGGCTTGGGCTCGGCCGGGTTGTCGACGACCGGGAGGGTCGCGAACGCGATGTTCTTCGTATCGATCCCGGAGAGCTCCCCGGCCAGGTCCTGGAGCTTGGAGAGGGACCCTATGCCCTTGTCGACGGTGAGCGCGTCCGTCGCCGCCTCGGCGAGGTCGTACAGCTTCGTCGGGCTGGTGAGGGTCTCGTTCGACTTCATCTGCCGGATCATCGAGCCGAGGAACTGCTGCTGGATCTTGATCCGGTCCAGGTCGCTCTTGTTGCCGAAGCTGGAGCGGGTACGGACGAAGGCGAGCGCCTTCTCGCCTTCGATGACCGACTCGCCGGCCGGCAGCTTCAGATGCGACTTGGGGTCGTCGACGGCCTTCTCGACGCAGACCTTCACGCCGCCGACGGCCGAGGTCAGCTCCTTGACGGCGTTGAAGTCGACCATCATGAAGTGGTCGACGGTCAGGCCGGTCAGTTCCTTGACCGTGCGCATGGTGCAGCCCGGGTCGCGGCCGTCCTGGCCGAGGCTCACGTTGAAGCGGGCCTGCTGCTGGCCCGGGATGGTCAGGATCCGGCCGTCGGGCTGCCGCGTCTGGCACTCGGGGATCTTCGTCATCAGGTCGCGTGGGATGGAGAGCGCCGTGGCGTTCGTCCGGTCCTTGGAGACGTGGAAGAGGATCGTCGTGTCCGCGTGGCCGGGGCTGTTGTTGTCGCCGTAGCCCGCGTTGCCCTCACCGGTCCGCTTGTCGGTGCCGATGATGAGGATGTTGAAGGCCTCGCCCTTGCGGAAGCCCTTGCTCTGGGTGCCCACGGGGTCGACGACGTCGATGTTCCCGTCGAGCTTGTTGTAGAGCAGGTACGCGCCGGTCGCGCCGCCCACGAGGACGAGGGCCATCGTGCCGCCGGTCCACAGCAGGACCTTCTTCTTGCGGGACGCGCCCTGCTTGCGCTTGCGGCGGCTCGCGGGCGACTCCTTGCCCCGGCCGCCCTCCGGCTCGGAGACCCGTCGGCGGCGCTGGCCGGGTACGGGCGCGTCGACGGACGGGTCGGCGGAGGTGTCGCGCGACGCGGGAGCGGGAACGGTGGATCTACGAGCACCGGACGGGGTCTGCGGCTGCGACTGCCCAGCGGAGTCGTCCAGTCGCAGTTCGTAGTTGCCCGTCTGCGGGTTGAGCACCCACTGGTCGGCGGGGTCGATCTCGTCCGCCCGTCCACGGCTGTGCGCGTCCACGGTTACTCGAGTCCTCCGTCGGTGCCACGCGAGGCGCCTCCCCCGGTGGGCGCCGCTCTCTCGGTCGTTCGATCCTTGGTGAGTGCGACCACGCGGTCGGGGTGCACCGGATCGCGTCACACTATCCGCCCAGTTCAGCGCGGGGCGACGCGCGTGACAAATTCCACGCCCCTTACAACCGGGCAATTTGCTCAAACCTCATCCCTCCCCACCCTCCCCTTGGTGCGCCCTTTACTCGCCGTCCCCACAGCCCCCTCCGGCGGCCCCGCTAGGAGCACACCCCTTCCGCGGCGCTGCGCCCCGTGAAGGTCGGTGTCGCGGAGGGGGGCGGGGTGTCCGCGTCGTCGGGCTTCCCGTCCGTGCCGTTCCCGCGCCCCGTCCCGTCCTTCTTCTCGTCGCCCGGGGTCACCACGACGGCCCGGTCCTCCCGCAGCTGCTTGAAGAGTTGACTCGCCTCCGGCTGTACCAGTTCGTCCCGGTTCGCGTTGTACGCGTAAGGGCGCCGGGGGACCGTGAGGAACAGCACCTTCTCCGTCGGGATGGCCCGCATCGAACGCGCCAGGTCGTACAGGTCGCGCAGCGAGTCGAGCCCCTGGTCGGTCGTGATCGCCTTGGTCGCCGCGTCCAGGACCGGATAGAGCTTGGTCGGGTTCAGCAGGACCCCGTCGCTCTGCACCTTGCTGACCAGGGCGCCGAGGAACTGCTGCTGGCGGTCCATCCGCTCGGTGTCGCTGCCGTTGCCGATCGACTTCCGGGCCCGTACGAAGCCGAGGGCCTGCTCCCCGTGGAGCGTCTGGCGCCCCGCGGGCAGCTTCAGCTTCGCGGCCGGGTCGTTCACCGGCTCCTTGAGGCAGACCTCCACGCCGTCGACGGCGTCCACCATCTTCTTGAAGCCCCGGAAGTCGATCACCATGTGGTGGTCCACCCGGATCCCGGTCAGCTTCTCGACGGTACGGATCGTGCACGCCGCACCGCCGAACTCGAAGGCCCAGTTGAACTGCGCGAACTGCTCACGGGTCCGCTTCCCGCCCGCCGTGCGGCAGCTCGGGACCGTCACCATCAGGTCCCGGGGGAGCGAGACGGCCGTCGCGCTCTTCTTCCCCGCCGACAGGTGCAGCAGGATCGTCGTGTCCGAGCGCTGGGTGCCCTGGTCCTTGCCGTACTTCCGGTTCCCCTCGCCCGACCGGGTGTCCGAGCCGATGAGCAGGATGTTCCGGGCGGCCGAGACGACCGCGGTCGGGCGCTCCTTCTCGTACCTCCGGAGCTCGTCGGCTGCGGTGGTGTCCGTGGTGATGTTGCCGTCGAGCTTGCGGTAGAACCACCAGCCGACCCCGGCCGCGGCCAGCACCACGAGCGAGACGCCGAGTGCCGTCCACCGCAGCCAGTGGCGTCGGCGGCGCGGCTCCTGCGGAGCCCCGGGAGACGTGCCCTCCGGCGCCGTGCCCTCCGATGCCGGAGGATCCGGTTCGGCGGGCGTACCACCACGGTCCGTCACGTCTGAGTCCGTCCTTCATGGCGTCGGCGGCGCGCCGGGCGGCCGCCGGTCGTAGAAGGAGACGGCCGAACCCCACGCATGGTTGTGCGGAAGGAGTCGACTCCCCCCGCCGATCATGTACCGGACGGGGCGCGGTGACGCGTGGACTCGGCGCGGCGGTAGGCCGAACGAGGGGTGACGGCGTTCATCCGGCGTCCGCCCCGGCCGGCGCGGGCGGACGCGGGACGCGTCGGCAGGGCGCTCGGGCGGGGCGGGCGGGCGCCTGCGGACCACCACCGGGAGCGACGGGCGCCTGCGGATCGGACGGGCGCCTGCGGACCGGGAGGAGCGGAGGCGTGCGGGGTGATCGAGGGTCAGGCCGCGGTGACCGTCACCCGCTCGCTCTCCACGCGCTTCGCCAGGGACTCGGGCGACAGCTGGTCCAGGTTCCGGCAGAGGACCACGGAGCCGCCCGCCGCGAGCGGGGCGTACAGGCCCGTCGAGAGGCCCTTCCAGTCCCCGTAGCCGAGCCCGGAGAGCAGCCGGGCGCCGGGCGTGAGGCCGAGGGCCTCCGCGTCCGCGCGGGCCTGTTCGACGAGCTGCGCCCCACTGCGTTCCACACCGTCGGCGACGAGCGCGGGAACGCCCGGATCGACCGGTACGAACGGGGCGAACCGGTCGCCCTGGCTCGGCACCTCGACCGCGTAGTCCGCGTACCCGGCGGGCACCGCGGGGAAGCGGCGGCCCAGCGGGGCGAGGGAGAGCGCGATCCGCTCCCCGGAACAGGCGAGACCCGCCTCGAGCGTGTCCGGCCCCGAGACCACCAGGTCCGCGCCGGCCGGGTCGCCGCCCACCTCCGCGGTCACGCCGACGGACGAGCAGGCGAGCAGCCAGACGGCCGTCTGCCAGTGCGCGGGCAGCAGCAGCGCGAGCCGGTCGCCGGGCCCGGCGGACAGCTCGCCCTGGAGCAGGTTCGCCGTCTTGGCCACCCAATTGGCGAAGGTGGCGACGGACAATTCCACCCGCTCCCCGGTGGCGTCGTCGTAGAAGGTGACCAAGGGGCGGGCGGGGTCCGCGGCGAGCGCGGATCGCAGCAGGTCGGCAGGGGTGCGGTCGCTGGCGTTCACGCCGGACAGCGTACGCGCGCCACCGCGCGGGAGTCCGCCGTACCGGTGACGCCGTCCACCGGTCGGCCCGACGGGGCGTCGGTTTCCCGGCGGGTTCCCGACGCGCGGAACGGCCCCGGGGTACGCACGATCGGCCCATGCGTTGCTCACTCGCCTCCTCGATCGCCGTGACCTGCGCGACGGTCCTCGCCCTGCCGGTCTCTCTCGCCGCACCCGCGGCGGCCGCGGTGCCTTCGGCGCTCGGGCTGCCACCGGCGGCCTCCGCGCAGCCACCCGCACCCGAACTGCCCGGCGCCACCCAGTCCCTGCCACTGGAGCCCCTGGGCGACAGCGACCGGTCGCTGGGCGACGGGACGGACGACGCCGACGTACAGGGACTCACCCGACGCGACGTCAGGCCCTTCTCCCTCGTCGGCGTCGTCTGGGACGACCCGGCGGCCGCCCTGCACGGCGTCGTCCAGGTCCGCACCCGGGCCACCGGCGGCGGCGCCTGGTCGGAGTGGCAGGACCTGGAGACCCACAACGAGGAACACGGTGCCGACCCGGACACCGCGGAAGGCCACGGACGGGCCGTCAAGGGCTCCACCGCCCCGCTGTGGGTGGGCGACTCGGACGGCGTGGAGATCCGGGTACGCGGGGACGAGCCCCTCCCCGAAGGCCTGCGGCTGGAACTGGTGGACCCGGGCGAGGCCCCGGGCGGTGACCCGGCCCAGGACCCGACGGCGGCCACCGAGTCCACGGCGGCCACCGAGGCCGACGTGGCCACCGAGTCCACGGCGGCCACCGAGGCCGACGCGGCCACCGAGTCCACGGCGGCCACCGGGACGGCCGCGACGGCCACAGCGGTGACGGCGGCCACGACAGCCACGGCGGCCTCGTGGTCCCGCACGACGACGGCCGCGCTGACCATGGCCGGCCTGAACGCGGCGGAGGCGGCGGTGAGCGGAGTCAACGCCCAGCTCGCCCCGTTCGGCGCGGCCTGGATCCCCGCCCTGTCGAAGGAGGCCACGGAGGTCACGCTGCCGTACGTGCCGAGGCTGCCGGAGGTGCTTGCCCCGCACGCTGCTCAGGCCGCCGAAGCCGCCGACGTCGCGCAGGCCGCCCAGGACGAGGCGCAGGCCCCCACCGAGGCCAAGGTCCCCGACCAGTCGGTCGCCGCGAAGCCGTACATCGGCCCCCGGCCCAAGATCATCACCCGCAAGGGGTGGGGCGCGGACGAGAGCATCCGCGAGAAGGGCTTCGTCTACACCAAGAGCATCAAGGCCGCCTTCGTGCACCACAGCGCCACCGGCAACAACTACACCTGTGCTCAGGCCCCCTCCGTCCTGCGCAGTATCTACCGCTACCACGTCCAGAGCAGTGGATGGCGAGACTTCGGCTACAACTTCGCCGTCGACAAGTGCGGAAACATCTACGAAGGCCGGGCCGGGGGAGTGGCCAAGCCGGTCCTCGGCGCACACACCCTCGGGTTCAACACCAACAGCATGGGCATCGCCGTCCTCGGCACGTTCACCAAAAGCTCCCCGCCGGCCGCCGTGGTGACCGCCGTCGCCCGTCTGACGGCCTGGAAGCTCGGGCTGCACGGGGTGAACCCGAAGGGTGCCGCGTATCTCGTCTCAGGCGGCGGAAACCTGTACAAGAAGGGCAGCACGGTCAAGTTCAACGCCATCGCCGGACACCGTGACGGGTTCGCCACGGAGTGCCCCGGAGCACGGCTCTACGGCAAGCTCGGCACGGCCCGCACGAGCTCCGCGAAGTACCAGGGAAGGAGCTGATGGGGTCATCGGGGCAACCATCTGCCTAAACTGACCGGTCATATCGCACGGACGACCGAGACGGGCGAGCTGACCAGCCCCGAACAGGAAGCAGAGACGACAAGGTGACAGAAGCGATCCTCCTGGTCGGTGGCAAGGGAACACGGCTGCGACCGCTCACGGTCAACACGCCCAAGCCCATGGTTCCGGCGGCCGGCGTCCCCTTCCTGACGCACCAACTGGCCCGCGCCCGCGCCGCCGGCGTCGAGCACATCGTGCTCGCCACCTCCTACCTGGCCGAGGTCTTCGAGCCGCACTTCGGTGACGGCTCGGCGCTCGGCCTGAGCCTGGAGTACGTCACCGAGGAGGAGCCGCTCGGCACCGGCGGCGCGATACGCAACGTCGCCTCGCGACTGCACTCGGGCCCCGACGACCCGGTCCTGATCTTCAACGGGGACATCCTCACGGGCCTCGACATCCAGGCCCTCGTCGCCACCCACTCCTCCTCCGGTGCGGACGTCTCGCTGCACCTCACCCGGGTCGAGGACCCGCGCGCCTTCGGCCTGGTCCCCACGGACGCCACCGGCCGCGTCACGGCCTTCCTGGAGAAGCCGCAGACGCCCGAGGAGATCGTCACCGACCAGATCAACGCCGGCGCGTACGTGTTCCGGCGCTCGGTCATCGACCGGATCCCCGCCGGCCGCCCCGTCTCGGTCGAACGCGAGACCTTCCCGGAACTCCTCTCCTCCGGAGCCCACCTCCAGGGCATGGTCGACTCCACGTACTGGCTGGACCTCGGCACCCCGCAGGCCTTCGTCCGCGGCTCCGCCGACCTGGTCCTGGGCCGCGCTCCCTCCCCGGCCGTCCCGGGCCGCTGCGGCGACCGCCTGGTCCTCCCGTCGGCCCGTGTCGCCCCCGACGCCAAGCTGACCGGCGGCACGGTCGTCGGCGCGGACGCGGTCGTCGGCGAGGGCGCCCGCATCACGGGCTCCACACTGCTGGCCGGCGCGGTCGTCGAACCGGGCGCGGTGGTCACCGACTCCCTGATCGGCGCGGGCGCCCGCATCGGCGCGCGTACGGTCCTGGCGGGCGCGGTGATCGGCGACGGCGCGCAGGTGGGCGCCGACAACGAGCTCCGCGACGGCATAAGAATCTGGTGCGACGCCACCCTTCCGGCAGGCACGGTCCGCTTCTCCTCGGACCAGTAGCAAGGACGACCGACCGGACGTATGCCCCCTCACGCAGCGGGCATACGTCCGTGCCGCGCCACCGTCGGGCATGCCTCCGCGCCGCACCACAGTCGTGTGCACGCGTCCCCGCCCCGGCTACGCTCATAGCCATGGCCGGCCGCTACACCCCACCCACCACCCGCAGCACCGTCCGCGGCGGTGACAGCCCCGTACCCCGCCGAGAGGCCACCGCTCCCCTGGACCTCGGCCTCACCCTCGGCCCCCTCCGCCGCGGCCCCGCCGACCCCACCTTCCGCGTGACCCCCGACGGCTCCGTCTGGCGGGCCAGCCGCACCCCCGAAGGCCCGGGCACGATCCGCGTCGCCGTCCGCGACGGCCGGCCCGAGGCGGAGGCCTGGGGCGCGGGCGCGGACTGGCTTCTGGAGAACCTCCCCGCGCTGCTCGGCGCCGGGGACGACCCCACGGCCTTCGTCCCCCGCCACAAGCTGGTCCTGGCCACCCACCGCCGCCGCCCGGGCCTCCGGCTGACCCGTACGGGCCTGGTGATGGAGTCGCTGATCCCGTCGGTCCTGGAGCAGAAGGTCACGGCGGACGAGGCCTACCGGTCGTGGCGGCTGCTCGTACGGAAGTACGGCGAGCCCGCGCCGGGCCCGGAGACGGTGCCCGACGGCATGTGCGTGATGCCGGACGCGCGTACGTGGACGCGGATCCCGTCCTGGGAGTGGCACCGAGCGAACGTCGACGGCAAGCGCGCCGCGACGATCGTTCGCGCGGCCAGGGTCGCGGCCCGCCTGGAGGAAGCCGCGCACATGGACCCGCCCGAGGCCCGCAAGCGCCTGGAACTGATCCCGGGCATCGGCCCGTGGACGAGCGCGGAGACGATCCAGCGCAGCAACGGCGCCCCCGACGAGGTCACCACCGGCGACCTCCACCTCCCCGGCATCATCGGCTGGGCCCTCGCGGGCGACCGCACGACCGACGACGAGGCGATGCTGGCCCTCCTGGCCCCCTACGAAGGCCAGCGCCACCGCGCCGCCCGCCTGATCCTCCTCAGCGGCCACACCCCACCCCGCAGAGCACCCCGCATGACCCCGGGCGACATCACGGGACTCTAGGCCCTGTCGTCAAACTCCCGCCTGCCCCGCGACGCCATGCACGCGCTCTCGCCGCACCGGGCGCAAGCCCGAGTACTCCAGTACGAGGACTTGTGCCCGGCGCGCCGAGAGCACGCACCTGACGCCGCGGGGCCGCCCTTCGGGCGACGACGGGAGTGTGACGACAGGATCTAGGGGCCCGCCCGGGCCGGGTCGCCGGTCCCGATCCCTATTCGGAGTCCGGGTGCATCTGCACCCACCGGCCGCCGACGGACTTCATCTCGACGCCGTAGTACGGCTGCGACCCGCCGGAGGCCACGGCCCGGACACCGCCGGCGGAGTCGGAGGGTGTCCGGCGCGGGCCGCGCGCGGCCGTCCCGGAGGAGCCGGTGCGGGCAGCCGCCTTCTTCGCGGCAGTCGCCTTCCTGGCGGGCTTCGGCTTCCCGGCGGCGGCACCGCCGGTGGACTCGGCCCCTTTCCTCCGCGCGTCCCGCCTGCGCAGTTCGTCGAGCCGACGGAGCAGTTCGGCCCGGCTCATCGGCTTCGGCGGCTTCGGAGCGGCAGCGGCTGCAGCAGCCGCTGCGGCGGTCGCGACCCGGAGGGGAACGCCCGTCACCGGACGGCAGGCGCGATGCGCCGGCCGTCCGTCACGGACGAGGACGAGCTTCTTCGGGCTGACCGGCTGAGCACAGACGATGCACCGCCTGAGCCCCGAGGTGCTGGACGTGAACATGCCCCCCCTTGTCACACATGGCCTGAGGCGGACGATAGTGGCCGGGCCGTCACGGGGGCAGGGCTTTTCCGCACTCGGCCGGTGCACCGGCCACCGCGCCTACCGCACCTCGACGAACTCCGAAGCCGTCCGGGCCGCCCGCTCCCTCGGTGCCGCCGCCGGGTGGCCGATGGCGACCGCGCCCAGCGGGTCCCATGTGGCGGGCAGGTCGAGGACCTCCCGTACGACGTCCCGGCAGAACATCGTCGAGGACACCCACGCCGAGCCCAGCCGCTCACCGGCCAGCGCCACCAGGAAGTTCTGGACGCCCGCGCCGGCCGCCACCACGAACATCTCGCGCTCCGCGGCGTCCCGGCGCGGGTCGCCGTAGTGGTGGGAGCCGTCCATCACGAGGCAGGGCACCGCGAGGTACGGCGCGTTGCGCAGGACGTCCCCGCGCCGGACCCGCTTCGCGACGGACTCCTCGGACTTGCCGTCCCGCCGCAGGTCCGCGATCCAGGCGTCCCGCATCGCGTCGAGCAGCCGGACCCGTGACGACTCCGACTCCAAGAGCACGAACCGCCACGGCGTGGTGTGGTGCGGGGCCGGCGCCGTCACGGCGGCCGCGACCGCCCGTCGTACCGCGCCCGGGTCGACCGGGTCCCCGGTGAACTCCCGTACGGTCCGCCGCAGCGTCACCGCCTCCCGTACGGCCTCCGAGGTGCCGAGCCGGAACATGTCGTCCGCGGCGGAGCGCACCAGTGCCCGCGCCCCCGGCTCCTCGTCCCCGCCGACCGTGTGCGGCAGGCCGCGCACGACGGCCACCGGCAGACCCGCCGCCTTGCCCTTCACCAGGTCGCCCGCGGCGGCGAGTTCGTCCGCCGTGGCGACCACCGTCGCGCTCAGCGGATTGCCGAACGCGTCGGTACCGCCGCGCAGGTCGTCGAGGACCCGCACTCCGGCCGCGCCGATGGCCACGTCGGTGAGACCGCCGCGCCAGGGCCGCCCGAAGGTGTCCGTGACGACGACGCCCACGTCGACGCCGAGCGCCTCGCGCAGCCCCGAGCGGATCTGCCGCGCCGAGGCGTCGGGATCCTCGGGCAGCAACAGGACGGTCCCGGCGGGGGTGTTGGACGCGTCGACCCCGGCGGCGGCCATGACGAGCCCCTGACGGTTCTCGACGATCCGCAGGGTGCCGCGCCGCGCCACCACCCGTACCGTCTCGGCGTCGATGGCCTCCTCGCGGTCGTCGGCGGCGATCACCCGGCCTTCGGCCTTGCTCACGATCTTGGAGGTGACGAGGAGGACGTCCCCGTCGACGAGGTCCGGCGAGACGGAGGCGATCAGCTTGGCGATGTCGTCCCCGGCCGTCACCTCGGGCAGCCCGGGCAGCGCCCAGACCCGGTACGAGGGAGCCTCCCGGGGTTCCACCGACGACGTCACCGCAGCTCCTCCGCGAGCGCCAGCGCCTCCCGTGCCATCGTGGCCGTCGCATCGACGTCCGTCATCATCAGCGGGACCGCCCGGCAGCGGATGCCCGCCGCCTCGACGTCCGCGACCGCGCCCGCGTCGACGGTGTCGACGAGCCAGCCGCCGAGGAGCTCGGAACCGTAGTTCCCGGCGACCGCCGCCGCCGTCGACTCCACGCCGACCGCCGCGAGCACCTTGTCGGCCATCCCGCGCACGGGCGCGTCGCCGACGATGGGGGAGAGGCCCACGACGGGCGCCCCGGCCGCGACGATCGCCTCACGGATCCCGGGCACGGCCAGGATCGTCCCGACGCTCACCACGGGGTTGGACGGCGGGAAGAGGATGACGTCCGCCTCGGCGATGGCGTCCAGGACGCCCGGCGCGGGCTTCGCGGCCTCCGCGCCGACCGGCACGATCGCCTTCGCGTCGACGGAGGCGCGCAGCTTCACCCAGTACTCCTGGAAGTGCACCGCGCGCTGCTCGCCGTCGACCTCGATCGCCACATGCGTCTCGACGCGGTCGTCGGACATGGGGAGCAGGCGTACGCCCGGCTGCCAGCGGGCGCAGAGCGCCTCGGTGACGGCGCTCAGCGGGTAGCCCGCGCCGAGCATCTGCGTACGGACGATGTGGGTCGCGAAGTCCCGGTCGCCGAGGCCGAACCACTCGGGTCCGACGCCGTACGCCGCGAGTTCCTCCTTGACGGTGAAGGACTCGTCCGTGCGTCCCCAGCCCTGCTCCTCGTTGATGCCACCGCCGAGGGTGTACATCACCGTGTCCAGGTCGGGGCAGACCTTCAGCCCGAAGAGATGGATGTCGTCACCGGTGTTGCCGATGACCGTGATCTCCGCGTCCGGCGCGGCCTGCTTGAGGCCGCGAAGGAAACGAGCACCACCGATACCGCCGGCCAGAACCACAATGCGCATGCACAGCAGTCTGTCAGGCGACGACGGCACCCGGGGTGCGAGGGGCGGTGACGGGGGCGCACTGCGCCTGGAGCGACTCGTGCATCGGCATCTCGGTGAGGCCGGGGAAGTAGACGTGCAGGCTGACGGCCGGTTCGAGGGAGTCGTTGACGACCTCGTGGACGTACCCGGGTGCGAACACCCGCTGCGAGCCCGGCGCGAGCGCCCGGGTGCCCCGCTCCGTACGCTCCGTCAGTTCGCCCTCGAGGAGGGTCAGTACGCCCGAGGACACTCCGTGGCCGTGGAGCCCGCTGCCCTGGCCGGGCACCCAGGAGAGCAGCCACACCTCGTAGCCGGGGCCGGTGCGCAGCCGGTGGTACCAGCGGGTGGTGGCGTCGTACTCGACGTACGGGGCCCACTGGGCGCGGTCGTCGGCGATCGAGCGTGCCAGTCCGGCGAACTCGGCCACTGTCTGGGGGTGGGCGCGCTCGGGCTGGAGGAGGTGCGGGACCTCGAGGATGTCGCCGGCGATCTGAAGGTCGCTGTCCATGTTCATGGGTGGGGTGGTTCCTCAGCAGAAACAGAAGCGGTGGGGTCACGGTGAAGAGGTGACGCGAGTGACGCAGGGTGACGCTGGGAGAGAAGCTGGAGCTCTACGGCATCAACAGCTGGGACAGCAACAGCAACAGCGCGCCTGGACAGCGCTGCGGAACCCACGGTTGTGGGTCGCGGAGAGCGCTGCGGTCGCTGGCATGCCACCAAAGGTGGCCGGAACGGCACCCGACTGTCAACCCAATGCCCGATTTGGGGGTAATGTTTCACCTCATCCGGTTACAGTGCGCGGAGAAAGGTTTGTTCAGCCGCGGACCAGGACAGATGGCGCTTCAACCGTGCCCGTAAACATGGCGGCACCCTCGTGATCGACCACGCTCGGTCACGATGTGGATCTCGGCCGGTCCGTGACCGGACTGTGATCCGGGTCGCTTCCATGGCTGGATCGCAACAAGATCCAAGTCTCGGACGTCCTCCCTTGTGAAGGGTCGCGCACGGTGCGCCCAGGCCGGTGGCATGTGTCTCGTTTTTTGGTGATTTGAACACTTTCCGCATAGGCTTGGTTCCGCAGAGTGAATACGAGGCCCAATAGCAGATCTCGGCTTGACTCGCGCAGAGCACGAACTTGTAATTTCACTCGTGTCGTTCGGCCGGGTTCGCAACGGCAAGACCACGGGGACGCACAGAACAGACGAGGGGCGCACATGACCGAGTTGTTCCAGGAACTGCTGGTCGAGGACGCGGACGAAGAACTCGGCTGGCAGGAGCGCGCGCTGTGCGCCCAGACCGATCCCGAGTCCTTCTTCCCCGAGAAGGGCGGCTCGACCCGAGAGGCCAAGAAGGTCTGCCTCGCCTGCGAGGTCCGCTCCGAATGCCTCGAATACGCCCTGCAGAACGACGAGCGGTTCGGCATCTGGGGCGGCCTCTCCGAGCGCGAGCGACGCCGCCTGAAGAAGGCCGCGGTCTGAGCCGCCGCTCGCACCACGCGAAGCCTCCCGGGCCCCGCGCGAAGCAGTCTCCAGGGTCCCGCGCGAAGCCTCCCGGGCCCCGCGCGGCACGGCCCGTACACAAGGACCCACCGAACGGTCCGCCCCCTGTGGTTCACCCACAGGCGGCGGACCGTTCCGCGTCCGTCAGGGGAAACCCTTCCTCCCGCTCTGTCCACAGGGCGGCGGACCGCTCCGCGTGCAGCCGTTAGTGTGGGCCTCCGTCCGAGACGCTTCCCACGCCCCCCGCGGGCGACCCCGGCCGGAGGGCCCGTAGCTCGATGTCCTCAACTCCTGAGTTTCCGCGACACGTCGTCACCGCCGTGCTCGTCACCCACGACGGCGCCCGCTGGCTGCCGGACGCCCTCGCCGGGCTGCTCGCCCAGGAACGCCCCGTGCAGAACGCGGTCGCCGCCGACACCGGCAGCGCCGACGACTCGGCGCAGCTCCTCGCCGACGGCATCGGCGCCGACCGCGTCCTCCATCTCGCCCGCCGCACCGGCTTCGGTGCCGCCGTCGAGGAGGCCGTCCGCACCGCACCCGTGCTCGGACCCGAGGACCTCGCCTATCTGAAGCGCCCCAGCGGCTGGGACCCGGTCAGCCGGAGCTGGAACGACGAGGCGTACGACCTCCCCGAACTCCCGCACGGCGAACCGGTCCAGTGGCTCTGGCTGCTCCACGACGACTGCGCCCCCGAGCCCGGCGCCCTCGCCGAACTCCTGCGCGTCGCCGACTCCGACGCGGACGCCGCCGTCATCGGCCCCAAACTGCGCGGCTGGTACGACCGGAAGCAGCTCCTGGAGACCGGCGTCTCCATCGCCCGCAGCGGTCGCCGCTGGACCGGGCTCGACCGCCGCGAGCAGGACCAGGGCCAGCACGACCAGGTCCGCTCCGTCCTCTCCGTCTCCACCGCCGGCATGCTCGTCCGCCGCGACGTCTTCGAGGAGCTCGGCGGCTTCGACCGCCGCCTGCCCCTCATGCGCGACGACGTCGACCTGTGCTGGCGCGCCCACTCCGCCGGACACCGCGTCCTGATCGCCCCCGACGCCGTCCTCCGGCACGCCGAGGCCTCCGCCCGCGAGCGCCGCACCGTCGACTGCGCCGGACGCTCCGCGGCCAACCCGCACCGCGTCGACAAGGCCGGCGCCGTCTACACCCTCCTCGCCAACAGCCGCGGCGCCGCCCTCCCGTACGTCCTGGTCCGGCTCGTCGTCAGCACCCTGCTCCGCACCCTCGCCTACCTCGTCGGCAAGGTCCCCGGGCAGGCCGTCGACGAGGTCATGGGCCTCCTCGCCACCCTGCTGCGCCCCGAGAAGATCCTCGCCGCCCGCAAGCGCCGCAAGAACCCCGTCGTCCCGGCGGCCGAACTCCGCCCGCTGTTCCCGCCGCCCGGCGCCACCGTCCGCGCCGCCGTCGAACAGATCACCGCCGACTTCGGTGGCTCCGAGGCCGATTCCGGCGGCTCCCGCCACGGCGTCGTCGAGTCCGGACCCGGCGGCGACGACGCCGACTACCTGGAGATCGAGCAGTTCGCCCGGCTCAAGAAGATCGCCCGCAAGCCGGGCCCGGTCCTCTTCGGCCTCCTGCTCCTCATCTCCCTGGTCGCCTCCCGCAACCTCTTCGCCGGCGGCTCGCTGGCCGGCGGCGCCCTGCTGCCCGCGCCCGACACCGTCTCCGAACTCTGGTCGCGCTACGCCGACGGCTGGCACGCCCTCGGCACCGGCGGCACCCAGACCGCCCCGCCGTACCTCGCCGTCCTGGCCGCGCTCTCCGCGCTCTTCCTCGGCTCCACCTCCACCGCGCTGACCGTGCTGCTCGTCTGCTCGGTCCCGCTCGCCGGCTTCACCGCGTACTTCGCCGCCCGCGGCATCGTCGAGTCCCGGCTCCTGCGCGCGTGGGGCGCCATCGCGTACGCCTTCCTGCCCGCCGCCACCGGGGCCCTCGCCACCGGCCGGCTCGGCACCGCGGTCCTCGCGATCCTGCTGCCGCTGACGGCCCGCGCGGCCGTCGCCGCCCACGGCTTCAACCGGCCGGACCGGGGCAGCTGGCGGGCCACCTGGGCGTACACCTTCCTGCTGACCTTCGCGACCGCGTTCACCCCGGTCGTCTGGCCGCTCGCCGTCCTCCTCGGCCTCGGCGTGCTCGTCGTCCGCCGCTCCGACATCACCGCGTACGGGCTGCGTTTCCTGGCCGCCGTCGGTACCCCGGTCCTCGTCCTCGCCCCCTGGTCGCTGACCCTGCTCACCGACCCGGCCGCGTTCCTGCGCGAGGCCGGCCTCGACATCCGCACGGGCACGGCCACCGCGCTCGACCTGCTCGGCACCAGCCCCGGCGGCCCCGGCACCACCGGCGGCCTCCTGCTGGCCGGCCTCGTCCTCGCCGGCCTGGCCGGGCTGCTGCGCGAGGAGCGGCAGCTCGCCGTCCGCGCCGCCTGGGCCGCCGGCCTCGCCGGCCTCCTCTTCGCCGCCCTGTCCAACGGCGCGGGCGGCACCGGCTGGGCCGGACCCGCCACCCTCGTCTACGGCGCCGCCCTCATCGCCGCCGGCATGATCGGCGCCGAGGGCGGCCGCACCCGCGTCGCCGCCCACGGCTTCGGCTGGCGCCAGCCCGTCGCCGCCCTCATCGGCCTCGCCTGCGCGCTCGGCCCGGCCGTCGCCGCCGTCGGCTGGATGATCGCCGGCGCCGACGGCCCGCTGACCCGGCGCGACCCGGTCCAGGTCCCGGCGTTCGTCGCCGAGGAGTCCGGCACCCGCGACCAGCCCCGCACCCTCGTCCTCGGCGGCACCTCGCCCGGTGAGGTCACGTACACCCTGGTCCGCGGCTCCGGCGCCCGCCTCGGCGACGCCGAGCTCACCGCGGCCGCCGAGGACGACCCGCGTCTCGACGACGTCGTCTCCCACCTGGTCGCCGGCTCCGGTGCCGACCAGACCCAGCAGCTCAGCGGCTACGCGATCCGCTACGTCCTGGTACGGGACGGGGCGCCGCGCCAGATGAGCCGCGTCCTCGACTCCACCCCCGGCCTCAGCCGCCTCAGCCAGCTCGACGGCAGCGCGCTCTGGCGCGTGGACCGCGAGATCGCCCGCGTCATGATCGTCCCGCCCGCGGCGAAGACCGCGGACGGGGCGACGCAGGGCACCACGGACTCCGCCAAGGCGACGACCGCCCCGGTCGCCGTCGCCGCCGGCCCCGTCGAGGCGCACACCGACATCCCGGCCGGCCCCGCCGGCCGCGTCCTGCGCCTCGCCGACCGCGCCGACGAGGGCTGGACCGCCACCCTCGGCGGCAAGGAGCTGACCCGCACCACCGTCGACGGCTGGGCCCAGGGCTTCGAACTCCCCGCCGAGGCCGGCCGCCTCGACCTCACGTACGACCAGCCCCTCACCCGGACCGCGTGGATCTGGGCCCAGGTCGGCCTCGCCGTCTTCCTCCTCGTCCTCGCCCTCCCCGGTCGGCGCCGCGAGATCGACGACGACCTGCCCGAGGAGGAGCTCGCGATCCCCGCCCAGGCCACCGAGGGCGACGGCCGCCGTGCCCGCCGCCTGCGCGCCGCCGCGGAGGCAGAGGCGGAGGGCGAGACCGCCGAGACCGACGGCCAGGACCCGGCGCAGGACACCACCGCGATCCCGGAGCAGCAGACCCAGGAGCCCCAGGGGTGGGACGGCGGCTACGACCCCGCCTACGCGCAGGCCCAGGAACAGCCGCAGGGCGGCCACCAGGAGCAGCCCCAGCCTCAGGCGTACGCCGAGCAGGGCTACTACCAGGAGTACGCGGCCGACCCGTACCAGCAGCAGCCGTACGCGTACCCCCAGCAGGGCTACGAGCAGCAGCCGCAGCAGTACGACCAGCAGCAGCCGTACGCCGACCAGGGCTACGACCAGCAGCAGTACGACCCGCAGCAGGGGCAGTACGGCGAGCAGCAGTACGGGCAGCAACAGCAGCCGTACGACCCGCAGCAGTACGACCCGTACAACTACGGGTACGGGCACCCCCAGGGCCACGAGACCGAGCAGCGTCCCGACGGGAGCAGCAACCAGTGAAGCGCACGACCCTCTCCCTGATCGCGGGCGCCACGGCGCTCGCCGCCGTCACCGGCTTCGCGTCCTTCACCACCCCGGACGGCGCCGCCGCCCCCCGGGTCGAGGCGCCCACCCGGCTGCCGGTCGAGCGCGCGGGCCTGGCCTGCCCGATGCCCAGCACCTCCGAGGTGGCCGAGACCCTCTACACCTCGTACACCCCGCCCGGCGGCGCCGGTACGGACGCGGCGAAGGGCGGCACGGGCGGCTCCGGCACGGCCGACAAGCCCGCCGCCACCGCCCAGCTGCGGCCCGCCGCGAGCACGACGACCTCCGGCGGCGCCACCAAGGGCGGCCAGAAGGCGAAGGCCCCGAAGGCCCCGGCCACCGTCACCGCCCCCGGCAAGCCCGTCACCGTCGAGGCGAACGGCCCCGCCGTACCCGCCCTCACCGGTGCGGCGACCGGCGCCCTCGCCCCCGGCTGGACCGTCCAGCAGACCACCGTCGTCCCGGCGGGCGGCGCCCGCGGCCTCCTCGGCCTCGGCTGCGGCGCCCCCGACACCGACTTCTGGTTCCCCGCGGCCTCCACCGCCAAGGAACGCCAGGACTACGTCCACCTCACCAACCCGGACGACACGGCCGCCGTCGCCGACATCGAGCTGTACGGCCCCGAGGGCGTCCTCAAGTCCCAGTTCACCGAGGGCATTCCGGTCCCCGCCCGCTCCACGGTCCCCGTCCTGCTCTCCACCCTCACGGGCGAGGCCGCGCAGCAGTCCGTCACCGTTCACGTCACCACCCGCAGCGGCCGGGTCGGCGCGGCCATCGGCTCCGCCGACGAGAAGCTCGGCAGCGACTGGCTCGCGGCCTCGGCCGACCCGGCGAGCACCGCCGTGCTCCCCGGCATCCCGGGGGACGCCACCTCCGTACGCCTCGTGGCGTTCGTACCGGGCGAGGACGACGCGGACCTGAAGATCCAGCTGGTCACCCGGAGCGGCACGATCGTCCCGGCGAGCGCCCGCTCCCTGCACGTGAAGTCGGGGATGACGGCCGCCGTCGAGCTGCCGGACCTGACCCGCGGCGAGGTGGGCTCGCTGATGCTCAGCCCGAGCGACCCGAAGAAGCCCACCCCGGTCGTGGCCGCCCTGCGGGTGGTCCGCGGCAAGGGCGACGACACCGAGGTCGCCTTCGTACCGGCGACCGCGGCGATCGCCGCCCGCGCGACGATCGCCGACAACCGGGCCAAGGGGACGACGCTTGCCCTGACCGCCGTCGGTGCGGCGGCGCAGGTGAAGGTCACCGCCTCGGCGGGTTCCGGCGGGGGGACGCCGGTGACGAAGACGGTCACGGTCAGGGAGGGCACGACGACGGCCCTGACCGACCTGGTCCCCGGGGGCCTCAAGGGCTCCTACGCGCTGACCGTCGAACCGGTCTCCGGGGGCAAGGTGTACGCGTCGAGGACGCTGGCGGTACCGCTGGACGGCACCCCGATGTTCACCGTCCAGACCTTCGTCGACGACCGGGGCACGGTCGAGGTCCCGTCGGCCCGCCAGGACCTGGGGGTCCTGGACTAGGCCCGGTCGGCCTGGTCGGTCGGTCCTGCCGGCCCAGGTCGGTCCCGTCAGTCCTGTCCGTACCGGGGATCGACCGACTCGGGGGAGAGCCCGAGCAGCTCGGCGACCTGCTCCACGACGACCTCGTGGACGAGGAGCGCCCGCTCGTCCCTGTTCTTGGAGCGGATCTCGACCGGCCGCCGGTAGACGACGACCCGGGCGGGATCGTTCTTCTCGGCGGGCGCCGAGCCGCCCAGCGGCACCGTCTCGCCGGGCACCGACGGCGGCACCTCCATGACGAGGAACTCGACGTCGGCGAGCTGCGGCCAGCGCCGCTCGAGACGCTCCACCGAGTCGAGGACGAGATCGCGGAAGGTGTCGGCCCGGCTCGTGGAGAGCGGCACCTGGGGCGGGGCGACCGGCCCCCGCATCCCGCGGCCGTGCCGGTCGCGGCGGCGCACCCGGGGCTCCGCCGGGGGCTCCGTGGAGTGGTGCGGAGGGCTCGGCGGCACAGGACTGTCCATCACTGACGCAGCGTAACCCTCATCGGTGCCCCGCACCGTGGCGCATCCTCGCCACCTTCCCGGGTGTTCCGGCGGCACCACTCCACCCCCTGTCGAAACCTGAACGTTCCGGCCAACCACCCGCCCGATTCGAGGGCCACTCGCGATCGGCCATCTGGCCGTGGATGACCGGATCCATACCCCCGAGTGTCCTGATCGACTCCCGGCGCCACCCCCTTGTGCCCCCTCCCGCGCAGGTCGGAGCGGGCGCCACGCGAAGGGGGGTGGCGGAGGTCACGGCGCGACACGGTGGAGTGACCTGTGGGCGAGTCGTCGCGGCCCGCTCAAGAGTGCGGTACCGTCCAACGTCGTGAGCCCTGTACGTCGCTGTTCGCGCACTGCGTGCGGCCGCCCTGCCGTCGCGACACTGACGTACGTCTATGCCGACTCGACTGCGGTCCTCGGCCCGCTCGCCACCTACGCCGAGCCCCACTGCTACGACCTGTGCGCCCAGCACAGCGAGCGCCTGACCGCGCCACGCGGGTGGGAGGTCGTGCGGCTGACCGACGGATCCGCCCCGCCACGCCCCAGCGGCGACGACCTCGAAGCCCTGGCCAACGCGGTACGGGAAGCGGCCCGCCCCCAGGAACGCGCGGCCGAGGCCGGCGGCAAGGGCCGCGGCGGCGACCCCATGGAGGTCGGCCGCAGAGGGCACCTGAGAGTGCTCCGCTCGCCGGACAACTGAGCGCAACCGGCCACCGTCCACGTACCCCCTCCCCACTCCGGGTAGTTTTGGCGTTCCGTACACGCGCCGCACACGCGTGCCGAGAACTCAGGAGGGTGGATCCGTGACTGCCGATCTGTCGCAGATCGTGAAGGCGTACGACGTCCGCGGAGTGGTACCCGACCAGTGGGACGAGTCGCTCGCCGAGCTCTTCGGTGCCGCCTTCGTACGGGTGACGGACGCGAACGCGATCGTCATCGGCCACGACATGCGCCCCTCGTCGCCCGGCCTGGCGGACGCCTTCGCGCGCGGCGCGGCCCGCCTCGGCGCCGACGTCACCCTGATCGGACTCTGCTCCACCGATCAGCTGTACTTCGCTTCCGGCAGCTTCGACCTGCCCGGCGCGATGTTCACCGCCTCGCACAACCCGGCCCAGTACAACGGCATCAAGATGTGCCGCGCGGGCGCCGCCCCGGTGGGCCAGGACACGGGCCTGACGGAGATCAGGGAACTCGCCGAGGGCTGGTCGGAGACCGGCGCGCCGGAAGCCGCCGGGACCCCGGGCACGATCACCCACCGGGACACCCTCAAGGACTACGCGCAGTACCTGAAGTCCCTGGTCGACCTGACGACGATCCGCCCCCTCAAGGTCGTGGTGGACGCGGGCAACGGCATGGGCGGCCACACCGTCCCCACGGTCTTCGAGGGCCTGCCGCTCGACGTGGTCCCCATGTACTTCGAGCTGGACGGCACGTTCCCGAACCACGAGGCCAACCCGCTGGACCCGAAGAACATCGTCGACCTCCAGGCCCGCGTCCTGGCCGAGGGCGCCGACCTCGGGCTGGCCTTCGACGGCGACGCCGACCGCTGCTTCGTCGTGGACGAGCGCGGCGAGCCGGTCTCGCCGTCCGCGATCACGGCCCTGGTGGCGGCACGCGAGCTCGCGAAGCACCCCGGTGGAACGATCATCCACAACCTGATCACCTCCTGGTCGGTGCCCGAGGTCGTCCGCGAGCAGGGCGGCGAGCCGGTCCGTACGCGCGTCGGCCACTCCTTCATCAAGGAGGAGATGGCGAAGACCGGCGCGATCTTCGGCGGCGAGCACTCGGCGCACTACTACTTCAAGGACTTCTGGAACGCGGACACCGGCATGCTGGCCGCGCTCCACGTCCTGGCGGCCCTCGGCGGCCAGGACGGCACCCTGTCGGCCCTGGTGGCGGCGTACGACCGCTACGCCTCCTCGGGCGAGATCAACTCGACGGTGGCGGACCAGAAGTCGAGCGCGGCCAAGGTCAAGGCCGCGTACGAGGGCGGGGACGTCACCCTCGACGACCTGGACGGCCTGACCGTGACGGCACAGGACTGGTGGTTCAACCTCCGCGCCTCCAACACGGAGCCGCTGCTGCGCCTCAACGTCGAGGCCCGCGACGAGGCGACGATGACGAGGATCCGCGACGAGGTCCTGGCCCTGGTCCGCACCACGGCCTGACCTCCGCGCGCCACCCACCGCCGGGGAACGGGGCGCCCCCCGTCCCCCGGCGGTAGGCTGACCTGGCCCGAAACCGCTTGTTCGAAGGGACACCCCATGCCGCTCGAAGCCGGCCTCCTGGAGATCCTGGCCTGCCCCGCGTGCCACGCTCCACTGAACGACCGCACGGCGGACGAGACCCCCGAACTCATCTGCACGAGCCCCGACTGCGGCCTCGCCTACCCGGTCCGCGACAACATCCCGGTCCTCCTGACGGACGAGGCCCGCCGCCCGTAAGCGGGGACCGCGACACGGACCGCCTCACGGCGCCGCCACCAGGGAGCGACCCGATGGCGCGAAGCAGGGCGTGGCAGGCGTGGACCGTCGGCCCACGACCCGAACCCCGGCCCACACCGCACGGAGCCGGGCCGGCGTGCCCGGCCAAGGACTTCCGCGCCCCGGGGGACTCGGCTCGCGCCGCGGGGTGACGGGACCCGGCAGTGCGTCCCGGGCTCCGGGCCGGTGCGGCAGGGGGCTCGGACCAGGCCCGCATCGCACGGCGGGTCCCCGACCCGCGTGCACGACCGGAGGTCCGGTTCGTACGGCGCGGGACTCGGGCCCCTGCGGAGGGGCTCCGGTTCACACCGCATGGGACGGGACCAGGCCCGAGCCGCATGGGACGGGACCAGGCCGTGCCCCCGGCCCGCGCCGCCGACGGCCGGGCGCACCGCAGGCACCCGAACCGCCCGTACCCGAACCACCCGCACGCGCACCACCCCGCACCTGCACCACCCCCCGCACCTGCACCACCCGCACGCGCACCACCCCGCACCTGCACCACCCGCACGCGCACCACCCCGCACCTGCACCACCCCGCACGCGCACCGCGAGCCCCGCACCATGGAAAGTGCCCGCACCACACAGCACGCTGAGCCCGCCCGAGGGCCCCGCACCACAGGGCACCCGCCCGAGCCGCCCGCCCAAGGGCCCCGCGACGACGACGCGACCGGAGGCACCCGCCCCATGCTCGACGAGACCCTCCTCGACGCCCCGGACGACCTCGCCCTGGCAGACCGCCGCGGCCTCCTCCGCGGCGCCGCCGAAGCCGGCGCCCGGGTAAGGACGGCGGCGAGGCACGCCGCAGAGGCCGGCATCGCGGACCTCCACCCCGAGGGCCGCCCCCGCGCCGTGCTCGTCGCCGGCCCGGGCACCGCCGCCGCGGCCGTCGCCGACCTGATCGGCGCCCTGGCAGGAGCCTCGGCACCCGTCGTACGCCTCCAGCCGACCGGCGTCGCCCCCGCCGCGGGCGCCCTGCGCTGGGCGCTGCCCGGCTGGGCGGGCTCCGTGGACCTGCTCCTGCTTCCGACGACGGACGGCTCCGAACCGGGCCTGGCGCTCCTCGCGGAGCAGGCGTACCGCCGCGGGATCACCGTCGTCGCCGTGGCGCCCAAGGCCTCGCCGCTCACCGAGACGGTCAGCGGCTCACGCGGTCTGTTCGTGCCGATGGCCAGCGCCCCGAACGAGGCCCCGAACGAGTACGCCGAGAACATCGCGGCGAGCCCCGGCACCCTGTGGGCCCTGTTCACCCCGCTGCTCATGCTGCTGGACCGGGTCGGTCTCCTGGAGGCCCCGCCCGAGGCACTGGAGAAGGTCGCCGACCGGCTGGACCGTACGGCGGAGCGCTGCGGCCCGGCCATCGCCACGTACAGCAACCCGGCGAAGACGCTCGCCGCCGAGCTCGCGGACACGCTGCCGCTGATCTGGACGGAGGGCGCGGCCGCGGGCCCGGCGGGCCGCAGGTTCGCCGCGGTCCTGGCGGAGCTCGCGGGTCTGCCGGCGCTCGCCGCGGAACTCCCGGAGGCCCTCCCGGCCCACGGCGTCCTCCTCGCGGGTGACTACGCGGCGGGCGCCGACCCCGAGGACTTCTTCCGTGACCGGGTGGACGAGCCGCAGGCGCTCCGCGCCCGGGTGGTCCTCTTGAGGGACCGTCCGTCGGACGGTCTGACCGCGGCCCACGCTGCACGCGAGCTGGCGCTGAGCCACGAGACGGCGATCAGCGAGCTGGAACCGGAGGAGGGTGGTGACCTGGAGACCCTGGCGGAACTGCTCGCGGTGACCGACTTCGCGGCGGTCTACCTCTCCCTGGCGACCCCGGGCCGCACGGCGCTCTGAGCGCACCCCGGAGAACAGGCCCCTCACCCCCGAGCCCCACCTCACCCCACCAGTCCCACCCGACCCCGCAGACCCCACCCCCACACGGACAAATCCCCGTCCAGCACTGCGTCCACCACCCCGTCCATCACCCCGTAACCCACCCGCCACCCGCCCCCTGTCACCTGTCTCCCGACACCCCTCACCTCACCATCCGTCACCACCCGAGGAGCTGGCAGGCACCATGGACCGCCTCGTCAACACCGTTCGCCCCTACGCCTGGGGATCCACGACGGCCATCCCGGAGCTGCTCGGCGTCGCCCCGACCGGCGAGCCCCAGGCCGAGATGTGGATGGGCGCCCACCCCGGCGCCCCTTCCCGCACCGGGCGCGGCTCGCTGAACGCGCTGATCGACGCCGATCCCGTAGGCGAACTGGGGGAGCGTTCCGTCGGCAAGTTCGGCCCGCGCCTGCCGTTCCTGCTGAAGGTGCTCGCCGCCGGCGCCCCGCTCTCCCTCCAGGCCCACCCCGACCTCGCCCAGGCGCAGGCCGGCTACGCGGCCGAGGAAGCGGCGGGCATCCCGGTCGACGCCCCGCACCGCACGTACAAGGACGCCAACCACAAGCCCGAGCTGATCTGCGCGCTCACCCCCTTCGACGGCCTGTGCGGATTCCGCGCGCCCGTCGAGGCCGCGGACCTGCTCGCCGCGCTCGGCGTCGACTCCCTCAAGCCGTACGTCGACCTCCTGCACGCCCACCCCGAAGAGGCCGCGCTCCGCGAGGTCCTGACGGCACTGCTGACCGCCGACCCGGACGAGATGGCGCACACCGTGGCGGAGGCGGCCGCGGCCGCCGACCGTCTCGGCGGCGAGCACACCCCGTACGCGACCCTCGCCCACCACTACCCGAGCGACCCCGGTGTCATCGCCGCGATGCTCCTCAACCGGATCACGCTCCAGCCCGGCGAGGCCCTCTACCTGGGCGCGGGCGTCCCGCACGCCTACCTCTCGGGACTCGGCGTCGAGATCATGGCCAACTCGGACAACGTGCTGCGCTGCGGGCTCACCCCCAAGCACATCGACGTTCCCGAACTCCTGCGCGTGGTCCGCTTCGAGCCGACCGACCCGGCCGTCCTGCGCCCCGAGGCCTCCCCGTCCGGGGAAGAGGTCTACGACACCCCGATCGACGAGTTCCGCCTCTCCCGTCTCGTACGGCCGGAGGGCGCGGCCCCGAACGACCTGACGAGCCCCACCCCGCAGATCCTGCTCGCCGTCGCGGGCCGCCCGAAAGCGGGCGAAGTGACCCTCGCCGCCGGCGAATCCGTCTTCGTGCCCGCGGGCGAGCGGACCGAACTCACCGGTACGGGGACGGTCTTTCGCGCCACCGTCGTGACCTGATGCGACAATGACCGGCCGAACCGCGGCGACAGAGCCGGTGCATCGACGAAGGGACCCCGTACACCCATGAGCGCGTCAGGCGGAACCAAGGCGATCGTGGCGGCACTCGCCGCCAACCTGGCGATCGCCGTAGCCAAGTTCGTGGCGTTCCTCTTCAGTGGTTCGTCGTCGATGCTCGCGGAGAGCGTCCACTCGCTCGCCGACTCCGGCAACCAGGGTCTGCTGCTCCTCGGCGGCAAGAAGGCGCAGCGCGAGGCGACTCCGCAGCACCCCTTCGGCTACGGCCGCGAGCGGTACATCTATGCCTTCCTCGTCTCCATCGTGCTCTTCTCCGTCGGTGGCATGTTCGCCATCTACGAGGGCTACGAGAAGATCAAGGACCCGCACCCGATCGAGGCCTGGTACTGGCCGGTCGGCGTCCTCGTCTTCGCGATCATCGCCGAGTCCTTCTCCTTCCGTACCGCCATCCAGGAATCGAACCTGATCCGCGGCGGGCTCACCTGGACGCAGTTCGTCCGCCGGGCCAAGGCCCCCGAGCTGCCCGTCGTCCTCCTCGAGGACCTCGGCGCGCTCGTCGGCCTCGTCCTCGCGCTCGGCGGCGTCGGCCTCGCCCTGCTGACCGGCGACGGCGTCTGGGACGGCATCGGCACGCTCTGCATCGGTGTCCTGCTGATCGCCATCGCGATCGTGCTGGCCGCCGAGACCAAGTCGCTGCTGCTCGGCGAGTCCGCCGGCACCGACGAGGTCGAGCGGATCCAGGCCGCGGTCGTGGACGGCGAGACCGTCACCCGCCTGATCCACATGCGTACGCTCCACCTCGGTCCGGAGGAGCTCCTGGTCGCCGCCAAGATCGCGGTCCAGCACGACGACTCGGCCGCCGAGGTCGCGCACGCCATCAACGCCGCCGAGGAGCGCATCCGCGCCGCCGTCCCGATCGCCCGGGTCATCTATCTGGAGCCGGACATCTACAACGAGAACGCCGCCCCGGCCCGCACGGACCTGACGAAGGCCCCGGACGGCGACGACCACTGACCGACCGGTGGCCGACCGGCGGCACCCCCAGGTGATCACCGGCGAGCACCTGCCCCACCTCCTCACGAGGCCCCCGGGACCCCACGGTCCCGGGGGTCTCGTGCGTATGTACGGGGCCTGGATCACGCCCCGCCGCCCGACGCGGACTGTGGCCCGCCCCACCGTCCGGTGTAGATTCGTGACCAGCCAGACGTCGCTGCTGATGGCGGTCGGGCGGTCCTCGCGGACCGGCCGAGGGAGAGAGGGCCTCCGACGACGGCACCGTGGAAAACCCGGGCATTCGTGTGCCCAGGGACCCTCCGTGGTGCCCGGCGCCCCAACCGACCCTCGCACGCGAACACACGAGGAGCAGCTCAGTCATGACGACTGCCACCCATCAGGACTTCAAGGTCGCCGACCTCTCCCTGGCCACCTTCGGCCGCAAGGAGATCACCCTCGCCGAGCACGAGATGCCCGGCCTGATGTCGATCCGCCGCGAGTACGCCGAGCAGCAGCCCCTCGCCGGCGCCCGCGTCACCGGCTCCCTGCACATGACCGTGCAGACCGCCGTCCTCATCGAGACCCTGGTCGCCCTCGGCGCCGAGGTCCGCTGGGCCTCCTGCAACATCTTCTCCACCCAGGACCACGCGGCCGCGGCCATCGCCGTCGGCCCGAACGGCACCCCGGAGAACCCGCAGGGCGTCCCGGTCTTCGCCTGGAAGGGCGAGACCCTCGAGGAGTACTGGTGGTGCACCGAGCAGGCCCTCACCTGGCCGAACACGCCCACCGGCGGCCCGAACATGATCCTCGACGACGGTGGTGACGCCACCCTCCTCGTCCACAAGGGCGTCGAGTTCGAGAAGGCCGGCTCGGCCCCGGACCCCGCCACCGCGGACAGCGAGGAGTACGGCTACATCCTCCGTCTCCTCAACCGCACCCTCGGCGAGAACCCGCAGAAGTGGACCCAGCTGGCGTCCGAGATCCGCGGCGTGACCGAGGAGACCACCACCGGCGTCCACCGCCTGTACGAGATGCAGCAGGCCGGCGACCTCCTCTTCCCGGCGATCAACGTGAACGACGCCGTGACGAAGTCGAAGTTCGACAACAAGTACGGCTGCCGCCACTCCCTCATCGACGGCATCAACCGCGCCACCGACGTCCTCATCGGCGGCAAGACCGTGGTCGTCTGCGGCTACGGCGACGTCGGCAAGGGCTGCGCCGAGTCCCTGCGCGGTCAGGGCGCCCGCGTGATCGTCACCGAGATCGACCCGATCTGCGCGCTCCAGGCGGCGATGGACGGCTACCAGGTCACGACCCTGGACGACGTCGTCGAGAAGGCCGACATCTTCATCACCACGACCGGCAACAAGGACATCATCATGGCCACGGACATGGCCAAGATGAAGCACCAGGCCATCGTCGGGAACATCGGCCACTTCGACAACGAGATCGACATGGCCGGCCTCGCCAAGGTCCCGGGCATCGTCAAGGACGAGGTCAAGCCGCAGGTCCACACCTGGACGTACCCCGACGGCAAGGTCCTCATCGTGCTGTCCGAGGGCCGCCTCCTCAACCTGGGCAACGCGACCGGCCACCCCTCCTTCGTCATGTCGAACTCCTTCGCGGACCAGACCCTGGCCCAGATCGAGCTCTACACGAAGCCGCAGGAGTACCCGACCGACGTGTACGTGCTGCCCAAGCACCTGGACGAGAAGGTCGCCCGTCTCCACCTGGACGCCCTCGGCGTCAAGCTGACGACCCTCCGCCCCGAGCAGGCCGCCTACATCGGCGTCGAGGTCGAGGGCCCGTTCAAGCCGGACCACTACCGCTACTGATGCCCCGGCCGGCGGCGCCCGCGCGCTGACGCGGCGCCGTCCCGGACACCCGTAGAGGAAACAGGCAGGCCCCCCGCACCCCCGTGTCGGGGGGCCTGCCCCGTACCGGGCCCGTCCGGCGGATCAGAGCCGGACAGGCCCAGGCCCTACCCCCACACCCGGAAGCCCCCGTCCCGAGGACCCGACCCATGCCCCGCGGCCGATATTCGCTCCATGACCCGCACGACCACACCCCCCTCGGTGACGAACACTTCCACTGCGCGCCCGGCCCCTCCGGCTGGCGCTACGTCTCACAGGTCACCACCCCCTCGGGCGACCATCAGGGCTCCGTCGACCTGGCCGTCGACGAACTCGGCCGCCCCATCCGCCTCGAACTCCACGCCGCCGGCTGGCAGGTCCGCGGCGCGGCCCTCGACGGCGTCACCTGGGTCCGCACGGACCCCACCGGAACCCACGCCACCGAAGGCAATGTGCGCGCCCACGCCTTCACCGGCACGTCCCCGGCGTTCCTCGTCGCGCTCACGCGACTCCTGCGTCTCACCCCCGATTCCCCCGAGACCCGTGTCAGGCTCGTCGCCCTCACGGACCCCGTGCTCGCCCCCCTCACGACCGACCAGTCCTGGGCCCTGCTGAAGAGTGAAGCGCACGCCACTGACACCGGCCCGCTGATGGTGGACGAGTACCAGGTCAGCGCCCTGGACACGGGTGAACGGCACACCGTCCACATCGCCGGTGACGTGGTCCTCTCCGCTCCCGGCATCGAGCTCGAAGCCCTGGAGACCCCGCCGTCGGTCTTCCCCTGACGATCAGGCGGGCGGAGCGAACCCGGTGGCGGGTCCCACGGCCTCCTGACCACCGGCCACGGGGGAGGCGGCGACCGGCGCAGCAGCCGGCGGGGCCGCCGGAGAAGGCGCGACAGGAGGAACGAAGCCCGGCGCCGGCATCCCCACAGCCCCGACCGCCCCACTCACCCCAACCACACCCGCCACCCCCGGCACACTGGTGACTCCTGCGGAGCCGAACGCCCGCCGAGCCTCCCGCGTCTGCCGCTCGGCGACCACCCCCGCCAGATACGCGTCGGCCGGCACTCCCGGCGGCGGAGGCGTCCCGGTCCGCGCCACCAGCTCGTCGGCCAGCCGCTCCGCCAGCCGGCGCCCCACCGCCGGGTCCAGCTCACGCGCCCGAGTGAGGTACTGCCGTATCTCCAGCCACAGGGACTCGGGCACCGCCGAAAGATCGAGCCCGGCGAAACGCCCCACCAGCCACGGCGGCGGCGGAGGAACGGCGAGCACCCGCGCCGCGGGTGTCCGCTCCCGCACGACGAGCGTCCCCGCGAAGACGTCCCCGACCCGTCGCCCGCGCTCCGACACGAGCGACGCGACACAGGCGACGACCCCGAACGTCATCAGGATCTCCACGACCCCCATGGCCCCCCGCACGAGCGCGTGCCGGAACCGGATCGGCCCCCCGTCGTCCCGCACCACCCGGAGCCCGCAGGCCAGCTTCCCCAGCGACCGCCCGTGGGACAGCGTCTCCACCGCGATGGGCGCCCCCACCAGGATCAGAAGGAAGGAGGCGATGGACAGGGCCGTCACCGCCGCCTCGTCGAGCGACGCGGTCGCGACCGCGAGTCCGAGCGTGACCAGCAGGTACACGGCCCAGACCACCACCAGGTCGATGAGCACCGCCAACGCCCGGCTCGGGAGCCGCGCAGGCTGCAACCCCAGTACGACGGCATCCCCGGTCACCACGTCACTCACGGCACTCACGGCACCCACCCTTCTCCGACCTTCCCGACCCCTCCGAACGCCAGTCTGCCAAGCTGACCCGCAGCGCGCCGCAGCAGTACGGAACCGTCCGCAGCCGATGCCTGGAGCAGCAGCCGATCATGGACCTCGACGTCTACGTCACCGCCCACCGCGCCGAGTGGGAACGCCTCGACCACCTCCTGCGCCGGGGCGGCAAGCTCACCGGAGCCGAGGCAGACGAACTCGTGTCCCTGTACCAGCGCACGGCCACCCACCTCTCGATCGTGCAGTCGAGCGCCCCCGACCCGATGCTCACGGCCCGGCTCACCCAGCTCGTGGCCCGCGCCCGCGCCACGGTCACCGGCACCCGCCGCTCCTCGTGGCGCGACGCGGCCCGCTTCCTCACGGCCGGCTTCCCCGCGGCCGTCTACCGCTCCCGCCACTGGTGGGTCCCCACCGCCGTCCTCTCCACCCTGCTCGCCGTTCTCATCGGCTGGTGGATCGGTACGCACCCCGAGGTCCAGGCCGCGATCGGCGCCCCCGCCGACCTCCGCGAGATGACCCGCCCCGGCGGCCGGTACGAGACGTACTACTCCAGCAACCCGGCGGCGTCCTTCGCGGCCCAGGTCTGGACGAACAACGCCCAGGCCGCCGCCATGTGCCTGGTCCTGGGCGCCTTCCTGGGCATCCCGGTGCTCTGGATCCTCTTCGTCAACATGCTGAACGTCGGCGTCGGCATCGGCCTGATGTCGTCCGCGGGCCGCCTCGACGTGTTCCTGGGCCTGATCCTTCCCCACGGCCTGCTCGAACTGACCGCCGTCTTCGTGGCCGCCGGCACGGGCCTCCGCCTCGGCTGGACAGTCATCGACCCCGGCCCCACCACCCGCCGCGCAGCCCTCGCGGAACGCGGCCGCGCCGCCGTCGGCATGGCCATCGGCCTGGCTCTGGTCCTCTTCGTCTCGGGCCTGATCGAAGGCTTCGTCACCCCGTCGGGCCTGCCCACCTGGGCCCGCATCACCATCGGCGTCGCCGCTGAGCTGGTCTTCCTCGCCTACGTCTACGTCCTCGGCGCCCGCGCCGCCCGCGCCGGCGACCAGGGCGACCTCGAGGAGCCGGACCGCAGCGCGCAGCTCCCCGCCGCCGCCTGATGTGCGTACGACCCCGCTGACCTGCTACTGTCCTCCGGTGCCCACAAAAGCCATTGACATGGCAGACGTGGGGAGGTAGATTTAAACGGTTGCCTAGAACTGGACAGTTCGGCAGCGATCAAGTAGAGTCTCACTCACTCCGGTCGGGAATTCGATTCCACGGAGTCACCCCGATTCTTATTCGAATCAAAAAAGCCACCGATTAGGTCGGCCCGAATGATTCTGATAAAGTCGGAACCGCCGAAAGGCCCCCGGAGTGAAAACAAAAGGGACCGGAAAGCGCCGAGGAAATCGGATCGGAAAGATCTGATAGGCTTCGGAACGAAGGAAAAGCCCGGAGGAAAGCCCGAGAGGGTGAGTACAAAGGAAGCGTCCGTTCCTTGAGAACTCAACAGCGTGCCAAAAATCAACGCCAGATTAGTTGA